>DATMIB010000156.1:0-13524 GCA_035554635.1 Steroidobacteraceae bacterium | reverse complement strand
TCGATCCGGCGTCGCGCCGCGTGCAGCCCGGACTCGTTGCGGATCGAGGCGATGTGCGTACCGTCGTCGAGCGTGCGCAGCCCCACGTCGGCATCGATCTGCTCGCCGTCGGCGCGCACCATGCGCCAGCGCTCGCGCTGCACGGGGCCCTGGACCGAGGTGTCGGGTTCCGGTCGCGCGTAGAGCCGCAGCCGGTCGAGCGTCGACGCGAGCAGTTGTTCCTGCGGATGACCGAACATGCGCACGGCCTCCGGGTTGGCATCGACGATGCGTCCCGACGCGTCGAACGCCAGGATTGCGTCGGAGGCCTGCTCGAACAGCGTCCGGTAACGCGCTTCGCTCGCGGCGAGGGCGCGCTGCGATCGCTGCGCTTCGGTGACGTCCTCGCAGATGCACATGAGGCCGACGAACCGGTCGTCCTCGTCGCGCAACGGAATGTTGGTCCAGCGACAGGTGAGCCGCGTGCCGTCGAGACGGATGTTGTCGTTGATGCCGGTGACCGGCTCGTGGGCTTCCCGCAGGTTGCGCAGCCAGGACAGCAGTCCGCCACGGATCTCCTCGGGCACGACCAGTGCAAGCAGGTCGCCATCGCGCGAACTCTCGTCGACGCGAAACGTGTGCGCGAACGCGGGGTTGTACCGCGTGGTGCGCATCTCCTCGTCGAGGATGATGCAACCGAGCGGCATGCTGTCGAACTGCAGGCGCCAATAGCGCAGCATGCGCTCGCGCTTCGCGTCGAGCCGGGCCGATTCCGCTTCGATCGACTTGCGTTCGGAAACGTCGCGCACGATGCCGAGCACGTAGGCGGTCGAGTCGAACCGTGCCGCACGCGCGCTCACTTCGACGGGGAACGACGCGCCGTCCTTGCGACGGTGCGTACACTCGAACACCGAGTTGCCCTCGGCCAGGACTTGCGCGATCTCGGCCTGCGACGAGGGCGCTTCGCCGTTCGGCCGGGCGCGCAGGTCACCGGCGTTCAGCGCCAGCAGTTCGGCGCGCGAGTAGCCGTAGCGTCGCTCGGCCGCCGCGTTGCAGTCCCGGATCGAGCCGTCCGCGGCGAACAGGAATATGGCGTCGTTGGCCTCATGGCTGGCCCACGCCATGCGCTCTGCCGTGCGCAGCCGCTCGTCGTCCCGGACGGTGTCGCGACGGTCGTCCACCCGAATGGTCCCTCTCTCGAGCCGGACGCACGCTGGCACTACCGCGCGTGCGCATCGGTGGGCCAAAAGTGAACACCGAGCCGGGGCCTCGTCTCAAGCCCGCATTTTCCGGCGTCCGGTCTCCGCGGCGGTCGGGCCGCGGTCGCGGGGCCCGCGTGGTCCGGGGGCCTGCGCAATCGCCTCAGCGACGTCGCGGCATCGGGCGCGGCATTGGCCGGGGTGCGGGGCGGCTGGAGGGCCGGCTGGTCGGTCGGTCCACCGTGGCCGGCCGCGACGGTGCCGTGGTCGCCCGCGCCGGCTGGCCGGCCGGTGCCGGCCGCGTCGACGGCATCGTCGATACGCCACCCCCTTCGCCGGGATGTGGCGTCGGTCGCGGGCGATCGTCCGGGCGATCGGGCCGCTCGTCGGGCGGCACGACGACCACCGGCGGATAGGGCGCGTAATAGCCGCCGTACCAGCCCGGGCCGTAATAGCTGCCGTAGCCCACGCCCACGCTGACGCTCGTGGACACGCCACCGCCACCGTAATCGCCGTCGCTGGCGCAGCCGGCGACGAGCGAGGAGGCGACGAGGGCGACCGCTGCCGCCCGGATTACGCCGATCCGCGCGCGCTCGTTCATGGCTGGGCCTCCGTGGCGGGCAGTTGCACGATGCCGACCGGGGCCCCGGTCGGGTCGGCAAGGATCGCGATCACGCCCGGGCCGAACGCGGCGGGACCGTAGACGACCTTGCCGCCCGCGGCGCGCGCCTTGTCGATCGTCTGCCCGGCGCTGGCCACGCGCACGTACGGCAACCACACCGACGCGGTCTTCGGATCCTGCTTCTGCATGATGCCGGCGCGCACGTAGCCGCCCGACAACAGGTGTACGCCGCTGCGGGCCGTGCCGTCGACGCCCGCCGGCGTGGTCTCGTAGCCGACGACGGCGCGATAGAACTCGGCCGCCCTGGCGACGTCGTTCGACCAGAGGTCGAGCCAGACCCATTCGTTCTCGTCGCCGAGATAATCCCCCGGGTCGCCGTTCCTGGAGTTCACGACCCCGAACAGCGTGCCCTCCGGGTCCTGGAACACGGCGGTTTCGCCGCGCTCGCCCAGCATCGTCGGCGCATAGATCACCTTGCCGCCGTGCTGCGTGACGGCCGCCGCCGCTGCGCGCGGGTCCGCCACCGAGACCAGCCCGATCCAGCGGGCCGACGGCGTGTCGCCCTGCAGGGCGCGGGCGTCGTACAGCATGCCGCCGATCGGCAGGCCGGAGGAAAGCGCCAGCGTGTACGTCTCGCGGTCGTCCGTGCCGCCGTAGGTCTCGAACGTCCAGCCAAAGACCTTGCCGTAGAAGTCTGCGGCCGTGGCGACGTCCGCGGTGACGAGGTCGGCCCAGACCCAGCGGCCGGGCGTGTGGCGACCGGTCGCGGGGTCGACGATCGGGGGCCAGTAGCGGTCCGCCGCGACGGCCACGCTTGCGACGAGCAGGACGAGCGCCCCGCTCAAGATCCGTGCGGTGCGCTCCAGGCGACCGACGAAGGTCCAGGCCATCCGTGTACTCCCGGTGATTCTTCTCGTTCGATAGTAGCGCGCGAGCGAGCGGTTCGGCCAAGCCCGGTGGCACTCTCCGTTCGGGGACGAGGCCGGCCGGGCACGGAAGGCCCGGCCGACGCGTCCCGGCGCAGGTTCAGAACGTGTACAGCCACTGCAGCGAGAGACGGTCGATCGACGCCTCGCCGGTCACCTCCTCGTCGCCCACGTCCTGGAAATGCTGGTAGTCGAGCCGCACGGTCCAGGTCGGCGACGCCTTCCACGCGGCGCCGATGCCGGCGAGGACTTCCTGCGACGACTTCGAGTCGCTGAACGGGATGCTCATCACGTCCGACGAGACCCGCGCCGTGACCGTCGTGTCGGCCATCAGGACGCCGATGCGGCCGTACAGGTCCCACCGCTGCGACACCGGCCAGAGGCCGAGCGCGGAGACCGCGATGCCCTTCGAGTCGGTCTCGAGTGTCGTCTTGAGCGGCACGATGAAGTCGCCGGTCCAGACGTCCGCGTGGGCTTCGTAACCTGTCGTGCCCAGCGTCAGCCATTCGGCCTCGACTGCGAGCCATGGCAGGAAACGGTAGCCGACCAGCAGGCCGAGCGACGCGTCCGAATCGCTGAGCTTGGAACTCGCGTCGACGATTTCGAGACCCTCGCTCTCGAGCGGGCCGAACACCATCGCGTCCAGTTCGTCCTGGTCGACGTCGGCGAGCGCGACACCCGCGCCCAACCCGACATAGAAGCCGCGACCGTCGTCGGCACTTGCGACGCCGCCGAACAGGGCCAGCGTCGCCACGACCATCACCCGGGACAGTTTCATCTTCTTGTGCTCCCTGCACGGCGAACGCCGCGCGTTGTTATGGCCTCGATTATCGACGGCTGGCTCGCCGCTTGCACGGGCTGTCATGCAAGTGCTGGGTTGCCCGGTCGCGGCGCCGCAGACGCACGCATGGCGGAGGCGTAGACTCGGTCGCGTTTCGCCGGATCGTCACCAGAATTCGACATCAACCGACGACGGGAGGACGCATGAAACTTCGACCGCTGTTGCTCACGGCCGTGACCGCATTCATCGTTGGCGGGGTGCTGGTCGAGACGACCGCCTACGCGCAGACACAGGGCATGGACCGGCGCTCCGACCGGCGCGACAACCGCCAGGATTCGCGCGACGACAAGCGCGAATGCAAGGCCGGCGACGAGAAGTCGCGACCCGAGTGCCGGCAGGACAAGCGCGACGAGAAGCAGGAAGGCCGCGGCAACGACGACGGCGGGTCCGACGAGGCCAAACCCGAGGAGGCCAAGCCGGAAGAGGCCAAGGCCAGCTGAGCACGCTGACGGGAAGCGGTGATGCCGCCGCGACCTCGTGAGCGGCATCGCGGCCGCGCCCGCCGTCTCCGGCAGGCGCGGCCTACGTGCGGATGATTACTTCTTCTTCTCGTCGACCGGCACGACCGGCGCCGACTGGCCCGCGACGAACGGGTATTTCGAGAAGATGTGCGTGACGGCCTGGTCGATGGTCGCCTCCTTGTTGGCCATCATGTCCTTGGTCACGACGCCCTCGATGCCGCCCTGGAACACGGCCTGCCGGTTCTCGCGGTCGATCACGTCCATCACGAGCGTGCCGACGTTGTAGCGGCGCGTCGTGACTTCGCTGCCGCCGTAGCCGTAGGCGCCGTAGGGTGCGCCGTACCAGCCGCGGTAACCCCAGCCCGGCCCGTAGTAGGGCGCCGGCGTCGATTCGATGTCGGTCTTCTCCTCGAGCTTGCCCTTGAAGTTGATCAGCAGGTCCGGGTCGTCGGCGCGCGTGTAGCCGCGTGCCTGCATCTCGCGCGTCGCGGCCGCCTGCATCATCTGCGTCGCGAGCGTGCGGAACTCGGCGGTGTCGGTGCTAGTGGCCGCGACGAAGCCGAAGGTCCGGTACTTGCCGAAGTCCGCCTGGCGATCGTAGTCGGCGCGGATATCCGGGCCCGACGCGCAGCCGCTGGCGAGCAGCGCCGTCGCGACGAGTGCCGCCGCAGCGGCGAGACGACGCGTGCGAAGAAGCGTAGTGAGCATCATCGTGTTGCCTCCGGCTTACCGCGTGAGCGGGATGCCACGCAGCGTGGGCAGGCGCAGCAGCGTGTTGAGCTTGTTTTCGATCTGCACGAAGCGCAGCACCTTGGTGGCGGGCAGCACCTTCTGCATCTGCTTCGCGTACTTCTGCATCAGGGCGTCCTCATCCTTCTGCAGCTTGAACCAGTCCTTCAGCAGGGACTTCGCTGCGTCGTCGGTCATGCTTTCGTAATTCGAGGCATAGGAGTTCAGCAGCTCCACGCCGCGGTCCATGAGCTTGCGACGGTCCGCCTGGTAGGCGTCGTAGACCGGCGAAAACGCGCGCACCTGCGCGTCGTCGAGCGCCATCGCCTGCAGCACCACGGCCTGCCGGTCGGTCTGGATCTGCGACAGCAGCACCTGGTTCTCGTCGTAGGTCGATTGCGCGAGCGCCGGCGTGACCGTGCCGAAGGCGGCGACGGCGGCGAGGGCGAAGAGAGCGGATTTGCGGTTCATGTTCTGGCTCCTTGGCCGGGAATGCGGATTCACTGTGCGAGCGGGATCAGCGAGTAGACGTCGCGGCGGATCATGTTCTCGATCCGCGTCTCGACCTGCGCGTAACGCAGCGCCTTGGTGGCCGGCACCGCCTTGGCGATCTTCTTCGTGTACTTCTGCTTGAGCGCCATGCGTTCCTGCTCGAGCGCCATCTTGGTCTTGAGCATCTGCGCGGCGTCCGCGTCGGTCATCGTCGCGTACTTCTGCGCGAATTCGTCGACCAGCGCGAGGAACTTGTCGTCGACCTTCTTGGCGGCGACCTCGTACTCGTCGTAGATGGGCCAGAACGCGCGGCTTTCGCTGTCGGTCAGTTGCAGCGTGCGCGCGTAGACGGCGCGCTTGTCGGTCTGTACCTGCTTGAGAATGATCTGCTCGTCGGCGCGGACGCTTTCCTGCGCGCTGGCGACCAAGGGGCCTGTGGCGATGGCGAGTGCCAGCGCGACCTCGACTAGTTTCATGGACATCCTGCCTCGTTGTGTCGATTCCGAATCGCTGCTTGCATCCGCGGCGTCGGCCGTGCGACGCAAGCCCCGCTACAATTCTCGCATGGCTGTACCCGACGATGCAGAACTTGCGGCGCTGGCGGGCGCCGTGGCCGGGCACCTGACCGGTTCGGGGCGTACGTTCGTCGCCGCGGAATCGTGTACCGGCGGCTGGATCGCAAAGGCCTGCACCGACCTGCCTGGCAGTTCGCGCTGGTTTTTGGGCAGTGCCGTGGCCTATGCGAACGAGGCCAAGACCCGGTTGCTGGGGGTGCCCGCGGCGCTGCTGCTGGAGCACGGCGCCGTGAGCGAACCCGTCGCGCGCGCCATGGCCACAGGCGCGCTCGAAAGTCTCGGTGGTGACCTGGCGGTGGCCGTGACGGGCATCGCGGGGCCCGACGGTGGCACGCCCGCAAAACCCGTGGGCACGGTCTGGCTCGCGTGGGCCGTGCGCGCCGCGGGCAGCACATGCGAGGTCTCGACGCGCCGCGTCGCGCTCGACGGCGACCGCGACGCCGTGCGCCGACGCACGGTGAAGCTGGCGTTGCAGGGCCTGCTCGAGCGATGACGACCGAACGGCTGTTCTTCGCGCTCTGGCCCGACGAACGTCTGCAGGGCGAATTGGCGCAACGGCTGCCGCCGCTCGCCGCGGCGGTGGGCGGTCGGGCACAGCGCCCGGACCAGTGGCACGTGACGCTGGAGTTCCTCGGTGCCGTCACGAGCGAGCGCCAGCCCGCGGTGTGGGACGCCGCCGACCGGGTGGTGGCGGCACCGTTCGAGGTGGTCTTCGACGCGCTCGACCACTGGCGTCATCCGCAGGTGTACTGCCTCGCGGCGACGCGCACGCCCGCACCGCTCGCGCAGCTCGTCGAACAGCTGCGCACGGGCCTGGCACTGATGGGCTTCGCGCCCGAGACGCGCAGCTACCGTCCACACGTGACGCTGGCGCGCAAGGTCAGGACGGCACAGCCGGAGCCATTGCCGGGGCCGCTGCGCTGGCCCGCCGACCGCTTCGCGCTGGTGCGTTCGGTGACCGATCCCGCGGGCTCACGCTATGAGCCTCTGCGCTGGTGGAATCTGCGCGGTCGAGGCGGCTGAGAAACCGGCGTTCCCGGGCAATTTTCCGCCTGCCGCGAGGGGGGCGCTGTGGGATAATGCAGCCCTCCCGCTGATTGATCCCCTACCACCTCGGGCCCCGTGACGGGCCCCGTCACAAGGCACGGGCACACGTAATGGAAGAAAACCGCAAGAAGGCGCTGTCCGCAGCGCTCGGCCAGATCGAGAAGCAGTTCGGCAAGGGCTCCGTCATGCGCCTCGGCGACGCCGCGGCCAGCTACGACGTCGAAGCCGTCTCGACCGGCTCGCTCGGCCTCGACATCGCGCTCGGCGTCGGCGGTCTGCCGCGCGGCCGCGTCGTCGAAATCTACGGCCCGGAATCCTCGGGCAAGACCACGCTCGCGCTGACGGCCATCGCCGAAGTGCAGCGCAAGGGCGGCACGGCCGCGTTCGTCGACGCCGAGCACGCGCTCGACCCGGTCTACGCCGAGAAGCTCGGCGTCAACGTCAACGAGCTGCTCGTGTCCCAGCCGGACAACGGCGAGCAGGCGCTCGAAATCACCGACATGCTCGTGCGTTCGGGCGCGGTCGACGTGGTGGTGGTCGACTCGGTCGCGGCCCTGACGCCGAAGGCCGAAATCGAAGGCGAAATGGGCTAGATGCAGGTCGGCCTGCAGGCACGCCTGATGTCGCAGGCGCTGCGCAAGCTCACCGGCAACATCAAGCGCTCGAACACGATCGTCGTCTTCATCAACCAGATCCGCATGAAGATCGGCGTCATGTTCGGCAATCCGGAGACCACGACGGGCGGCAACGCGCTCAAGTTCTACGCCTCGGTCCGCCTCGACATCCGTCGCATCGGCGCGATCAAGTCGGGCGAGGAAGTCATCGGCAACCAGACGCGCGTCAAGGTCGTCAAGAACAAGGTCGCCCCGCCGTTCCGCGAGGCCGAGTTCGAGATCATGTACGGCATCGGCATCTCGCGCGAAGGCGAGATCATCGAGATGGGCGTCGCGCAGAACCTGATCGAGAAGTCGGGCTCCTGGTACTCGTACAAGGGCGAACGCATCGGCCAGGGCAAGGAAAACGTCCGCGAATACCTGCGCCAGCGCCCGGAGACGGCGCGCGAAATCGAAGCCGCGATCCGCGAGAAGCTGCTGGCGCCGCGCAAGGGCGAGGCGGCCCAGAGTGCAGGCAAGGGTGAAGCGGCCGAAGCCTGATCATCCGGCCCCCTCTCCCACCCCGGCGGGAGAGGGTGGGGGTGAGGGCTCGAGCACCTCTCCCGTTGACACGGGAGAGGTGAAGAGCGTGCGCAAGGCGGCGTACGCACTGCTCGCCGGCCGCGACTTCAGCCGCCACGAGCTCGTCACCCGCCTGCTGCGCAAGGGGCACCGTCGCGAGCTTGTCGAGGCTGCGGTCGAGGCCCTCGTGCAGCAGGGCTTGTTGCGCGAGGCCCGTTACGCCGGCCAGTTCGTCACGCAGAACGCCGGGCGCGGCCGGGGTCCCGTGCGCATCCGCATGGGCCTGCGCGAAAAGGGCGTCGCGGCCGAAGCCATCGACCAGGCACTCGACGAGGCTGAGACCGACTGGGTTGCCGCGGCGCGCGAGGCACGCCGACGCAAGTTCGGCCTGTCGCCGCCGGCCGACCACCGTGAACGTGCAAAACAGGCACGATTCCTACAATATCGCGGGTTTTCTTCGGAACAGATCCGGGCCGCCCTCGGCCCCGACGAAGACGGCCCCGACCATGACGACCACCACGACCAGCCCTAGCGGCAGCACGACGCTGCCCACCCCGCCCAAGTTCATGACCAGCGCGCAGCTGCGCGCGGCCTTCCTGGACTTCTTCCGCGAGCGCGGCCACGCGGTCGTGCCGTCGAGCTCGCTGGTGCCGGGCAACGACCCCACGCTGCTCTTCACCAACGCCGGCATGGTCCAGTTCAAGGACGTGTTCCTCGGCAAGGACCAGCGCAGCTACGTGCGCGCGGCCTCCTCGCAGCGCTGCGTGCGCGCCGGCGGCAAGCACAACGACCTCGAAAACGTCGGCTACACGGCGCGCCACCACACGTTCTTCGAGATGCTGGGCAATTTCAGCTTCGGCGACTACTTCAAGCACGACGCGATCCGCTACGCCTGGGACTTCGTCACCGTCACGCTCGGCATCCCGGCCGAGCGGCTCTGGGTCACGGTCTACGAGCACGACCACGGCGCGGCCGAAATCTGGCTCAAGGAAATCGGCGTCGACCCGAACCGCTTCTCGCGCATGGGCGCGAAGTCGAACTTCTGGGCGATGGGCGACACCGGCCCGTGCGGCCCGTGCACCGAGATCTTCTACGACCACGGCCCCGAGATCGCCGGCGGCCCCCCGGGCTCGCCCGACGAGGACGGCGACCGTTACGTCGAGATCTGGAACCTGGTCTTCATGCAGTTCGACCGTTCGGCCGATGGCACCATGACGCCGCTGCCGAAGCCGTCGGTCGATACCGGCATGGGCCTCGAGCGTGTCGCTGCCGTGATGCAGGGCGCGCACAGCAACTACGAGATCGACCTGTTCCGCAACCTGATCGCGGCCGCCGCGCAGGCCACCGGCACGGCCGACCTCGGCTCGAACTCGCTGCGCGTGATCGCGGACCACATCCGCGCGACGTCGTTCCTGATTGCCGACGGCGTGCTGCCCTCGAACGAGGGCCGCGGCTACGTGCTGCGCCGGATCATGCGGCGCGCGATCCGTCACGGCTTCATGCTGGGCCAGCGCCAGCCGTTCTTCCACAAGCTCGTCGCCACGCTCGAGCAGGAGATGGGCGCCGCCTACCCCGAGCTCGCGACGCAGCGTGCGCACATCGAGAAGGTCGTGCTGCAGGAAGAGGAGCGCTTCGCCGAGACGCTCGCGCAGGGCATGGCGCTGCTCGACGAGGCGATCGCCGGCTTGGGCGGCAAGACGCAGATCCCGGGCGAGACGGTGTTCCGGCTCTACGACACCTACGGGTTCCCGGTCGACCTGACCAACGACGTCGCACGCGAAAAAGGCCTCGCGATCGACGAGGCCGGCTTCGAAGCCGCGATGGACGCGCAGCGTGCGCGTGCCCGTGCCGCGAGCAAGTTCAGCGTCGACCTGCGCGGCGGCATGAGCACCGATGCGCAGACCTCGTTCGTCGGCTACGACGGCGAGCACGGCGTCGGGCGCATCGTGTCGCTGTACAAGGACCAGCAGCCCGTGGCCGAACTGCGGGCCGGCGAGGCGGGCCAGGTCGTGCTCGACGTCACGCCGTTCTACGCCGAGAGCGGCGGCCAGGTCGGCGACCGTGGCGTGCTCGTCACCGCGGGCGGCGCCAAGTTCTCGGTCGACGACACGGTGAAGCTCGGCAAGGCGCACGTGCACGTCGGCACGCTCGGCGAAGGCAGCCTCAAGGTCGGCGATGCGGTCGAGGCCTACGTCGACGGCGAACTGCGCCAGGCGACGCGGCTCAACCACTCCGCGACCCACCTGCTGCACGCGGCACTGCGCAAGGTGCTCGGGCCCCACGTGCTGCAGAAGGGCTCGCTCGTCGCGCCCGACCGGCTGCGGTTCGACTTTTCGCACTACTCGGCCGTGACGCCCGAGGAACTCGCGCAGATCGAGACGATCGTCAACGCCGAGATCCGCCGCAACGCCGAGGCCGAGACGCGGCTGATGGACTTCGATGCCGCGGTGGCCGAGGGCGCCATGGCGCTGTTCGGCGAAAAGTACGACGACAAGGTGCGAGTGCTGCGGCTCGGCGAGTTCTCGATGGAGCTCTGCGGCGGCACCCACGTGAAGCGCGCCGGTGACATCGGGCTCTTCAAGATCGTCAGCGAAGGCGGCGTCGCCGCGGGCGTGCGCCGGATCGAGGCCGTCACCGGGCAGGGGGCCTACGACTACGTCGTGGCCACCGACCACAAGCTGCGCGACATCGCGGGGCTGGTGCGCGGCTCGCGCGACGACGTCGAGGACAAGGTGCGTCAGCTGCTCGAGCGGGCGCGCCGGATGGAGAAGGAAATCGGCCAGCTCAAGGAGAAGCTCGCGAGCGGCGGCGGTCGCGACCTGGCCGAGCAGGCCCGCGCGATTGGCAGCCAGGGCGTCAAGCTCGTGGCGGCCAGCATCGACGGCGCCGATGCCGCCGCGCTGCGCACCGCGGTCGACCAGCTCAAATCCAAGCTCGGCAGCGCCATCATCGTGCTCGGCTCGCCGGCGGGCGACGACAAGGTGACGCTGATCGCCGGTGTCACGGGCGACCTCACGGGCCGCGTGAAGGCCGGCGAGATCGTCAACTTCGTCGCGAAGCAGGTCGGCGGCAAGGGCGGCGGTCGCGCCGATCTCGCCCAAGCGGGCGGCACCCAACCGGCCAACCTGCCGGCCGCGCTGGACAGCCTCTCGGACTGGCTCTCGCCGCAATTGTCATAAAACGGGCCGATTGGCCCGATGTCGCTGGTTGCTTGCCCGATTGCGATTCCGTTAGCGGAACCAAAACGGGTTTTTCGTTGTCGGCTTATGCTGACAATCACGTTACTGCGCGCTATCGTTCGTCGCGTGAAAGGTATGCACATGATTTTTCATGTGTTTGTCTTCGCGGGGGTAGAGGCGAGGCATCGGGGTGGCCCAGAAGAGGGTGGTCTTCACGCTGCCAGAGAAACCGGTTACCTCAGCTGCATAACGCCGAGGGATGGAAAGGATTCGAATCCGGCGGAACGATAAAGCCAAGCTGGCTAGGAGAAGCTCAATGTTGATTCTCACTCGACGCGTCGGCGAAACAGTCATGATCGGCAACGACGTGACCGTGACGGTGCTGGGCGTCAAGGGCAACCAGGTGCGTGTCGGCGTCAACGCTCCCCGCGACGTTGCCGTGCACCGCGAAGAAATCTTCGACCGCATCAAGCGCGAAGAGCAGGGTGGCGATGGCGACGCTCCGGCGCGCCCGACGCTCCGCATCAACGGCAACGGCCACGCCACCAACGGCGCGGATCACGACACTTATTGACAGACCCGTTCGCCGGGCGCCGTCATGCCGCCCGCGCGAACACAGCGACGGTTGAAGAAGGCTAGAAGCGCGTCGACCGGCAGCTTGCACTGAGCGGCTGTCGATCGACGGGCCCGCGACGCGGTGAACCGGTCGATTCGACCGATGCACCGTGTGAAGCCGACGACGGCGCAAGCGCCGCGCGGCAACCGGCGCTCCAAGCGCCACACGTTCCGCCAGGGGTCCGGTTCCCGAAGAAAAATTTCCGCACAACTCTGGACGAGACGCTTTCGGGTGTTTATCCTTCGCGGCTCTCCGTTGATTACAGGAGAGATGGCCGAGTGGTCGAAGGCGCACCCCTGCTAAGGGTGTAAGGGTCAAAAGCCCTTCGAGGGTTCGAATCCCTCTCTCTCCGCCAGTTTGATAATCGAAGAATCACGCGCCCGTAGCTCAGTTGGATAGAGCGTCTGGCTACGAACCAGAAGGTCGGAGGTTCGAATCCTTCCGGGCGCGCCAGTGAAACGAAAAAGGGTCCATCGAAAGATGGGCCCTTTTTTGTTTCACCATTGCCCGGAATAGCTTGAGAACCTCCGACGTCGTCGGAGCGTTCGACCACCACGCGCGGCGTGGTGGCACGTCGACGATTCGCGGCGTTAGGAGCGCATCGGCAACGCCCCAACGGGGCGGCCAGGAGCGCAGCGGGGCCGTGAATCCTTCCGGGCGCGCCATGAAATGGACAAGGGATCAGTCGAAAGGCTGACCCCTTTTTCGTTTCATTCGTCGTGCAACGCGATGGATTGAGAACCTCCGACGTCGTCGGAGCGTTCGACCACCACCCACCTGTGTGGTGGCACGGCGGCAATTCATCGCGAGAACTCAACTCACATTGCGTCGTCGACTGAACGAGAAACCGACGAGGCCGAACCCCAGCAGCAGGAGCGAATCAGGCTCGGGAACCATCGCCGTGAACTGCGCGAACGAGAACGCATTGTTCTCGGTACGCGACCGGTCGAACGGACCCTGCAGCCCAAAGCTCGCCGAGGCTGTGAAATATTGATAGGTGTCAGCGTCGACGCCATACACGATGCGAACCCCGTCCAGGCAAAAGGCACAGGTCGGATTCCAGTTGAATCCAAGACCAAATGTGGCGATCAGTGCCGAAGTGGCAGTCTGCGCCGACGCCGCGTCACTGAAAGTGATCGACGGGTTCAGGTCATCGAACGACTGGTCGGTGGAGTCCGTGGCGGAAAGGAGGGAGACCGAGTAAACGGTGGAATTGATCGTGACGTTGCCGATCGGCGTCAGGATAGGAACCGCATGTGCGAACATCGGCGCCGCCAGCAGCAGTCCCACGGCAAGTAGGCCCACAATCCTTGCTTTCATTGACGACCCTCCTTGAATTGGCGACGTATCGGGCGGTGAGCTGCCTCGCTCGCGTCGACCCAATGCAACTTTCAGGCCTGCGCGACGGCTGTAGCAAAATCAGCAAGTTAAGACTTGGCGGATGTTTTTTGCGTCGCGTTATGTAACGCAATCCGTCACTGCCAGGTCGTTGTCGGTGGGTCGCAGCCCGCACCCCGATTCAGAGCCGCCGACGGCGGCGCGGCCGCGCCGGCAATTGCGAGCGCCATCAATTTGTGGGAATCCCCGCAACCGCGAGCTGCCCCAGATACCGCTCCACAAACTCCGGCGCCCGAATAAAGAAAAAGTCCTGCCGCGCAAACGCGAGGCTATAACCCGGCTTCA
>DATMIB010000155.1:0-1883 GCA_035554635.1 Steroidobacteraceae bacterium | reverse complement strand
GCACCGTGCCAGGCCGGCGCGATCGTGCGTCCGGGCAGCACCGACGAAGTGTCGCGTGTGCTCGCTGCGTGTCACGCGGCCGGGCAACCCGTGGTGACGCTCGGCGGGCTCACGGGACTGGTCCGAGGCTGCGAGGCCGGGCCCGACGAGCTCGGCCTGTCGCTCGAACGCATGCACCGCATCGAGGAGGTCGACGTCGTCGGGCGCACGATCACGGTCGAGGCCGGCGTGCCGTTGCAGGCGATCCAGGACGAGGCCGAACGTCACGGGTTGCTGTACCCGGTCGACTTCGGCGCGCGCGGTTCGGCGCACATCGGCGGTACCGTGGCGACCAACGCGGGCGGCAACGGCGTGATCCGTTACGGCATGACGCGCGAGTCGGTGCTCGGCCTCGAGGCCGTCCTGGCGGACGGCACCGTGGTTCCGGCCATGAACCGGATGATCAAGAACAACGCCGCCTACGACGTGAAGCAGCTGTTCATCGGCACCGAGGGCACGCTGGGCATCGTCACGCGGCTCGTGCTGCGTCTGCGCGAACGACCGCGCAGCACGCAGACGGCACTCGTCGCCTGCGCGACCTTTGGCGACGTGACCCGTTTCCTCAAGCAGGTCGACGGCGCCCTCGGCGGGAGCTTGAGCGCGTTCGAGCTGATGTGGCGCGAGTTCTACCTGCTCGTGACGACACCGCCCGCGAAGGGCAGCCCGCCACTTGCGCAGGACCACGAGTACTACGTGCTGGTGGAGTCCTCGGGCGGCGACGCGCAACGCGACCAGGCGCAGTTCGAGGAGGCGGTCGGCGCAGCGATCGAGGCCGGCCTCGTGGTCGACGCGGTCGTCGCGAGTTCCGAGGCGCAGCGCGAGGCGCTCTGGGCCTTGCGCGACGACGTCGAAAGTCTTCTCCGTCTCGGCATGCCGGTGACGTTCGACGTCAGCCTGCCGATTTCGGCCATGGAACAGTACGTTGCGGAAGTGCTCGCGCGACTCGAACGCGAATGGCCGGCCTACCGTCGTTTCGTGTTCGGCCACCTCGGCGACGGCAACCTGCACATCATCGCGGCCGGCCCGCCGAGCCGCGAGGCCCGTCACGGCATCGAGCGCTGTGTCTACGAACCGCTCGCCGCGCGCGACGGCTCGGTCTCGGCCGAGCACGGCATCGGGCTCGAAAAGCAGCCATGGCTCGCGCAGTGTCGCTCGGCAGCCGAGCTCGCGCTGATGCGTAAGCTCAAGCAGACGCTCGACGCGAAGAACATTCTCAATCCCGGGCGCGTGCTGCCGCCGTAGCGGCGCACGCACGCGGTGGGCTCGTCAGAGCTTGCCGTGCTCGATCACCTGGCCGGTCGCGGGGTCGACGCGGATAAGCGGCAGGCCGAGCGCCTTCCACGCGCGCAGGCCGCCCTCGAGGTTGTGCACGCCGGTCACGCCGGCCGCCACGAGCGCCTGTGCGGCGCGTGTCGAGCGGCCGCCGCCGCCACAGTGCAGCACGAGCGTCTTGCCGCTCGTCGCCGGGATCGCCTTCGGATCGAAGGTCGACAGCGGGTAAAGCAGCGCGCCCGGGATGCGCTCCGCCGCGTACTCGGCGGGCTCTCGCACGTCCACGAGCAGCACCTTGCCCTGCTCGAGACCGTCACGCAGTTCGGCAGGGCTGGTCTGGGCGATGTCGGCCATGTCTGTGGAACCTCGTTGGTTAGCGAGCGCGCCCGAACACGTTGAGCGGCACGCGCAGGTAGCTCACGCCGTCGGCCTCGACCGGCGGCAGGTGGCCGGCGCGGATGTTGACCTGCACCGACGGCACGATCAGGTTCGGCACGTCGAGCGTCGCGTCGCGCTCGGTGCGCATGCGCACGAATGCGTCCTCGGGAATGCCGTCGCGGATGTGCATGTTC
>DATMIB010000154.1:0-3980 GCA_035554635.1 Steroidobacteraceae bacterium | reverse complement strand
GGCGCGGCCGGGTTAATGCCGGCCACCGTCGTGTGGTAACCCTCCGCGTCCGGATCGGTCAGCGAGGCAATCACGCCGGCCGTGGAGAAGTTGACGCCGGTTGGCTGGTCGACCGCGACGAGGTTCAGGTTCGTCGTATTGTTGTAGAACGTGCGCGTCGCACCGCCGAAGTTGTTCCAGTCGAGCGGCATCGGGATCGCCGGGCCGTTCGAATCGCCGTCGGCTTGTGCCGGCGGCAGCGGCATCGGCGCGCTCCAGGCGAGCTTCATGTTGAGACCGCCGATCGTGACTCCCGTCGGCAAAGCCTTCAGGTTCACGGGCGCGCCGTCGACCAGCACGCGGAACTTGACCACCGGACGGCCGTTGGTCGCATCGGGCACCGTGACCGACGCGATCTCGTACGCAACCGTCATCGCTCCCGGATACAACTCGGGATTGTTCGGCGTCGAGTACGGCGTCGCGTGTTGCTGTGCGACCGCGACCGAACGGCCCGGACCGTGGCACAGGATGCACTGCTGGTTGTCGGGCTGGTTGCCGAAGTGGTTGCTGAAGTCGACCGAGTGACAGGTGTTGCAGGACTGCTTGGTGATCGCGGTCTGCCACGCGAGCTTGTCCTCCTCGAGCCGGCTCTCCGGCTGCTGCGCCAGGATCAGCGGATTCTGGTTGTCGTGGCAGGTGCGGCAGTTCTGCACGCCCAGGCCGCCGAGCCCCTCGTTGAAGCCGGTGCCGATCGCGCCCGTGCCGCCGAAAGGCGAGTTCTGCGGGAACTCCTCCTGGTGCACGTGGTGGATGATGGCCTTGAGGTCGATCGTCTCCCACTCGGTGTCAGTCGACGTCTCCGGGTTGAAGCCCGAGGCGTTGTGACACATGGTGCAAACTTCGACCTGGTACCGGCGACCGAGGTGGCCGCTGCCCTTGTCGTCGTCGTCGATCATGATCAGCAACTGGCTGCGATCGTCGACGTCCTCCGCATGACAGGCGCCGCAGGACACGTTGGTGACGACCTCGTGCGCGGTGTGGTCCATGACGGCCGGCAACTCGGCCGGCGTGAAGTCCTGCACCACGTTCACGAACGCCCCGTCCCGCCCGAGGATCGTGATCCGATGCTCGGCCGCAGGGTCGTACGCGAGGTCGAGGGTTGCCTTGAACGAATCCCAGGCCGCGCTCGCGATCGGCCCGGCATTGGCGATGCTCACGCCCGTGGCGCACGTCGGCTCGCCTGCGCCGCTGCCGAAGTACTGGTACGTGGCGACGTTCGCGAGTTGCGTGCAGAACGTGTAGCTGTACGTGCCCGGCTGGCCATCCACCGGCGTGGGCAAGCCGCGCTCGGGGCCGCCGACGAAGACCTTCGCGGTCGTCGGCTCGTCCTGCTCCGAACGATTGACGTAGCTCTGCCAGTACCCGGGCCGCTCGGTGTTCGGCGGCACGTACTTCGCGATCTGGAATTCAAAGTTCTTGGCTTCGGCCCCGACCGCGGGGCTGCCATTCGCATCCTTGAGCGTGAACTGCACGGTGACCGTTCCGCCCGTGGCGCTGTCGATCGCGATCGACGAGATTTCGCCCGAGAGATCACCATCGGCGGTGCCGGTGGCTCCCGTCGCACCCGTGCCGCCGCCCGTGCCGCCCGTCGGGCCTGTCGGCCCGGTGGGACCTGCCGGACCGGAGGGTCCCGCCGGGCCCTGGTCGCCGTCGTCGCCTTCGCAGCCGGCCATGCCCACGGCGAGCGCGAGCATGGCGAAGAGCGGCGCGAGTTTTCTTGCGCCGTGTCGCCTCGAGTTGCTGGTCATCCCTGTCCCCTTTCCGGCGCCCCCGCCGGCTGTGACCCCGAGTCGAGCGCATGCTTGTGCGTGTCGCTCAAGGTTGTGAGGCTCCGCGTACATCCGCGCCGCGGTCAACTCCCGTTCGTCCGATCCGCAGGTTCGTGTTTTCCGACACGCAGCGGACCGTTGCCGCTCGCATTCGCGGTGCACAAAAAAGGGGCGAGGATTGCTCCCCGCCCCCTGGGTAGGACGACGCGTGTCGCGAAAGGTTACTCGGCCGCTTCCTCCGCCGGTGCCGCGCCACCGAACTTGTAGCGCAGCGACAGCGTGATGTAGTTCACGTCGTAATTGTAGGGATCCACGCCCAGCCCGAGCAGCGTCGGCAGCACGGCCGGCGTCGACTGGAACGACCAGTCGCGCGTCTCGAGCGACTCGTACCACCAGGTCAGCGCGAGGTCGGCACGCGGGTTGACCGTGTACGTCAGATCGGCCTTGAACGAGCTCAACTGGCTCGTCACCGTCGGATAACTGCCCGCGCCGACGCCAGTGATCGTCTGGTGCTGCTGGCCGTCAGCGAACGTGTAGTCGAGGCCCGCCCGGATCTTGTCCGTGAAGCGCGCGGTGACGCCGGCGCCGTAAGTCTCGAAATCGTCCTCCACGATGCCGCGCCAGTCCGGGAAGCCGAACGTGCTGCTGCCGTTGGTCCTCGAGTCGATCTTCTCGCGCGTCGCCGAGACGTACGTCGAGATGTTCTCGTTGACGGTCCAGCTCAAATCGATGCCGAAGCGACGGTCGAGCCCGGAGTCGAGGCCGACCGTCGACTGCAGGTAGCTGTCGTCGCCGTAGTACGCGCTCAGGCCGAGCGTGACCGGCAGTTCGCCGACCGAGACGTCGGCGAGCAGTTCGCCGTACGAGCGGTAACGGTACGCCATGTGGTACTTGCGCATGAGCGGGTTCTGCCCGTACAGCGCCGCGCCGAGTTCTTCGTCGTAGTTGTCCGGGTCGCGTTCCTCGACACCGCCCTTGACCACGAAGCCGAGCCAGCCGTACGGCCGGTACTGCGCGCGACCGTAACCGTCGAGCACTTCCTCGCTCATGACCTCGACCTGCGTGCCGGTGCGGTCGGTCTTGCGCCATTCGCCGCCGATGCCGACCGTGAGGTCGTCGTAGACGTCGAAGTCGGCGGAGCCCGAAGCGCGCGTGCGCTCGTAGCCGTACACCGCATTCACGCGCTCCTCGCCGAGCGGGAAGAGGTCGGTGTGCACGATCGAGGTGAACGCGCCCTGGCGGCTGTCGTTGTCGCGCTCGTCGTAGGCGAGCGCGCCACGCAGGCGCAGGCGGTTGGTCGGCCGCAGCGCGATCGTCGCGTTGGCACGCGTGACGCTCACGTCGCCGTCGAGGTCCGTGAACGGCAACGCGTCGACGCCTAGCGTCGGGTTGACCGTGTATGGCGCGAAACCGGTGTCCTGCGTGCCCTGCCCCATCGCGGCGGAGAACGTCGCGGCGCCGTTCCACGGCAGGCCGTACCAGCCCATCGACACGCCGACCTCGTGGTAGGTGTTGTCGGGCTCGAGCGCCGTCTGGCCGACGTCGCCACCGGCGACGAACGGCGTGAACGGATTGCCGTAACGGTAGACGGCGGCCTTGGTGTCGTAGAGCGAGCCGTAGTACGCGAGCTGCGCGAACCAGCGGTTGCCCTGGTAACGGACACTGGCGTCGAGCCGGTCGGTCGAGTCGTCGACGGGCCGCAGCGTCTCGGCCGCGACGCTGCCGAAGGACGCGAACTTGGCTCGCGTGCCGCTGCGTTCGTCACGCCGATAGTCGAGGCCGAACGACCAGGCGTCGCCGAGGAAGAAGCGGCCGAAGAGGCCGTAGCGGTCGCGGTCGTAACCGACGTCGACCGGGCGCAGGCTCGTGCCGAGCGCGGTCATGCCGCCGGTGCTGCCCGCGGGCACCCAGCCGCCGGGCAAGCCCAGGCTGGTGCTGCCGACGCCCGTGTAGATCGTCTCGCCGGTGTCCGAGATCCGGTGCGGCACGCGGTCGTACGACAGGCCGAACTCGTATGCGCCCTGCTTGCCGCCCTCAATGGCGACCGCACGCGAATCGAGCCCGAGGTCCTGCAACGAGTAGTCGAGCCGGTACCCCGACTCTAGCGCGACGCCGCCTTCGGCGCCCGCGATCACGTAGGCACCGTCCTCGTCGAGGCCGGTGTAATCACCG
>DATMIB010000153.1:0-2244 GCA_035554635.1 Steroidobacteraceae bacterium | reverse complement strand
GGTCTTTGCGCCGTACCTCGCCGGCGCAATCCTCTACCAGGACCACAATTTCGAATCGATCACGCCGACGGGTGACCTGTTCACCACGGCGTCGCTGTTCGCGGTGATCGCGCTGGCGTCGCTGGTGGCCGTGGGCCTCTATTCGACGCGCCAGCGCACGGGGCTTGCGGGCATCCTCGTCCGCATCGTCGCGGGCGTCCTCAACGCGGGTGCGCTGCTGGCATTGTGCTTCTACGTGGTGCCTTCGATCCGCGTCGATCGCAGCGTGCTCGGGCTGACGGTCCTGTTCGGGATCGCCGCCTGTTTCCTCGTGCGCGTGCTGTTCGAGCGCATCGTCGACGAAGACCTCTTCAAGCGCCGTGTGCTGGTCTTCGGCGCGGGCCGACGCGCGCGCAGCCTGCTCGACCTGCGCCGGCGCGCCGACACGCGCGGTTTCAAGATCGTAGGGTTCATGCCGACGCCGGGCGACACGGTGATTGCGCCGGCCGACCGGCTGCTCGAACCCCCGGAAGACCTCTACAAATGGGCAGAGCGGAACCACCTCGACGAAATCGTCGTGGCGATGGACGACCGTCGCCAGGGTTTCCCGATGCACGACTTCCTCGAGTGCCGGCTCGCCGGCATCGAGATCCTCGAGCTGCCGACCTTCCTCGAACGCGAGACGGGCAAGGTGCGACTCGACGTGCTGAACCCGAGCTGGATCATCTTCGGCGACGGCTTCCGCGCGTCGCTGACGCAGCAGATGCTCGCGCGGCTGCTCGACCTCGGCGCGAGCACGGTGCTGCTGGTGCTCGCCGCGCCGCTGATGCTGCTGGCGATGGTCGGCATCAAGCTCGAGGAAGGCCCGGGCGCGCCGCTGTTCTACCGCCAGAAGCGGGTGGGGCACCATGGACACGTCTTTGACGTGCTCAAGTTCCGCAGCATGCGCACCGACGCCGAGAAGCACGGCGCCGTCTACGCCGCGAAGAACGATCCGCGCGTGACCCGCGTGGGCAGCCTGATGCGCAAGACGCGCATCGACGAACTGCCGCAGCTGCTGAACGTGCTGCGCGGCGAGATGAGCTTCGTCGGCCCGCGGCCGGAGCGGCCTGAGTTCGTCTGCGAACTCGAGCAACGCATCCCGTATTACCGCGAGCGGCACACGGTGAAGCCCGGCATCACGGGCTGGGCGCAGCTCTGCTATCCGTACGGCTCGTCGGAAAAGGACACGATCGAGAAGCTGCAGTACGACCTCTACTACGTGAAGAACCGCAGCCTGCTCTTCGACCTCGTGATCCTCGTGCAGACCGTCGAGGTCGTGCTCTGGGGCAAGGGCGCACGATGAGGCCCGCCGGCGCGGTCGCGGCCGTGGCGGCTGACCGCACCGGACGTCCGCCGGCGCGTGTGCATCAGGTGGAGACCGCGTGATCCTTTCGATCGGCCTGCTGTCGTACGGTCTCGCCGCGTTTGGCTTCCTGCTGCTGACGCTGCTGCTCGCCGTGGGCTGGGAAGGCCGCGCGCAGGGCGTGCGCCTCGTCGTCGCGTGCGGTGTCACCGCGCTCTGGGCCGCGCTGCTCGCCGCCGGCTCGCAATACCTGCTGCTGTCG
Source organism: Steroidobacteraceae bacterium (assembly GCA_035554635.1). GTDB lineage: Bacteria > Pseudomonadota > Gammaproteobacteria > Steroidobacterales > Steroidobacteraceae > RPQJ01. Next base: position 658 of record DATMIB010000153.1, on the reverse strand, counting down.
GCGTCGCTCGTGCTGCTGGCGGAGTTCCTGCGCTACGGCGCCTGGTTCGTCGTGCTGACGGGCTTGGCGCACTCGGCCGGCATCGCGCGCGGCCTGTCGCGGGCCGTGCACGTTGCCTGGATCGGTGCGGTGGCGTTGCTGCTGCTCGCACCACTGCTGGCCTCGGCCGGTCTGCGGCTGCCCGACCCGGTCGGCCTGCTGAGCCAGGGCGGGTTGCTGCTGTCCTTGCTGGGGCTGATCCTGCTCGAGCAGGTCTACCGCAACGCGCGCGAGGACGGGCGCTTTGCGCTCAAGTTCTTCGTGATCGCGGTCGGCGTAATGTTCGCGTACGACCTGTTCGTCTATTCGCAGGCACAACTGGTGCGGGGCGTCGACGCGGCCACCTGGGCGGCCCGCGGCTTCGTCGTGCTGTTGATGGTGCCGCTGCTCGCGATCTCGGCCCGCCGCAACCCGCAGTGGTCGCTCAACATCTTCGTCTCGCGCCACGTCGTCTTCTACACGACCTCGGTGATGGCGATCGGCGCCTACCTGCTGCTGATGTCCTTCGGCGGCTATGTCATCCGGCTCTACGGCGGCACCTGGGGCCGGGCGGCACAGCTCGTGTTCTTCGCCGGCGCGGGCATCCTGCTGCTGGCGCTGATGGCCTCGGGCACGGTGC
>DATMIB010000152.1:0-2813 GCA_035554635.1 Steroidobacteraceae bacterium | reverse complement strand
CCTTCTTGGTGGCACCGCCGCTCATGCGGATGTAGTCATCGCGGCTGAGGCCCGGCGTGTAGAGATGAGACGTCGAGTTCTGGACTTCACCGATGACGGTGACTTCCTGCATCTGCTTCGGGATGCGCAGGCGATCGCCATTGCGGAGCATGATGTCGTCCATGCTGCCCGGTTCTGCCGTCAGCACTCGATCCAGGTCGATCACGAGTCGGCCGACCGGCTCGATGGCCTGCAGGTCGTTGAGCAACGACTGCCCGATGGCGATCGTTTCGGACGCGCCGGCAGCCGCCACGCCCCCTGCCTGGGAGCCCTGGAGTGCGAGCGTCGCCAGGTCCTGTCGCAGGCGCTGTGTGAGCAACTTGACCTGTTGACGCTCACGGTCCTTCAGGATGTCGCGCGTGAACACGCTTCCACTTGGGAACGCGAGCGAAGTCAGCCCTCCCGCGCGCGCGATGATGGAGCGCAGGGTTTCCCCGCGCTCGATCGGGTACTCGCCCGGAAAGCGCACCTCGCCCTCGAGACGCACGACGTCCTGCTGCGCCCACTCCGAGATCTGCTTGATGACCAGCGTGTCGAACGGTTCGAGCAACAGGTCCGCCGCGGGATCACCGGACAGCGCATGTGCCAGGTCGATCGTTCCGATGTCCGTCCGACGCGTCTGCCCACTCTGGACCTTGTAACGGGCCAGTTCGGCTTCACCGCCGAACGCCTCCTCCGCAAGGCCACCGCCTGCGCGGATCAGGTCGCTGACCCTCATGCCCGGCTCGAGCGGGTACTCGCCTTCCGCACGGACGCGCCCCGCCACGCGCACGAGCCGGGAAGGCTCGGTGCTGACGGCCTGGAGCTTCAGTTCTTCGATGATCGGGTCCAGGTACTGCTTGCGCCCAGTCTCCAGGTCGAAGACGAAGATGCGGTCGCGCGGCGACAGCACTGGATCCGCCTCCGAACCAGGCGCGCGCAGCGCTTCTGCGAGGTCCGCCGAGACGGCCTCGATGCGGCGCGAGTCGCCGCGCTCGCGACGGATCAACACATAGTGAAGGTCCGCGTTCGGCTTGAGTTCGGCGACGGACGGCAGCACGTCCGTCAACCGCAATCCGCTGCGATACTGGCGGGTGCCCGGCCGGTACACATGACCGAGCAATTGGACCGCATTCCCGTACGTGGGGCGCGCGGAGGGGACGACCAAGACGTCGCCGGTCTGGACGCGTGTCGAACGCGCCTGCGCGCCCGACAGGTCGACGTTGACGACGGTCCGGTCGCGGCGCTGGTCGATGCGCTCCAGCGTGGCGAGCGTCGGGTCCGCCTCGGGCTTCAGTCCTCCGGCCAGGAAGAGCAGGTCCGCGGCCGTGGCTTCGCCCGTAATCTCGTAGATGGCCGGACGACGAACCTCGCCCGTCACGCCCACGGTGCTGCCGACCGGCGGCACGAAGATCACGTCACCGGGAAGCAGTCGGACGTTGTCGGACGTGTCGCCGTTCATCAGCATGTCGTAGAGATCGAGCTTCTTCACGACGCGTCCGTCGCGCTTCAACTGGATGTTGCGCAGCGAACCGATTGGCTTGACCCCACCGCTGACGAACAGGGCATTTGTGATCGTCGACAGCCCGCTGACGGTATAGGAGCCGGGCCGCTGCGCCTCACCCAGCACGAACACACGAATCGAGCGGAGGTCGCCCATCGATACGACGGCCTGCGTGCCGATCATCTGGTCGTTCACGCGCGCCTCGATGCGCGCCCGGACCTCCTCGAATCTCATGCCGGAGACGGCGATGGGGCCGAGGTCCGGAAACATGACGCTGCCGTCGCGGTTGACGACGAGCGAATGGCGTCCCTTGGTGTTGCCGAACAACTGGACCTCGAGGCGGTCCCCCGGGCCCACTACGTATTCGGCCGGCACCGGCACTTCGCTGACCGGTGCAAAAGTCGAAGGCGTGCCGGCGAAAAGGTCGTACCCGAAGGGCTGCAGCGCCTCGGAATCGAGTTTCTTCAATGGCAACAACGTGAGGACCAGTTCGAAGTCGCGCAGCGCCGGGTCGAGGTTGAGTCGCTCCGTCGCCTGCTTTTCCGTCAGTCCGGCCAGCGGAATGGGCGCAATGCCAGGAATGCGCAGAAGACCCGCTTCGTCGAGCTTGTACGGGTTGCCCCTCAGGATCCTGGCGCGCATTTCCTCCAACCGCCGGGTCTGCTCGGGCGTCCTCGGCTCCGTTACTTTGTCCAGCCTCACCGGCTCGTCGGCCCGCGCACGAGTCGGGGGAACAGTCGTTGCACTGGGAGGCGCCTCGGGCTGCTCGATGGCCAGGTCCAGCAGGACCGTGTCTCGTTCGCGAATGCGCGTCTCGCGCAGCAGGGACCCCGGCGTCGACATGCCATAGGGCGAAGACGTGGTGGTCGAATACCGGTCGGTGCCGTACGTCGTGTCGTCCGGATAGGCCTCGCGAGGACGCACTGTTTCCGGCGAAGCAAGGTCCCTGTCGCGACGGACGCCGCTGCTGCCCGACGACACTCCTCCACTGCCCATCGCATCGAGGATTGCCTGCTGCTGGTCCGGCGGCAGGTTACGGAACATCTCCATCTGTTCCGCGGTCGGTGTTTGCGCCGTGGCAGCGGCGCCGACGAGCAGCCAGAGCGTGACGCTCGCCCACAGGCGGGCCCAATGGCCTCGCAACGTTTTCGGCATGTTGTGCAAGTCCTGCTGTTCGCCGGGTCGTCGATCCCAGTCGCTGTTTGTTCGAACCGAATTCGTGATGCTACCGCACGCGGCCAAATGCCCCGGGCTGCCGTTTCGAATGCAGTCTCGGGTTGATGAAGATCGG
>DATMIB010000151.1:0-11631 GCA_035554635.1 Steroidobacteraceae bacterium | reverse complement strand
GTACGGTGCTTCGGGAGCTGGCGAGCATTTCGGCGACGCCAAGGGGATTTGCACTCGCGCCGCGCCGAGCGCGTGGAGTCGTGGTGCTGGCACGACCGGTCGAGGAAAGGCACGCGGCGGTGCTCGCCTTCCTTGCCGACGGAGAATCGTGGTCGAGTTCGGCACTCGCGCTGGCGCTGGGAACGAGCCAGCGCAGCGTGCAGAGGTCACTGGAGTCGCTGGCCGAGGCCGGCAAGGTGCAGTCGTTCGGTCACGGCCGGACGAGGCGGTGGATCACCTCGCCGATGCCGGGTTTCACGACGACCTTGCTGTTCCTCGCGCCGCTGCCGATCGATTAGTCCAGCGACCAGCGTGAGGCTCAATCGGGCGCCGTGGGTCAGTGCGTGTCGTACTCGTCGTGGCGGCGCAGCCAGAATCCGCTTTCGTTGCGGCCCTTCGGGGCGCGATCGAGCCACGCATACATGCCCCAGACGGAGTCCACGCCGCGAGCGTAGGACGAGTACGTGTGATACACGTCGCCGGCTTCGAGCGCGAACGCGCTCATGCCCTCCCGTTCGCGCAGATATTTGGCCGGGTCGGTTCCGGTTTTGGCCGCCCAGGCGACAAACTCCGGCGGTGGCATTGCGGTCGTTGCGAGAGTCATCGCGGGGTCGTCGCGTCGGAAGTTGTAGTCGGGCCCCTCGCGCTGTTGTGTCTCGGTGAACGAGGCATTGAAATCGAAGTTGAAGTCGCCGGGTGACGAGGACGCCCAGGGAAAAGTCCATCCCATCCGCCGCTTGTACGCCTGCAGCGCGGCGAGCGGGGCCCGCGAAACCGCGCAGAGCGTGACGTCGTGGTTGGCGAGGTGCACCGCGATGCCGTTGAACCCGTCCGCGATCGACGAGCACGACGGGCACCCGGCTGTGTATTCAGGCCCGAACATGAAGTGATAGACGAGGAGCTGCGACCGCCCCCGGAACAGGTCCGTCAATGTCGCGCTCCCTTCGTCGGTATCGAATGGATACACCTTGTCCACGCGGACCCAGGGCAATGCCTGCCGCTGGCGCGCGAGCTCGTCGCCGCGCCGCGTGTGCTCCTTCTCCGCCTCGAGCAGTTCGAGCCGCGCCCGAAGCCACTCTTCACGCGTCCCGGTGTTGTGCTTCGTCATTGCTCATGGCTCCTTCCGGGACGCGCGGGGCTTGCGCACGGCGCGGACTTTTCCGCTCGGGCCGCCGCCGCAATAGAACAGGTCGGCGCCATCCGACTCGAGGCCGCTCACGCCCATGCCGCGCGGCATCTCGAGCCGCTCGAGGACGTCGCCGCTTTTCGCGTCGATGTGCCGCAGTTCACTTTGATCATCTTCCCAGGTGCCGTGCCACAACTCGCCGTCGACCCAGGTCACGCCCGTGACATAGCGGTTGGACTCGATGGTGCGCAGGATTGCGCCGGTCTCGGGGTCGACCTGGTAGATCCTGCGATCGCGGTACTGCCCCACCCACAGGCTGCCTTCGGCCCAGGTCAGGCCCGAGTCGCGGCCATGGCCGGGAGCTGGAATCGATGCCACGGTCTCTCCGCTGACGGGATCGAGCTTGTCGATGCGCGCTTCGGCGATCTGGTAAAGGTACCTGCCGTCGAAGGCGGTACCAGCGTCTCCCGCGCGGGCAAGCGTGTGGGCGACCTGACCGCTCTCCGGATCGAATGCGATCAGCCTTGCGCCGACTGCCGCCCAGACGCGTCGGCCGTCGAAGCTGACGCCATGAATGACGTCGGCGCCGGGAAAGGGGCCGTACTCGCGAACGACCTCGGCGGTGCGCGCCGCCGCCTGCGTGGGGGATTCAAGCGTCCTGCCTGAGGTGCGTGCCATTGTGTGCTCCTGGTGGCGGTTGCGGCCGGAACGGCGCCGCAGGGCTAACCTACGCGAATGGAGCGGCAGCGGGGAGCAACAAGTTCGTCGTGAATCTGCGTCCAGCTGCTTCCGCACATGGCACACGTGATCGAACCGGCGTCTAGCGCCCGCGCAAAGTGTCGCGGCTGTGGCGAGCGCATCGCCAAGGACACGTTGCGGTTGGGCGAGCGGCTGGCCAATCCGTATGGCGAGGGCGAAATGACCCATTGGTTCCATCTCACCTGCGGGGCGTACAAGCGACCTGAACCGTTCCTCGAAGCGCTGCGGGCGACGACCGAAGAGATCGAAGACGTGGCACGGCTCGAACACGCCGCGCAACACGCGCTGGTGCATCGGCGCCTTCCACGCATTGATGGGGCGCAACGCGCATCGAGCGCCCGCGCGAACTGTCGTCATTGCCACGAGCTGATCGAGCGGGGAGCATGGCGCATTCGTCTCGTCTACTACGAGGAAGGCCGTTTCAAACCATCGGGTTACGTGCATCTACGTTGTACGCCGGCCTATTTCGGGACCACGGACGTGGTTGACCACGTGCGGCAATTCTCGCCTGCACTCACCGAGTCCGATCTCGCCGAAATTCGCGCCGGGCTCGTGCTGCCGGGCGCATAGCGGTTAGTCGCGAGCTCCCAGGGTCCGCGTCGGTATTGCTTTAGCGCGTGCCTGCTCCGCCGCTGTCTACGAGGCATTGAGCTTGCCGGCGATCGTCGCCGCCCGTAGTCCCTTCTCCCGCTTCCCGCCGCCCTCCGCTGACGGCGGCCGACACCTCGACATCTCCAGAATGCCCGCTCGGCCTCGAAACGCGCACGGCGTCAGATGGATCCGTACGCCGTGCGGCGGCGTGAGCTCTATGTGGTTGCGTCGCAGCAGGGCCCCAGGAGTACGGACCATTGATGATGATCGCCGCCCGCGCACTCGAAACTCTCCGCCGTCTGGACCCGCGGCTGTGGTCGAACGACCAAGCGCTGGATCCGTCGATCGAGCAACCCCCGCTGCGCTCGGAGCTCTTCAGCACCGAGCAGATGGAGCAGCACGGGCGGCACCTGGCCAGCGTGCATGCGCTCGCGCCCGGTCGTGCCGCGGACCAGTTGCTGCCCAGGCTGGCCGCGAACGAACAGATCCTGCGACGGGTGTTCGAGACGCTGACCGAGGCCGTCGCGGCCGGCCGCCACGTCACGCCTGCCAGCGAATGGCTGCTCGACAATTTCTACCTCGTTGAAGAGCAGGTCCGCACGGCCCGGCGGCACCTGCCGAAGCACTACAGCCGCGAGCTGCCGCGCCTGGCGCACGGACCGTCGGCGGGCTTCCCGCGTGTCTACGACATCGCGCTCGAGACGATCTCGCATGGCGATGGGCGCGTGGATCCCGAAGGCCTGAGTCGCTTCCTCGCCGCCTACCAGGGTGCGGTGACGCTGGACCTCGGCGAGCTGTGGGCCGTCCCGATCATGTTGCGGCTGGCGCTGATCGAGAACGTGCGCCGGGTGGCGCTGCGCATCGCAGCGGGACGCAAGGATCGCGACGTGGCGGACGCGTGGTCGCGCCGCATGATCGAGACCGTCGACACGGACCCCAAGAGCGTGATTCTCGTGATTGCGGACATGGCGCGCTCCAACCCGCCGATGTCGGCGCCGTTCGTGTCGGAGTTCGTGCGCGACCTGCAGGGGCAGAGCCCGGCGATGGCGCTGGCCCTGAACTGGGTCGAACAGCGCCTCGCCGAGGACGGCGCGACGATCGAGCAGCGGGTGCAGGAGGGCAACCGCGTCCAGGCCGCCGACCAGGTGACCCTTGGCAATTCGATCGGCAGCCTGCGTCTGCTCTCGTCGGTCGACTGGCGCAGTTTCGTCGAGTCGCTGAGTGCGGTCGACGCGGTCCTGCGCCGCGACCCGGCCGGCGCCTACGCGGCGATGGATTTCGGCACGCGCGACCGGTACCGCGCCGTGGTCGAGCGGGTCGCCCGACGCAGCCACCTCGCCGAGGCAGGCGTTGCCGAGTTGGCCGTGCAGCTTGCGGGCGATGCCGTTACACGCGGCGAGGGGGGCGCTCCGCGGGACACGCGCGAAGCGCACGTCGGCTATTTTCTGGTCGACGCCGGCCGACGCACGCTGGAGCACGCGACGGGCTATCGTCGACCGCTGCGGGAGCGTGCGCGCGACGCCATGCACGCGAGGCCGCTCGCGGCCTACCTCGGACCGACCGTGCTGATCACGGTCTCGCTGTCCGCCTGGTTGTGGTGGATCGCGCGCGACGCCGGGTTGTCCCTGGTCGGCGCGGGGGCGCTCGGCGTCGCTGCGATCGTCGCGTCCAGTCAGCTCGCGATCACGCTTGTGAACTGGATCGCCACGTTGCTCATGGCGCCGCGCGCGCTGCCGCGCATGAACTTCAAGGACGGCATCCCGGCCGAGTCCCGCGCGCTCGTCGTGGTGCCGACGCTGCTGACCAGCGCCCGCAACGTGGACGAGCTCATCGATGCGCTGCAGGTGCGCTTTCTCGCGAACCGCGACGAAAACCTGCGCTTCGGCCTGTTGACCGACTTCGCCGACGCGACGGCAGAATCGATACCGGATGACGAGGCGCTGCTCGACTACGCGCAGGCGCGGATCGAGGAACTCAACGCGACCTACGGCGGTGACGCGTTCTACCTGCTCCATCGCCCGCGCCGCTGGAACGAGGGCGAGCGCCTCTGGATGGGGTACGAGCGCAAGCGCGGCAAGCTCGCCGACCTGAACTGGCTGTTGCGGGAGGCCACGCCCGCGAGCGTGGCCGAGCGGTTCTCACGCGCAGTCGGCGACCTCGCCGCGCTCGCAGGCACTCGCTACGTCATCACGCTCGACACGGACACGGAACTGCCGCGCGACTCCGCGCGGCAGTTCGTCGAAGCGATGTCCCATCCGCTGAACCGCCCGCGTTACGACGCACGACGGGGGCTCGTGTCCCACGGCCACGGCATCCTGCAGCCGCGGGTGTCGTCGAGTCTGCCCGGGTCCAGCCGCTCCCGCTACGCGCGATTGCACGGCGGCGAGTCGGGCATCGATCCCTACACGCGCACGGTGTCCGACGTCTACCAGGACCTGTTCGACGAGGGCTCGTTCATCGGCAAGGGCATCTACGACGTCGATGCGTTCGAGCAGTCCATCAATGGCCGGTTCCCCGACAACCGCATCCTCAGTCACGACCTGCTGGAAGGGTGTTACGCGCGCTCGGGGCTGCTGAGCGACGTCGAACTGGTCGAGGACTATCCGTCGACCTATGCCGCGGACGCCGCGCGTCGGCATCGCTGGATCCGCGGCGACTGGCAGATTGCGAGCTGGCTGCTGCCGCGCGTGCCGGACGCCGCGGGGCGACCCTGCCGCAACCCGCTCCCGGGCCTCTCGAGGTGGAAGATCGCGGACAACCTGCGGCGCAGCCTGGTGCCGATCGCACTCCTGTTGCTGTTGCTGGCGGGCTGGGTGCTGCTGCCCTGGCCGTGGGCGTGGACGCTGCTCGTCGCGGGCATCGTGCTGGTGCCACCCTTGCTCAACCTCGTGCTGCACGTGGTGCGCGTGCCTCTCGAGGTGACGCTGCGCCAGCACCTGAAGGCGTCGTTGGAGTCCGCGTTGACGCAATGGGGTCAGGCGGCACTGGTGCTTGCCTGCCTGCCGCACGACGCCTGTCTCCACGCCGACGCAATCGTACGTACGCAGTGGCGGGTGCTCGTGTCGCATCGTCGCCTGCTCGAATGGAACCCGTACGCCGACGCAACCCGCGGCGGCCCCTCGGGACTGCCGTGGTCAGTGCGGTCGCCGTGGCTCGCGCCGGCGCTCGCGTTGGCGACCGGCGCATATCTTGGCGCGGCGCGGCCGTCGGTCCTGCTGCTGGCCGCGCCGCTGCTGTTGCTGTGGCTGGTTGCGCCTGCGCTCACGGCCTGGCTCAGCCGGCCGCTCGCACTCCCCGAACCGGAGCTCAGTGAGGCACAGCGGGATTTCCTGCGCATGCTGGCGCGACGCACCTGGGCATTCTTCGAGCGCGTCGTCGGGCCCGACGACAACTGGTTGCCGCCCGACAATTTCCAGCAACAACCGGGCCCCTTCGTCGCGCACCGCACGTCGCCGACCAACATGGGCCTTGCGTTGCTCGCCAACCTTGCGGCCCATGACTTCGGTTACCTGCCAGCGGGACGCCTGCTCGAGCGCACGGCCAGCGCGCTGCGCAGTATGGCTTCGCTCGAGCGTTACCGCGGCCACTTCTACAACTGGTACGACACGCAGACGCTGCAGCCGTTGCAGCCGAGGTACGTGTCGACGGTCGACAGCGGCAACCTCGCCGCACACCTGCTGACGCTGCGCATCGGCCTGCTCGCGTTGCCGGACAGCCCGATCGTGCCGCGGCGCGCGCTCGAAGGGCTCGCCGACACGCTGGCCGAGGTGGACGCATCGGCAGGCGCTGGCACTGGGTCGGCGCACGCCGAAATGCGACAGGCGCTGGCATCCGCGATGGCCGCCGGCATGACGTCGCTCGACGTTGCGCAGCAGAGTCTCGAACGGCTGACCCGACTGGCCGCGGACATCGCCGCGAGTGCCAGCGCGACCACCGCGACCGTCGCCCCCGGCAGTCACGAGCCCCGGCACAACTGGACACGCACCTTGCTCGAACAATGCCAGGTGGTGCGCGACGAGCTCGCGTACATGGCGCCGTGGACGTCGCTGGGCCCGACGCCGGCGGGGCTCGAACGGTTCGTGCCGCGCGGCATCCCGACCCTGCGCGACATTGCGGGGCTCGAGTCACGCCTGCTGCACGACATCACGCGGGAACTCGCTGCGCGTCGCGACGACGACCCTGCGTGCACGTGGCTGCTCGCGCATCGCGATGCCATCGCGGCCGCGAGCGCACTCGCCGAGCAGGAGCTCGCGACGATCGAGGCGCTGGCCGCGCAGGCCGCCGAGTTCGCGACCCCCGAGTTCGATTTCCTGTACGACCCGTCGCGGCGCCTGCTCGCGATCGGCTACAGCGTCACCGAGCGCCGCCGCGACGCGAGCTTCTACGACCTGCTCGCCTCCGAAGCGCGGCTCAGCAGCTTCCTGGCCGTCGCGCAGGGTCAGCTGCCGCAGGAAACCTGGTTCGCGCTCGGCCGCCGCCTGACGCTCGCCGGCGGCGAACCGGTGCTGGTCTCCTGGAGCGGTTCGATGTTCGAGTACCTGATGCCGCAGATCGTGATGCCGTCCTATCGCAACACGCTGCTCGAACAAACCAACCGCGCGGCGGTGCGCCGGCACATCGAGTATGGCCGCCAGCGCGGCGTGCCCTGGGGCATGTCCGAGTCCGGCTACAACATGGTCGACGTGCATCGCAACTACCAGTACCGGGCGTTCGGCGTGCCCGGTCTCGGTCTGCAACGGGGTTTGGCGGACGACCTGGTCGTGGCGCCGTATGCAACGGCACTCGCGCTGATGATCGAACCCGAGGTCGCGTGCGAGAACCTGCAGCGACTCGTCGAGGAAGGCGCACTCGGCGCATTCGGCATGTACGAGGCGCTCGACTACACGCCGTCGCGGATCCCGCGCGGCCAGGCTAGGGCCGTCGTCCGTTCGTACATGGCCCACCACCAGGGCATGAGCCTGCTCGCGCTGGCGGACCTGCTGCTCGATCACCCGTTCCAGCGGCGGTTCGCCGCCGACCCGCTGTTCCAGGCGACGCTGATGTTGCTGCACGAGCGCGTCCCGCGGGCGGCGGCGTTCCCGGCCCATCCGGCCGCGCTGTCAGTCGCGCGGGCGACGGCCGAGGTGACGGCCCCGCCGATTCGGGTCATCGCCAATCCGGACACGGCGGTCCCGGAGGTACAGCTGCTGTCGAACGGTCGCTATCACGTGCTCGTCACGGCCGCTGGTGGTGGCTACAGCCGCTGGCACGAGACCGCGGTCACGCGCTGGCAGGAGGACGCGACGCGCGATCACTGGGGCAGCTTCTGCTACGTGCGCGACACCGCGAGTGGGGCGTTCTGGTCGAACACTTCGCAGCCGACGCGGCGTCGCGCTGAAGGCTACGAGGCGATCTTCACCGAAGGACGCGCGGAGTTTCATCGCCGTGACCGCATCGAGGGGAGCCTGGTCGAGACGCGCACGGAACTCGTGGTCTCGCCCGAGGACGACATCGAGCTGCGCCGCATCCGGCTCATCAACCGGTCGGACGAGCGTCGCGTGCTGGAGGTGACGAGTTACGTCGAAGTCGCGCTCGCACCGCCGATCGCAGACGCGCTGCACCCGGCGTTCAGCAAGCTGTTCGTGCAGACCGAGATCCTCGCGTCGAAACGCGCGGTGCTCGGCACGCGCCGGGCGCGCAGCCGCGATGAGCAGCCCGGCTGGTGCCTGCACCTGATGGCGATCTCCGGCGCTGAGACCGGCCAGGCGTCTTTCGAGACTGACCGCGCGCGGTTCATCGGTCGAGGGTGTTCGCTGGCGAGGCCGCGGGCACTCGTCGAGACCGGACCACTGTCCGGCAGCGAGGGGTCGGTGCTCGACCCCATCTTCGCGATCCGCCAGGAGGTCGTGCTCGAGCCCGATGAGACTGCAACGGTGGACCTCGTCACCGGTGCGGCGGCGACGCGCGAGACCGCGGAGCACCTGGTCGAGCGTTACCAGGACCGGCGCATCGCCGACCGCGTCTTCGACCTTGCCTGGACGCACAACCAGGTCGTGCTGCAGCAGTTCGGCATTTCGGAGGCCGAGGCGCAGGAGTACGAGCGCCTCGCCGGCTCGATGATCTTCGCCAACGCGTCGCTGCGTGCGGACCCGGCCGTCGTCGCGTGCAATCGCCGCGGCCAGTCGGGGCTCTGGGGTTACGCGATCTCGGGCGACCTGCCGATCGTGCTGCTGCAGATCGGCGACCTCGCCAACATCGGCCTGGTGCGCCAGCTGCTGCGCGCACGTGCGTACTGGCGCCTCAAGGGGCTGGTCGTGGACCTGGTGATCTGGACCGAGGACCAGTCCGGGTATCGTCAGCAGCTGCATGACGAGGTCATGGGCCTGATCGCCGCCGGTGTCGAGGCGAGCGCGGTCGACCGCCCGGGCGGCATCTTCGTGCGCCACGTCGACCACATCTCGCAGGAAGACCGGCTGCTGCTGCAGTCGGTCGCCCGCATCATCCTTGTCGACAGTCGCGGCACGCTCTCCGAACAGCTCAAGCGGCGACGGACGCAGGACGCGCGCATTCCGCCGCTGCAACCGACGGCGATGCGCGCGACGCGGACCGCCGTGGCGCCGTCGGCCACCCGCCACGACCTGGTGCTCGCGAACGAGTTCGGCGGCTTCACGGGCGACGGCCGCGAATACGTCGTCACGCTCGCACCGGGCCGGCCCACGCCGGCGCCGTGGGTGAACGTGCTGGCCAACCCGGCGTTCGGCACGGTCGTCTCCGAGAACGGCGTCGGCTACACGTGGGCCGAGAACGCCCACGAGTTCCGGCTCACCCCCTGGCACAACGATCCGGTCACCGACGCGAGCGGCGAGGCGTTCTACCTGCGTGACGAGGAGACCGGGCGCGTCTGGTCGCCGTCGCCGCAACCCGCGCCCGGGGACGGCGCGTATGTCAGCCGGCACGGCTTCGGCTACAGCGTGTTCGAGCACGAGACCGCTGCGATCCGCTCGGAGCTGACGGTGTTCGTCGCGCTCGACGCACCGGCCAAGTTCACCGTGCTCAAGCTGCGCAACGACTCGGCGCGCGTGCGCCGGTTGACCGTGACGGGGTACGTCGAGTGGGTGCTCGGCGACCTGCGCGCGAAGACGGCGATGCACGTGACGACGGAAGCCGATCCGCAGACCGGGGCCGTGTTCGCGCGCAATCCCTTCAACACCGAGTTTCCACAGCGAACCGGATTCTTCGATGTCGACGACCCGGCGCGAGCGGTCACCGGCGACCGCACCGAGTTCATTGGTCGCAACGGCTCGCTGCAGCGGCCCGCAGCGCTCACGCGCACGCGCCTGTCGGGCAGGCTCGGCGCGGCGCTCGACCCGTGCGCCGCCATCCAGGTCGGTGTGGAACTTGCGCCGGGTCAGGAGCGCGAGGTGGTGTTTCGTCTCGGCGTCGCGCACGGCGACGAGGAGGCCCGGGCGCACGTGCACCGGCTGCGCGGCGCTGCTGCGGCGCGCGGGGCGCTCGAAGCCGTCTGGGAGTACTGGAAGCGCACGCTCGGCGCCGTGCAGGTCGAGACCCCGGACAACTCGGTCAACGTGCTCGCGAATGGCTGGCTGGTGTACCAGACGCTCGGCTGCCGCCTGTGGGCCCGCAGCGGCTATTACCAGTCCGGCGGGGCGTTCGGTTTCCGCGACCAGTTGCAGGACGTCATGGCATTGGTCCACGCGCAACCCGCCCTCGTGCGCGAGCACCTGCTGCGCTGCGCGAGCCGGCAGTTCGTGGAGGGTGACGTGCAGCACTGGTGGCATCCGTCCGGGGGTCGTGGCGTGCGCACGCGTTGCTCCGATGACTACCTCTGGCTGCCGCTGGCGACCTGTCGCTACGTGTTCGCCACCGCGGACACGGGCGTGCTCGAGGAGTCCGTGCCGTTCCTCGAAGGCCGGGCGGTCAATCCGGGCGACGAGTCGTACTACGACCTGCCGGGTCGCTCCGGCGAGTCCGCGTCCCTCTACCAGCATTGCGTCCGGGCGATTCGCCACGGTCTCCGGTTCGGCGCGCACGGCTTGCCGCTGATGGGTTCCGGCGACTGGAACGACGGAATGAACCTGGTCGGCATCCACGGCCAGGGCGAGAGCACGTGGCTCGCGTTCTTCCTGTGCGAGGTGCTCGGGCAGTTCTCACGGCTCGCGCGACTGCACGGCGACGCGAGCCTTGCCGACGAGTGCGATGCGAACCGCGAGAGGTTGCGCGCGAACATCGACACGCACACGTGGGACGGGGGCTGGTACCGACGCGCGTATTTCGACGACGGGACGCCGCTCGGCTCAGCGAGCAACCCCGAATGTCGCATCGATTCGATCTCGCAGAGCTGGGCGGTGTTGTCGGGTGCGGGCGATCCTGCGCGATCACGGCAGGCAATGGACGCGGTGGATCAGCATCTCTTGCGGCGCTCGGAGCGGCTGGTGCAACTGCTCGATCCGCCGTTCGACAAGTCGGAACTCGAGCCCGGTTACATTCGTGGCTACGTCCCCGGTGTCCGCGAAAACGGCGGCCAGTACACCCATGCGGCGATCTGGACCGCGATGGCGTTCGCGGCGCTCGGCGACCACCGGCGCGCGTGGGAGGTGTTCACGATCATCAATCCCGTCAACCACGCGCTGACGCAGGAGTCCGCGCAGACGTACAAGGTCGAACCGTACGTCGTCGCCGCGGACGTCTATGCCGCCGCCGCGCATCTCGGTCGCGGCGGCTGGACCTGGTACACGGGGTCGGCGGGCTGGATGTACCGGCTCGTGCTCGAATCGCTGCTCGGCCTGCGGTTCGACACGAACGAGCTGCGTTTCGCGCCGTGCCTGCCCGCGCACTGGCCGGGCGTCACGATCCATTACCGGTTCCGCGACACGCACTACCGCATCGTCGTCACGCAGCGGGTCGCCAGCGGCGGTGAGGAAGCCGGCGTGGTCTGCGTGAGGCTCGACGGCGCGGGCCTGCCCGGGGCGTTCGTTGCACTCGTCGACGATCGTCGGGAGCACATCGTCGAGGTGGAGGTCGTCGCGTTCGCGTGACGCGCGGCACGCTGATGGGCAATCGCGGCTGCCTGCACGACGACAGCCGGCAACTAGTGCGAACGCAGGCGAGCCGCAAGG
>DATMIB010000150.1:0-1812 GCA_035554635.1 Steroidobacteraceae bacterium | reverse complement strand
GCTCGTACTCGTAGGGGAAGTCGCGCCACAGTTCGTAGTCGGGCCGCAGGTTGCGCAGTGCCTTGAACGCGAGCGCCTGCAGTCGCCACGGCCGGAACGCCGTGTGGTCGTAGGCGCCGTCCTCGACGTGCACCTGCAGGCCCGCGCAGAGCTGCTTCTGGTGCTTGTGGAACGTGGGCTCGAACCAGCACGGCCGCAGCCGGCAGCCGTTGAGCCAGTCGGGCGCGAGGCGCCGCATCTCGGCAACGATCGCCGCGATGTCGAGGTCCGGGGCGCCGAAGAGCTCGAGCGGTCGCGTTGTGCCGCGACCCTCGGACAACGTGGTGCCTTCGAGCATGACGCTGCCCGGGTAGAGCCGCGCCATCGACAGGTTCGGCGCGTTCGGGCTCGGGTTGACCCAGGTGCGCTCGCCCAGTGGCCAGCCGTAACCGGGGCCGGCCTCGGGCTGCCAGCCGGTCATCTCGACGACGCGGTACTCGACGTCGAGCGCTAGCTCCCGGATGAACCAGTGCCCCATCTCGCCGAGCGTGAGGCCGTGGCGCATGGGCATCTCACCGGCGCCGACGAAACTCTCCCAGCCCGCGCGCAGCGTGAGCCCTTCGACCGGTCGTCCGATCGGGTTCGGGCGGTCGAGCACCCAGACGGCCTTGCCGTGCTGCGCGGCGGCTTCGAGCACGTAACGCAGCGTCGTGATGAACGTGTAGATGCGGCAGCCGAGGTCCTGCAGGTCGACCAGCAGCACGTCGAACGTGTCGAGCATCGCCGGTGTGGGCCGGCGCACCTCGCCGTACAGGCTGAAGACTGGGATGCCGTGCACCGGATCGTTGAAATCCGGCGACTCGATCATGTTGTCCTGCTTGTCGCCGCGCAGGCCGTGCTGCGGCCCGAACGCCGCGGTGAGCCGCAGGTCGGGCAGGGCCGCGAGGGCGTCAAGCGAATGCGTGAGATCGGAAGTGACCGAGGCCGGATGCGCGAGCAGTGCGACGCGTCGGCCACGCAGCTCGGCGCGCAGCGCCGGTTCTTCGAGCAGCCGATCGATGCCGAACTTCACGCGCCGCGATCCCGCACGGCCTCGGCCAGCAGGTCGTCCTCGCCTTCCGCGGGCCGCCCGACCTGCAACACGAATCCGAGGCGGTGATGGAAATCGGGCAACGCGGACGGGTGCGCGAGCGCCCAGTACGTGAGCTCGCCGTCGGCCTCCTCGATCACGGCCGAGACGCCGACCCGCAGCGGCGAGTCCGGTTCCGGCATCGGCAGTTCGTCGAGGTAGGTGATGGCCTCGAGCACGAGGCCACGCCCGGTCGGGCGCACCGCGACACGCGGCGGCCGCTGCACCTCGATCGGCGTCATGCCGCGGCGGTAGCCCGTGAAACCGTACATCGCCCATTCGCCGGACGGCGAGAAGTTGAGCTCGCAGTACGCCTCGCCGACGGGCAGCGCGACGAACACCTCGAAGCAGGTGTGCTTCCACAGTTCGTCGGCCCGGGCCGGCGTCCGCGCGTGCGGCAGCAGGACCTGTGTCATGTCGGCATCGAGCGTGAAGTTGACGGCGAGCTTGTCCGCGCCACCGATCCGGGCGCTCGCGGTCACCCCGCGCACGGCACGGCTCGGACGCGAGGGGTGACAGGCCAGGGCGACGGTATGGGGCTTCGTTCTTCTCATCGCCCTGATTCTAAAGGGCCGCCGTCAGATTGGCTCGATCAGCGTCGGGTCGGGCCGTTCGAGCCACGCCAGCACGGCGTCCGCGAAGCGTTCACATTCGGCGATCGCCCGCTTCCAGGCGGCAATCCGGGCGGCGTGGTCCGGACCGTA
>DATMIB010000149.1:0-32606 GCA_035554635.1 Steroidobacteraceae bacterium | reverse complement strand
CTCGTCACCCGCTTTCGACAAGCGGCCGGTCTGCTGGCGTTCGTCGCCGGTGCACTCGGCGTGTTTCTCGCGGCGTCCTCGACCCTGGCGACCGGCATGCCGCGCCTGGCGGCCGTCATGGGGCTCGTCGGCCTGCTGCTGGTCAGTGGCGCGGTTGCGTTGTCGGTGCCGTGTCGCGGCCCGATCCGCGAGCACCGCTGGCTCGTCCGGTCAGCCGCCGCCTCGGTGTTGCTGCTCGGCGCCGGCGCGGTCCTGGTGTCGCCCGCGGGGCCCGTGACGCGGGTCGCCAACGCATTCATCTACGCCACGCTGGCCATCGCGCTGGCGCTCCTCGCCGAAGACGAACCGGCGCGCACGCGCCTGGCGCACCGCTACGCGGTGGCGAGCGCCGTTCCCGCACTGGTTGCCGGGCTCAACTCCCTGTTCATCGCGGTTCACGGCGCGACCGGCCGGCCGCCGATCCTCGAGCTGGTGTCGTCGCTGGCTGCGGTCGCGCTGGCCGCCGGCGTCGTTCTCGTGCGCATCGAACACGGCTGGGCCGCGGCGCTCGCGAACCGCAGCGTCGGCGGACTGACGCTGCGTCGATTCCTGCCGGTCGTGCTCGTGGCGGTGCCGGGGCTGTTCTGGGTGCGTATCGAGGCGCAGATGCACGGCGTGTTCGGCCTCGAGTTCGGCGCCGCGCTGGCGACCGCGGTTGGCCTCGCGATCATCATCGCGGTGCTGTTCTGGAGCGCATCGTTTCGCGAACAACGCGAAGGGGAGCTGCGCGAGACCAACGAGCGCCTGCGGCTGTTCATCGAGCACGCGCCCGCAGCGCTCGCGATGTTCGACCGCGACATGCGGTACCTCGCCGCGAGCCGCCGCTGGCGTTCGGACTTCGGACGTGGCGACCAGGAGTTTCTCGGCGCGTTGCACTACGACGTGTTTCCCGACCTGCCGGACGAGTGGCGCGAGGTGCACCGGCGCGGCCTCGCCGGCGAGCACATACGTTCCGACGACGACCGCTTCGACCGCAGCGACGGCAGGGTGCAGTACTTGCGCTGGGAGGTCTGGCCGTGGCACGCCGCGGACGGCAGCGTCGGCGGCATCGTCATCTTCACCGAGGACGTCACGGGGTTCCGCAAGGCCGAGGAACAGGTCCGCAAGCTCAACGCGGAGCTGGAGAAGCGCGTCGAAGAACGCACCGAGGAACTCGTCGTGGCCAAGGCGCAGGCCGAGACCGCGAGCCTCGCCAAGAGCGCCTTCCTCGCGAACATGAGCCACGAGATCCGCACGCCGATGAACGCGATCCTCGGGCTCACGCACCTGCTGGCCGAAGACCTTTCCGACACGCGCAGCAAGGACAAGCTCGCGAAGATCAGCGAGGCCGCCAACCACCTGCTGGCCGTGCTCAACGACGTGCTCGACTTCTCGAAGATCGAGGCCGGCAAGTTCACGCTCGAAGCCGTCGAGTTCTCACCCCAGGCCTTGTTCGACCAGGTCCACTCGCAGATCTACGACCGTATCCAGGCCAAGGGGCTCGTTTTCCGCAGCGACACCGGCGGCCTGCCGTCCGTGCTGATCGGCGACCCGATGCGACTGCGCCAGGCGTTGCTCAACTACCTCGGCAATGCCGTCAAGTTCACCGAAGCCGGCTCGATCAACCTGCGCGCGAGCGTGCTCGAAGAGCACGATGACCGATTGCTGGTACGGTTCGAGGTGGCCGACACCGGCGTCGGCATCTCGCTCGAGACACAGGCCAAGCTGTTCGCGCCGTTCGAACAGGCCGACGCGTCCGCGAGTCGACGCCACCAGGGCTCCGGGCTCGGCCTCGCCATCACGCGTCGACTCGCCGAACTGATGGACGGCGAGGCCGGCGTGTCGAGCCGGCCTGGCAACGGCAGCACGTTCTGGTTCACCGCACAGTTGCGCCGGCGGCCCGACGCATTCGCGACGACCGATGCGGCTCGCAAGCCACCCGCGGCCGAGGCCGAACTGCGCCGCCTGCACAGCGGTGCCGAGATCCTGCTGGCCGAGGACAACGAGGTGAACCGCGAGGTCGCCCGGTTGCTGCTCGGCAAGGCCGGGCTCGTCGTCTCGGCCGCGAACGACGGCCGCGAGGCGGTTGCGATGGCGCGGCGCAAGCACTACCAGCTGGTGCTGATGGACGTGCAGATGCCCGAGATGGACGGGCTCGAGGCCACGCGCGAAATCCGCAAGCTGCCGGGGTGGGCAGACATCCCGATCGTGGCGATGACCGCCAACGCGTTCATCGAGGACCGCGAGCGCTGCCTCGAGGCGGGCATGAACGACCACCTCGCCAAGCCGGTGAACCCGGCCGGGTTGTACGAGTGCCTGCTGCGCTGGTTGTCGCGCCGCCGCCTCAGCGCCGTCTGACCGTTCCCGCCCCGCCGTCCGCGGTCGTCTAGACTGTCGCGCGTGACCCGACCCGGAGACTCCCCCCATGTGTCCATCGATGCGGCCGCACGCCGTGATGCTGGCCTGCGCGCTCGCGGTGGGCGCGTGCAGTGATACGACCCACGTGAGGCCGTCACAGGTGGCACCGGTGCTCGACGGGACCGCGTGGGTGCTGGCGTCGCTGTCCGGTCGCACGCCACTCGAACGCGGCCGGCCGACGCTGCAGTTCGCCGAGGGTCACGTGGCCGGCTCCGACGGCTGCAACCGCTATTCCGGCCGCTACGAGGTGGACGGCGACGGCTTCAAGGTGTTGCCCGGTGTCGCCGCGACGCAGATGGCCTGCACGCCCGAAGTCGACGAGCAGGCCCGCCTCTTCATGCAGGCGCTGCTCGGAGCGTCGCGCGTGCGCGTGGACACGGGCGGGCTCACGCTGCTCGATGCGCGCGAAGCCGTGCTCGCGCGCTTCGTGGCGCAGTCGGCGGAACTGTCCGGGACCTCGTGGCGCGCCACGGGCATCAACAACGGCCGCAACGCCGTCGTGAGCGTGCTGCCCGGGCACGACGTGACGCTCGTCTTCGGCGCCGACGACACGGCCGCGGGCACGGCGGGATGCAATCGCTACCAGACACGCGTCAGGCGCGGCGGCACGGCGCTCGGCTTCGATCCGCCCATCGCCACGCGGATGGCCTGCCTGCAACCGGGCGTGATGGAGCAGGAGCGGGCGTTCCTCGATGCGCTGGCGAGCGTCGCGTCGGCGCGCGTCGAAGGCGACCGGCTCGAACTGCGCACGGCCGACGGCGCGATCGCGCTCGTGCTGCACCGGACGGGCGCCGAGTGAGCGAGCCGCACGCCGACGACCCCGTCACCGCGGCCGACCCGGTTGCGGAGCATCCGGTCACGCAACGTCTCCACCTGGTCGCCACGTGTCCCGAGGAGACGAAGGCCGCGCTCGCCCTGGAGCTGCAGTCGCTCGGCGTACAGGACCTGCGGCCGGGGTTTCGTGCCATCGAATTCACGGTCGAGCCGGCGCTGTACTACGAACTGCACCTGCGGCTGCGCACGGCGAGTCGGCTGCTGCGGGTCCTCAAGACCTTGCCCGCGCAAAACGGTCCGATGCTCTATTCGCAGGTGCGGCGGTTGCACTGGCCCGACTGGTTCGACGCCCGTCACGGATTCATGGTCGAGTGTCTCGGCGCGGATGCCGCTGCCGGCGGCAGCCTCGGCCCGAAGCAGGTGATCACCCAGGTCCGCGAAGGCATCCGCGCCAGCTTCGCGGCTGCCGGCGCCGGTGAACCGAAGGTCGACACCGGGGAGCCCAGGGTCGTGGTCGTCGCGCACGTCGCGCGCGGCCGCTGCACGCTCAGCTTCGACACGACCGGCAAGTCGCTGCACAAGCGCGGCTACCGCGAGTCGGGTCACCCGGCCCCGCTCAAGGAGACGCTGGCGGCCGCGATCCTGCGCTACGCGGGCTACGACGGCACGCAGCCGTTCCTCGACCCGATGTGCGGCAGCGGCACGCTCGCGATCGAGGCCGCGATGATCGCGGTCGACAAGGCGCCGCAGATCCATCGCCGCAAGGGCGAGTTCAACTTCGAGTGGCTAAGGGACTTCGACCGGCCGCTCTGGCGCGCGACGCAGGACCGCGTGCGCCTCGCGAAGCTCGAGACACCGCGCGCACCGGTGGTGGCCTCCGACATCGAGCCGAAGTACGTCGAGATGGCACGCAAGAGCGCGCTCAAGGCCCGCGTCGAACGCTACGTGCAGTTCGCCACCTCGCGGGTGCAGGACGTCGAGCCCCCGGGCGAGCCGGGCCTGCTCGTCACGAACCTGCCCTACGGCGAGCGCATCGGCGGAGCGACGACCGACGTCGCACAGCTCTACGGCGAGGTGGGCGACGTGCTGAAGCAGCGCTTCGGCGGCTGGCGCGCGGCGATCCTCGCCGCCGAGGCGTCGCCGTACAAGGCGATCGGGCTCAAGCCCAGTCGCTCGATCGCGCTGATGAACGGCAGCATCCCGTGCCGGTTGCTGCTGTTCGATCTCTACGCCGGCAGCCGTCGACGGCTGCGCAGCCCCAGCAGCGCCAGCAACGACACGAACCCCGCCGCGGAGAGGTAAACCCCGACCGCGAGCAGGCCGTAACGCGTCGCGAGCCAGGTCGCGAGGTACGGCGCAAGCGAGGCGCCGACGATGCCGGCGCCGTTGAAGGCGAGCGACGTGCCCGTGTAGCGCACGGCGGTCGGAAAGAGTTCGCCGAGGCCGGTGCCGAGCGGCCCGTACGTGAAGCCCATCACGCCGAGCCCGAACGTCAGGCACAGCACGACCGCCCACGTCGCGCCGCTCGCAAACAGTGGCGCGAACACGAGCCCGAACAGCACGATCGCCACCTGCGCGACGATCAGCACCCCCTGCGTGCCGTGGCGTTCGGCGTAGACGGCAGACAGCGGGATCGTCAGCGCGAAGAACAGCACGCCGACCATCTGCAGCTGCAGGAACTCCGTGCGCGCGAACCCGAGCGACGTGGTGCCCCAGCTCAGCGCGAACACGGTCATCAGGTAGAACAGCACGAACGTCGCGGTGGCGGCGAACAGGCCGAGCACCAGGGCGCGCGGGTGGCGCCGCACGACCTCGACGATCGGCAGTGCGACGCGCTCGTCGCGGGCGAGCGCGCGCGCGAAGTCGGGCGTCTCGGTGAGACGCAGCCGGACCCAGAGCCCGATGAGCACGAGCAACGCACTCGCCAGGAACGGGATGCGCCAGCCCCAGGCAAGGAACTGCGCGTCGTCGAGCCACTGGCTCAGCAACAGGAACACGCCGGTCGAGCAGACGAAGCCGATCGGGGCGCCGAGCTGAGGGAACATGCCGAACCATGCGCGCTTGCCCGGGGGCGCGTTCTCGACCGCGAGCAGCACGGCACCGCCCCATTCGCCACCGAGGCCGATGCCCTGGCCGAGCCGGCACAGCGCGAGCAGCAGCGGCGCGGCGATGCCGATCGACGCGTACGGCGGCAGCAGGCCGATCGCCACGGTGGAGAGGCCCATCGTCAGCAGCGCCGCGACCAGGGTCGCCTTGCGGCCGACGCGGTCGCCGAAGTGACCGAACAGCGCCGAACCCACCGGGCGCGCGAAGAACGCGAGCGCGAACGTCGCGAACGACTGCAGCGTCGCGAGCGTCGGGTCGCCAGGCGGGAAGAACAGCTGCGGGAAGACGAGCACCGCGGCCGTCGCGTAGATGTAGAAGTCGAAGAACTCGATCGTCGTGCCGATCAGGCTCGCGAACAGCACGCGCCGGGTGGAGTTCGCAGGTGCCTGGACGGTGTCGGTCGACATCATGCGGCAAGCCTCGCGTGGCGGCGAAGGTCGCTCCGCCGCGCTGGTGGACTAAACCCGCAAGGTGAACTTGGTGGTAACAGCGCGGCAGAGCGATCGCGCAGAGCGAAGCCCGAAGCGCGCGGCGCGCATTCTGCAAGCTCGTCGCGCCGGAGTCCAGACGCGGATGCCACGCATCACGCCATCACGAGGCGTTCGATGTGCGCGACGGCGCTCGTCGCGAGTGCGCGCAGGTCGTAACCGCCTTCGAGCGTCGAGACGATGCGCCCCTGCGCGTGACGCAGTGCGACCGCGCAGGCCACGTCGGTGACCCAGCCGTAGTCGGCGGCGCCGAGACGCAGGTGCGCCATGTCGTCGGCCGCATGCGCATCGAACCCCGCGGACACCAGCAGCAGCTGCGGCGCGAAGTCATCGAGCGCCGGCACCCAGCGATCGGTGACGGCCTGGCGGAACGCTTCGGCGCCGGATCCCGGCGGCAGTGCGCAATTGACGATGTGACCCGGCACCGACGGCGGGTCGAGGTCCGGCCACAGCGGGTACTGGTACGTCGAGCACAGCAACACGCGCGGGTCGTCGCGGAAGATCTCCTCGGTGCCGTTGCCGAGGTGGACGTCGAAGTCGAGGATCGCGACGCGCTCGAGGCCGTGCCGCTCGAGTGCATGACGCGCGGCGATCGCGACGTTGTTGAAGAAGCAGAATCCCATCGTCGTCGCGCGACCGGCGTGGTGGCCGGGTGGACGCACGTTGCAGAACGCACGCGTGACTTCGCCGCCGAGCACGAGGTCGGTCGCGAGCACGCCGGCACCGGCGGCTCGCAATGCCGCCTCGAACGTGTCGGGGCACATCCAGGTGTCCGGGTCGACGTGCAGCAGCCCCTCGGCCGGCGACTTGTCCGCCAGGCCTTCGACGTACTCGAGCGGGTGGACGCGCAGCAACTGCTCGGGCGTCGCGCGCGGCGCACGGTGGTGCACGAGCAGGTCGTGCAGGCCACGCACGTGCAGTTCGTCCTCGATCGCGTCCAGCCGCGCCGGTCGCTCGGGATGGTCGTCGCCCATCCGGTGGAGCCGGCAATGCGGGTGCGTGACGAAAGCGACGGCCATCAGGAACCCCGGTTGCAGTCAGCCGTCATGGTTCGACGAGGCATGCCAACGGACCTTTGCAAGGATTGTGCGGTGCCAGAGTACACTGCGGCGCATGACTGCGAGACGCGTCGCCGCAATGCTGAACCCCTCGTCGGTCGCCATCGTGGGCGCGACCGATACGCCGGGCACCTACGGCGACCTGGTGCGCCGCAACCTGCGCGACGCCGGCTTCAAGGGCAAGGTCTACCTGGTCAACCCGCGTTACAAGGAGCTCGACGGCGTGCCCTGCTACCCGAGCGTGCGGGAGCTGCCGGCCCCGGTCGATCTCGCGGTGCTGCTCACGCGTGCCGCGACGACGCCGGACATCCTGGCGCAGTGCGGTGAAAAGGGCGTCAAGGGTGCGATCGTCGCGGCGGCGGGCTTCCGCGAAGGCGGGCTCGAGGGTGCCGAACTCGAGCGGCAGCTGCTCGAGGCCACGCGCCGCCACGGCATCCGGTTCCTCGGGCCGAACAGCATGGGCCTGCTGCGCACCGACACGCGGCTCAACGTCGCGTGCGGCCCGCCGATGCCCAAGCCCGGGCGGCTCGCGTTCGTATCCCAGTCGGGCGCCTTGTGCAGCGCCATGCTGGACTGGGCCGTGTCGCGCAACGTCGGCTTTTCGACGGTCGTGGTGACGGGCTTCGGCGCCGACCTCGAATTCGGCGAGATCCTCGACTTCCTCGTTCGCGACGGCGCCACCGACAGCATCATGTTGTACATGGAGAGCGTCGCCGACGCGCGTCGCTACATGAGTGCGCTGCGTGCGGCCGCGCGCGTCAAGCCCGTGGTCGTGATGAAGGCCGGGCGTGCCGCCGAAGCCGACGCAAGCCTCGCGTTCCACACCGGGCAGATCGTCGGCGGCGACGACGTCTTCGACGCGGCCATGCGGCGCGCGGGCGTGCTGCGCATCCGCGCGTTCCAGCAGCTCTACAGCGCGGCCGCCACGCTCGGGTCTGGCGTGCGTCTCGGTGGCCGGAGACTCGCGATCGTCATGAACGCGGGCGGCCCGGGCCAGCTTGCCGCCGACCGCGCGGCCGACCGCGGCCTGCAGCTCGCGTGGCTCGGCGAGGAAACGCTCGCGAAGCTCGAGGCGCTGCTGCCACCGCGGATGACGCAGGGCAACCCGGTCTACGTGCGCAGCGACGCCTCGGCGCAGCAGTTTGCCGAAGCCGCGCGGCTGAGCCTCGCCGATCCGAAGACCGACGCGTTGCTCGCCGTGATGGCGCCGTTCGCGCTGACCGACCCGGACGAATACGCCGACGAGCTCGTCAAGGTCGCGCGTGCGCAGAAGAAGCCCGTCTTCACCTGCTGGATGGGCGACGCCGCGGTCATGGAAAGCCGCCGGCGCTTTGCCGAAAACCGGATTGCGAGTTACCGCACGCCCGAAGCGGCGGTCGATGCGATCTCGGGCCTGGCGTTGTTCACCTCGAACCAGGAACAGCTGCTGCAGGTACCGGCGCCGCTTGGGTCCTCGTCGCAACCCGACAAGGCGCGCGCGCAGTCGCTGCTCGACGCGGCGCTCGCGGCCGGCAACGAGTGGCTCAACCCGGGCGATTCCAAGGAACTGCTCGCGGCGTTCGGCATTCCGGTGATCCGGGCGCGGCCCGCGCATTCGGCCGAAGAAGCCGTGCAGGTGGCGACCGAGATCGGCTTTCCGGTCGCGCTGAAAATCCTCTCGCCCGACATCGCGCACAAGACCGACGTCGGTGGCGTGCGTCTCGGCCGTGCCGACGCGCGCAGCGTCCACGACGGCTACGAGAACATGATGCGTGACGTCGCGCTCGCACGGCCCGACGCGCGCGTCGAGGGCGTCTTGGTCGAGCCGATGTACCTCGAACGCCACGGGCGCGAACTGATGATCGGCGTCGTGCGCGACCCGGTGTTCGGGCCGGCGATCAGCTTCGGCCTCGGCGGCACCATGGTCGAGGTGATCCGCGACCGTGCCGTGGCGCTGCCACCGCTCAACCCCTATCTCGCGCGCGACCTGATCCGCCGCACGCGCGCGAGCCTCGCGCTGCAGCCGTTGCGCGGCGCGCCGGCCGCGGCACGCGAAGCGGTCGAAGACGTGCTGCTGCGCGTCTCCGAGATCGTCTGCGAGTTGCCCGACGTCGGCGCGATCGACCTGAACCCGGTCATCGTCACCGCCAAGGGTGCGGTCGTGGTCGACGCGCGCATCGGCGTCGTGCGCAGCCCGCCGGGTGCGCTGCCGTACCGCCACATGGCGATCCACCCGTACCCGACGGGGCTCGAGCGGGCGTTCGAGCTGCCGACCGGCGAGGTCGCGCGGATCCGGCCGATCCGGCCCGAGGACGCGCGCATCGAGCGCGAATTCGTGCATCGGCTTTCGGAGGAATCGCGCTTCCTGCGGTTCATGTTCGGGTTGCACGAGCTGACGCCGGCGATGCTGTCGCGCTTCACGCAGATCGACTACGACCGCGAACTGGCGCTGGTCATCGTGCGGACGCTTGCGGGCGGCGAGGAGCAGCAGATCGGCGTGGCGCGCTACATCACGCTGCCCGACGAGGAAACCTGCGAGTTCGCGATCGTGGTGTCCGACGAGTGGCAGGGCAAGGGCATCGCACGCAAGCTCTTCGCGCAACTGATCGAGGCGGCGCGCGAGCGCCGACTCAAGGTCATGACCGGCATCACGCTGCGCGAGAACACGCGCATGATCGAGCTGTCGCGCGCGCTCGGCTTCGCGACCCGGGCCGACCACGACGAGCCCGAACTCGTGCGCATGACGCTGACGCTCTGAGGCGAGCGGCGCTGCAGGGGGCTCGCGGTCCGGCCAGCGGGTGCGCTCACCCGTCGAGGGCGATTACGCCGGCCGCGGCCGGGCGCGCGGCCTTGCACGCAGCGGCTGCAAGGCGCTGCGCAGCCGTTCGCGCAGCCAACGGTTGGCGGCATCGCCGGTCGCGCCGGGCGCCCAGTACATGTAGGTCTCGAGCTCGAGGCCGTCGAGCGGCACCGGCAACACGCGGTGGACGGCGGCGTCGGTCACCTGCCGCGCATGGGTTTCCGGCATCGTCACGACCAGGTCCGTCTGCGCCGCGATCCTGCAGGCTGCGGCGTGGCTCTGGCAGCGCAGACGCACGTCACGCTGGCGACCGAGCGGCCGCAGGGCCGTGTCCTCGAAAGTGGCGCCGCGACGCCGCGAGGACACCTGGACGTGCTGGAGGGCAAGGTAATCGTCGAGCCCGAGCGCCGCTCGGGCCCGTGCACCGCGCGTCAGGGCCGGATGGTCGCGTCGCGCCACGACCACGAGCCGGTCGGACAGCACCCGTTCGTGCGGCGTGCGGTCGGCGAGCGGCAGCAGCACGTCGAGCGCCACGTCGAACTCGCCCGACGCGAGCTCGCGCTCGAGCAGGCCGCGGTCGTGACGCGCAGTCGCGAGTGTCAGCCCTGGGCCGGCCTCGGCAAACGCCACGGCCAGCGGCGGGAGCACGCTGGGCTCCAGCGCCTCGCGCAGGCCGACCCGGAAGCCGCGTGCAGCCGACTGCGGGTCAAAACGACCGGCCGCGTCGAGCGTGCGCTGCATCGAGACCAGCGCCTCGCGCACCGGCCCCGCGATCGACCGCGCGAGCGGGGTCGGCGCGACGCCACGCCCCTGTCGCACGAACAGCGGCTCGCCGAACACCTCGCGCAACCGTCCGAGCGCATGGCTCACCGCCGGCTGCGACAGGTTGAGCTTGCGGCTCGCAGGCGTGATGCCGCCCTCGGCATACACCGTGTCGAAGACCACCAGCAGGTTGAGGTCGAGCCGTGAAATATGCATGTGATGAATGATATTCCATCCAAACATTGCACTGGGCACATTGCCCGCCCGGCCTAGACTGGCGGCCGTGCACCGCGGATCGCCTGCGGTGCGAGCCCGAGGGAATCCGCCGTGGACTTCGAGTACAGCGACAGGACCCGCAGCCTCATGCGTCGCGTCGACGACTTCATGCAGCAGCACGTCTATCCGGCCGAGCAGGCGTACCGCGATTTCGTCGACGACCCGACACGGTTGTGGCAGCAGCCGCCGCTGGTCGAGGAGCTCAAGATCAAGGCACGGGCCGAGGGGCTCTGGAACCTGTTCCTGCCGCACGAGTACGGCCAGTGGAGCCCGGGGCTCACGAACCTCGAGTACGCGCCGCTCGCCGAGCTGATGGGTCGCGTCGACTGGGCCTCCGAGGTGTTCAACTGCAATGCCCCGGACACCGGCAACATGGAAGTGCTGGCGCGCTACGGCACCGCCGAGCAGCAGCAGCGATGGCTGCGACCGCTGCTCGACGGCACGATCCGCTCGGCTTACCTGATGACCGAACCGCAGGTGGCCTCGTCGGATGCGACCAACGTCGAGTGCTCGATCGTGCGCGACGGCGACGAATACGTGATCGACGGTCGCAAGTGGTGGTCGAGCAATGCCTACCATCCTCACTGCGAAATCCTGATCGTGATGGGCAAGACGCGGTTCGACGGGCCGCGGCATTCGCAGCAGTCGATGATCCTCGTGCCGATGCGCACGCCCGGCGTGCGCCTGGTCCGGCCGCTCAAGGTGTTCGGCGAGGTGCATTCGCCGAGCGGCCACGGCGAGGTCGCGCTCGAGAAGGTGCGTGTGCCGGCCGCGAACCTGCTGCTTGGCGAAGGCCGCGGGTTCGAGATCGCGCAAGGACGGCTCGGCCCGGGCCGGGTCCATCACTGCATGCGGCTGATCGGCGCCGCGCAACGCGCGCTCGAGTGGATGTGCCGGCGCGTCGACTCTCGCGTCGCCTTCGGCCGCAGGCTCAGCGAGCAGAGCAGCATCCGCCAGGACATCGCGCGCTCACGCTGCGACATCGAACAGGCGCGGCTGCTCACGCTCGCGGCGGCCGACAAGATGGATCGCGAGGGCAACAAGGGTGCGGCCGACCTGATCTCGATGATCAAGATCGTCGCACCGCGGATGTGCCAGGAGGTCTGCGACCGCGCGATGCAGGCGCACGGCGGCATGGGCCTGTGCCAGGACACGCCGCTCGCGGCGGCGTTCGCCTACGGTCGCTACGTGCGGCTGGCGGACGGGCCCGACGAGGTGCACATGGGGCAGCTCGCGAAATGGACCATTGCGCGCGTGCTCGCGGACACGCGGGCGCCCTGAGCGGGCGAGGTCAGCCGCGTTCGGACTGGGTGCCCTTCTTCGGCGCGAAGTAGAAGAGGTAGACGACGCGGGCCAGCACGAAACCCGTACCCACCAGGACCAGTTCGTTCAGGCCAATCATCGCTCGTTTCCCTCGACGGACGACCGGCGGGAAGTCCGCGCGGCACCTGTAGGCTAACGCCGACGTGCCGTTCGACGCGCGCGTTGCAACCGCTTCGGTCTTTTTCGGGCTCGGTCCGTGCCGGCGGTGCGGAGCCACTCGAGCGCGGCGAGCAATGGATTGCGCGCTTCCGGCGCCAGGGGCGGCGTCGACCGTGCTCAACCGGCCGCGGTTGCGCGCGTGGTCGACGCCGTGTCTTCCTCGTCGGTCTCCTCGCCGAGGAAGCCGCCGCTCTGGTGCTCCCACAGCCGCGCGTACAGCCCGCCGCGCGCGAGCAGCGAACGGTGGTCGCCTTCCTCGACGATGCGACCCTTGTCCATGACGATGAGTCGATCCATCGCCGCGATGGTCGACAACCGGTGCGCGATCGCGACGACGGTCTTGCCTTCCATGAGCCGGTAGAGGCTGTGCTGGATCGCGGCCTCGACTTCGCTGTCGAGCGCACTCGTCGCCTCGTCGAGCAGCAGGATCGGCGCGTCCTTGAGCATCACGCGCGCGATCGCGATGCGCTGGCGCTGGCCACCCGAGAGCTTCACGCCGCGTTCGCCGACATGGGCGTCGAAGCCGCGTCGGCCCTTGGCGTCGACGAGCCCCGCGATGAACTCGTGCGCTTCCGCGCGATGGGCGGCCGCGACCATGGCCTCGTCGGTCGCGTCGGGACGGCCGTAGACGATGTTGTCGCGCACCGAGCGGTGCAGCAGCGACGTGTCCTGCGTGACCATGCCGATCTGCGCGCGCAGGCTGTCCTGTTGCACCGTGGCGATGTCCTGGCCGTCGATGCGGATTGCGCCCGACTCGACGTCGTAGAAGCGCAGCAGCAGGTTCACGACCGTGCTCTTGCCCGCGCCGGAACGCCCGACCAGCCCGATCTTCTCGCCGGGCCGGATGTGCAGGTTCAGGTCGTCGACCACGGCGCGGCGGCCACCGTAGCCGAAGCGCACGTGCTCGAAACGGATTTCGCCGCGCGTCACTTCGAGCGGGCGCGCGCCCGGCGCGTCGAGCACGGCGTGCGGCTTCGACAGCGTGCCCATGCCGTCCTGCACGGTGCCGACGTGCTCGAACAGCGAGGCCATCTCCCACATGATCCAGTGCGAAATGCCGTTGAGCCGCAACGCCATCGCGCTGGCCGCCGCGACCGCGCCGATGCCGAGCTGTCCGTGCACCCAGAGCCACAGCGCGACGCCGGCCGTGGCGGCGATCAGCGCCATGCTGAGGACGTGGTTGACGATCTCGAAGCCGCTCACGAGCCGCATCTGCGCGTAGGCGGTCTGCATGAACTCCTGCATCGACGCGCGTGCGAAGCCGGCCTCGCGCGACGCGTGCGAAAAGAGCTTCACCGTCGCGATGTTGGTGTAGGCGTCGGTGACGCGGCCGGTCATCAGCGCGCGTGCGTCGGCCTGGGCGGCGGAGACCTTGCCGAGCCGCGGCACGAAGAACCTGAGCATGACGAGGTAGGCGCCGAGCCAGCCGAGGAACGGCACCAGCATCCAGAGGTCGAAGCTGCCGACGATCGACAGCATCGTGATGAAGTAGATCGAGATGAAGGCGAGGATGTCCATCGCCGTCATCCAGGCGTCGCGCGCCGCGAGCGCGGTCTGCATCACCTTGGTCGAGACGCGGCCCGCGAACTCGTCCTGGTAGAAGCTCATGCTCTGCCCGAGCATCAGCCGGTGGAAGTTCCACCGCAGCCGCATCGGGAAGTTCGCGAACAGCACCTGGTACTTGAGCAGCGAGAACACGGCGACGACCAGCGGGCTCGCCGCGATGATCGCCGCGAGCAGCAGCAGGTTGTGCTTCTGCTGCGCCCACAGCTGGTCCGGCGGGACGCCGGCCAGCCAGTCGACGACGCGGCCCAGCATCGCGAACAGCAGCGCCTCGAACGCCGCGACGATCGCGGTGCACAGCGTCATGCCGAAGATGTACGGCCGCAGGCCGCGAGTGCACTCCCAGAGGAAGGCGAAGAACTCGCGTGGCGGGGTCGTGGGTTTCGCGTCCGGGTAGGTCGCGACGAGGCTTTCGAATCGGCGGAACACGGCAGGTACCTGTCCCGGACCTTAGCACGGACGTCGCCCGCGGCGGGGCTTGCTAGACTCACGGCGCCCACGCCCCGTCGCCAGGAGCCGGTTCCGGTCCGCATGAATGCGCACGCCCTGAGAACGCTCCTCCTCGTCAAGACGATCGAGGAGCAGGACGCTGACGGCGCAATGCTGACGCTGGCCGAGCGTGACGCGGCCACGCGCGAGGCGCTGCGGCGCCATCCGGCACCAGCGACGGCCGGGTCGAGTGCCGAGCAGGAGGCGCGCGTCTGGCGGGTGCTCTCGGCCCGCGCGGAGGAGTTGCAGGCGCGGCTGATCGTGCGGCACCCGATCATTGCGCACACCGGCACGCTGGAGCGTCACGCACGACGCGCGTCGCTGGCGGTGCTCGCGTTCGGGTTCCTGACGGGCCTGCTGCTGTCGGTGCTCGACAGCCGCGTGCGCATCGAAATCGTCGCGTTTCCGCTGCTGGGCCTGGTGCTCTGGAACCTCGCCGTCTACCTCGCAATCGCGGTCACGGCGTTGCGGCGCCGCCGCCCCCTCTCCCGTGAAGCGGGAGAGGGTTGGGGTGAGGGCCTGAAAGCGCCACCGTCGCTGGGCTGGGTGACGTGGCCCGCACGCTGGGGCTGGCGTCGCGCGGCCGCGCTGGTCAAGCAGGCGTCGTTCTACCACCGGCCGCTCGCCGCGGCGTTGCGTCGTTTCGCCGACGAATGGTGGCCACTCGTGCAACCGCTCGTGCTCGAGCACGGCAAGCGCGTCTTTCACCTCGCAGCTGCGGCCGTCGGGCTCGGGCTCGTGGCCGGTTTCTACGTCCGCGGCATTGCGCTCGAGTACCGGGCCGGATGGGAAAGCACGTTCCTAGACGCCGGCCAGGTGCGCAGCCTGCTGCACGTGATCTATGGCGCTGCCGCAGCCGTCAGCGGCATCGTGCTGCCGACGACGGATGCGCAGGTCGAGGCGCTGCACTGGCGTGGCGGTGCCGGCGGCGGGCCGGCCGCGACCTGGATCCACCTGGTCGCGGTGACGGCATTGCTGTTCGTCGTCGCGCCGCGGCTCCTGCTCGCCACCTGGGCGACGTTCAGGCTCCGGCGCCTCGCCGGCACGATGCCGGTGCCCGACGCTCTGCTGCCGTATGCACGTGTCGTGCTGGGCGGCAGTTCCGCAACGCTGCCCGCACTCGGCGTGCGCGTCACGCCTTACGCCTACGAGCCCGGCGCGGTCGCCAGCGACGGCCTGCGTCGGCTGCTGGCCGAGGCGTACGGGCCCGCGACCCGGGTGCAATGGTGCGCCGCCGTGCGTTACGGTGACGAAACGGCCTTCGAGACCGGGCCCGTGGACGGTGACGCAGTCGACGTCGACGTGCTGCTGTTCAACCTCGCGGCGACGCCGGAGCTCGAGAACCACGGCGCGGCCCTGCGCGCGGCGCAGGCACGAGAGGCGAAGGCGGCCGGCATCGTGCGACGCGTGGCCGTCGTCGACGAAACCCCGTTCCTGGCGCGCATGGGCAACGATCCGGCGCTGGATGCCCGCGTCGAGGAGCGTCGCCAGGCCTGGCGCGAGTTCGTGCGACGCCACGGCTGGGAGGCGTACCTCGTCGACCTGGAGGCCGTTGCCCGCGGCGACGCGCTCGCGCCGGAAGCGATTGCGGAATTGCGTCGCGCCGGCCGGAGCCTCGCCGCGTGACCGGCACCCCTGTTCGCATCGGCCTCGCGTTGCTGTCGCACACCAATGCCGGCAAGACCACGCTCGCCCGGACGCTGCTGCGACGGGACATCGGCGCGGTGATGGACCGGCCGCACGTGACCGAAGTCGCCGAATCGCACGTGTTGCTCGCCACCTCGTCCGGCGACGAGCTCGTGCTCTGGGACACGCCCGGGTTCGGCGACAGCGTCCGCTTGCTGCGCCGGCTCGAGCACAGCGACCGACCGGTCGGCTGGTTCCTGTCGCAGGTCTGGGACCGGCTCGCGGACCGGCCTTTCTGGTGCAGCCAGCAGGCCATGCGCGCCGCGCGCGACGCGGCCGACGTGCTGCTCTACGTCGCGAACGCCACCGAGCAGCCCCGCGCCGCCGGGTACGTCGAGCCGGAGTTGCGGATCCTGCGCTGGCTCGGCAAGCCGACGCTGGTGTTGCTGAACCAGCTCGGCACGCGGTCGGACCCCGAACGCGAGGCCGCGACCGAACGACTCTGGCGCGAACTGCTGCGGGCGGAGATTCCAGGGCCGGCGCATGAGGTCCTCGCCTTCGACGCGTTTGCACGCTGCTGGGTGCAGGAACACGTGTTGCTCGAGGCGATCGCGGCAGTGCTCGACCCCGCGCAGGCCGCGGGCTGGTCGCGCCTGCGTGCGGAGTGGGCACGACGCGACCGCGACGTGCTCGCGGCGAGCGCACGCGTGATCGCCGACCAGTGGCATCGGCTCGCCCAGGACCGGGAAACGGTGCCGGCCGCGACCCTGCCCGACAAGCTGCGACAGGTCGCCCGCAGCGTCGGCGCCGCGGCCGACACCGCGGTATCGCCGGCCGAAGAGCGTGCCCGGCGCACGTTGTTGCAGCGGCTCGACGCCGCGGTCCGCTCGAGCACGGGCGAACTCGTGCGATTGCACGGTCTCGACGGCGGGGCGAGCGAGCAGATCCTCGCGCAGCTGGGCAGTGAGTTCGCCACGGAACGCGCGCCGGACCCGGACCGTGCCGGGTTGCTCGGCGGGCTCGTGTCGGGTGCGCTCGGTGGGCTCGCCGCGGACCTTGCGGCGGGCGGCCTGACACTCGGGGCAGGCGCCGTGATCGGCGGCGTTGCCGGTGCGCTCGGCGCTCGCAAGTTGACGCAGCTCTACAACGCCGAGCGCGGGCTCGACGGCAGCGTCGTGCGCTGGTCGGAAGAATTCCTGCGCGCGCGGCTCGAGGCGGCGCTGGTGCGCTACCTCGCCGTCGCCCATTACGGCCGCGGCCGCGGCGAGTTTCGAGATGCGCCCCCGGATCCGCGCTGGGCGGAGAGCGTCCGCGCGACGCTCGCCGCCCGCGGAATCGACGTCGCCACCGCGTGGCAGGCCGCGGCCGCCGATCCGGCGATGCACGACGACACGCTGGCGGTGACCGTCGAAGCGCTGCTGCTCGACACTCTGCGGCGCCTGTACCCCCGGGCAGTGGCGGCGCTCGACGCCGCAGGACGACCTGTTTGATCGGCGTGTAGGACGCAGCCGGCAGCGCAGGGGGGCGGGATGAGGCCCAATCCGCCCGGGACCAGCACCACCGCTGCGCCGTGCGTCACTTGTCGGCAACAGGAACCTCGCTGTCGGGAACGCGGCCGCCCATCCTCACCGGTCGTTCGAGGCTGTCCCAGTACGCCGCGCTGGGCGGCGCGCTTTTGCTGGTGACGGCGCTGATCGGCACGGCCGGTGCGCTGTTGTACCGGCGCGAGTCGCAGCGCATCAATGCCGCGAAGATCGCGGAACTGACGTCGATAGCGAAGCTCAAGGCGGACCAGGTCCGTGCGTGGTGCGACGAGCGACTGATGGACGCCGCGTTCGGCTCGCAGGGGCCGACCTTCATGCGTGCGCTCGCGGACCAGGTCGACGGACGTCTCGACCACGGCGACCGCACCCTGTACGAAACACCGCTGCGCAACTACCTCGCGTTGCTGCATTACGACGCGAGCTTCCTCGTGCGGCCGGACGGGCAGGTCGCATACGCCGCGACCGGCGCCTCGCCGCGCACGCTGGATCCCGCCGAGGTCAAGGCCATGGCCGAGGCCATCGAGCGGGATCGCCCGACGCTGAGCGAATTCTTTGCACCCGCAGGCCGCAGCCCCCGGATCAGCGCGGTGGCTCCGGTCCACGACGCGCGTGACCGGCATGTGGGCTTCCTCGTGCTGCGGCGAGACCCCGAGCACGTGATCTTCCCGATGCTGCGGGACTGGCCGACGCCGAGCCCGTCGGCGGCGACCGTGCTCGTGCGCCGCCACGGCGATGCGGTCCTGTACATCACCGGCACGAGTCATCGCGACGTGCCGTCGATGACCCTGCGCGCCCCGATCGACGACGCCGCGTTGACGGTGGTCCGCGCGATGAAGTCGGGACAGGCGGCCACGGTGCAGGGCCGCGACTACCGCGGCGACGAGGTCGTGGCCCGCATCGAGCCCGTGCCCGGCACCGAGTGGATGGTCGGTGCGAAGCTCGACCTCGAGGAAATCCGTGCCGAAACGCGCTATCGCGGCATCGCGATCCTGGGTTTCGCACTGCTCGGGACGCTGCTCGCAGCGCTCGGCGTGGCCGTGCTCTACAACCGCCGGCAGCAGCGGCTGTACCGCG
This sequence comes from Steroidobacteraceae bacterium, assembly GCA_035554635.1. Lineage (GTDB taxonomy): Bacteria > Pseudomonadota > Gammaproteobacteria > Steroidobacterales > Steroidobacteraceae > RPQJ01. Next base: position 14,149 of record DATMIB010000149.1, on the reverse strand, counting down.
AGCTGTTCGAGGCCGAGCAGCAGCGTCGACGCGAAGAGGAGGAATTCCGGACCACGGTCTACAGCGTCGGCGACGCCATCATCACGACGGACGCGGCCGCCCGCGTGTCGCGCATGAACCCGATGGCCGAAGCGATGACGGGCTGGCGCGAGCGCGACGCGCGCGGCCATCCGCTCGACGAAGTCTTCCGCATCGTCGACGAACAGACGGGTGCGCGCGTCGCGAGCCCGGTCGAACGCGTGCTGCGCGAGGGGCGCGTCGCCGCGCTCGGCCACGACACGCTGCTCGAGGCCCGCGACGGCACACGGATCGCGATCTCCAGCTCGGGCGCCCCGGTCCGTGGCGACGACGACGCGACCCGTGGCGTCGTGCTCGTCTTCAGCGACCAGACCGAGCGCCGCCGCAACGAGCGCACGCTGGAGGCCGCGCTTCGCGATGCCCAGACCAGCCGCGACCAGCTCCGCGGCGTCGTCGACTCCGCCAGCGACCTGATCGCCGCGATCGACGTCGACTACCGCTTCATCACGTTCAATCGCGCCTACGCCGAGGAGGTTCGTGGCGTCCTCGGCGTGGACCTGCAGCCCGGCGAGTCGATCCTCGAGCGTCTTGCGCACGCACCGGCCCAGCTCGCAGCCTTGCGACAGGCCTGGCAACCGGCGCTGGCCGGCGAGCGGTACACGACGGTCCGCGAGTTCGGCGAGCCCGGAAGCGAGCGCAAGACCTTCGAGCTGGCATTGAACCCGATACGCGGCGAGACGGGGGCGGTCATCGGTGCCGTGCAGACGATGCGCGACGTCACCAAGCGCGCCCGTGCGGAGCGCGCGCTGGCCGAGAGCGAAGCGAACCTGCGCCGTCTCAACGAGGACCTCGAGCGCATCGTCGCCGAGCGCACGCACGAACTGGTCGTCGCGCGCGACCAGGCGGAGCGCTCCAACCGCATCAAGGACGTGTTCCTCGCCACGATGTCGCACGAGTTGCGCACGCCGCTCAATTCGATCATCGGCTTCAGCGACATCCTGCTCGGGGGCATCGCCGGCGAACTCAACGTCGAGCAGAAGACGCAGCTCGGCATCATCAACAAGTCGGGCCTGCACCTGCTCGCGCTGATCAGCGACGTGCTCGACATCTCCAAGATCGAGGCCGGCCAGCTCACGTTGCGGCCGGCGCCGGTCGTGCTCGCCGAGCTGCTGCAGGAGCAGGAACGCGTCTTCACGCTGCAGGCGCGCGATCGCGGGCTCGCGATCCGGTTCGAGCACGTCGGCCACGACGTGCGCGTGCTCGCCGACGCGCAGCGCCTGCGCCAGGTCATCGGCAACCTGCTGTCGAACGCGCTCAAGTACACCGACCGCGGCGCCGTGGGGCTGGTCGCGGAGGTGCTCGACCAGGAGGTGCGCATCACCGTCTGGGACAACGGCATCGGCATTCCGCTCGAGGAGCAGCCACACCTGTTCAAGCCGTTCCGCCAGGTCGCACCGCAACACGGCGGCTCGCGCGACGGCACCGGGCTCGGGCTCGCGATTTCGCGGCGGCTGGTCGAGGCGATGGGCGGGGCGATCGGCGTGACGAGCGAACCGGGGCGGGGCAGCCGGTTCTGGTTCACGCTACCGCGCGCGTGACCCGCAGTGGTCCGCAACACGTCCGGCGATGCGGGCCATGAGGCGCGGCGGAAAGTCGTGCCCCATGCCGGGGATGACCTCGAGGGTCGCGCCGGCGACGTGCCGCGCCGTGTCGCGTCCGGCCGCGAGCGGCACGAGCGGGTCGTCGGCGCCGTGCACGACCAGGGTCGGGGCACGCACGCCGTGCAGCAGCGTCCTGCGGTCCCCCGACGCCAGGATCGCCGCGAGCTGGCGCGACGTCCCGGCCGGGTAGAGGCCGCGACGCGCGACCTTGGTGAGGTGGGGGCGCAACTCGGCCGCCTGCTGGCGGAACCCCGGGCTGCCGATCACGCCGAACACGAACAGCAGGTGGTCGACGACGGCGTCGATGTCGGCAGGGTCGGCGGGTGGCGGGTGCAGCAGCGCGGCGAGGGCACGCCGCTTGCCCAGCGCCACCTTCGGATGCGGATTACCGCTCGAGGACATGATCGACGTCAGCGACAGCACGCGCTGCGGCAGCAGCGCCGCCAGCACCTGAGCGATCATGCCCCCCATCGATACGCCGACCACATGGGCCTGGGGCACCTGCGCGGCGTCGAGCACGGCGGCCGCGTCGAGCGCCATGTCGGTCAGCGTGTACGGCGCCGTGACGGGAAGCCGCAGCAGGGCGCGGGTCATCGCGGCCGGGATGTTCGGCACCGGCGCGTCGCGCAACCGCGTCGAGCCGCCGCTGTCGCGGTTGTCGAACGTGACGACGCCGAGACCGCGGTCCAGCAGCGTCGTCACGAATTCCCCGGGCCACATCGCCGCCGGCATGCCCAGCCCCATGACCAGCAGTACGGTCGGGGCACCCGGCGGGCCGGCCACCTCGTATTCGAGGCGCACGCCATCGCGCGCTGCGTAAGGCACGGCGTGGCCCGTCGTTCAGGATTACTGAGCTTCGACCGGCTTGGCGTCCGGGGCCTGTGCGTCCGGCGTCTGGGCCGCCGCCTTGGCGTCGATCAGTTCCACTTCGAACACCAGCACCTGGTTGGCGAGCGGCCCCTGTGCGCCGTACGCGAGCTCCGGCGGGATCGTCAGTTCGAACTTGGAGCCCACGGGCATCAGTTGCAGGCCTTCGGTCCAGCCGGGGATCACGCCATTCAACGGGAACGTGGCGGGCTCGCCGCGCTTGTACGAGCTGTCGAACTCGGTGCCGTTGGTCAACGTGCCCTTGTACTGCACGGTCACCGTATCGGTCGCGGCGGGCTTGCGGCCCTTGCCCGCGGTGATCATGCGGTACTGGAGGCCGGTCGCGGTCGCCTTGACGCCGGGCTTTTTCGCGTTGGCGGCGAGGTACGCCTTGCCTTCGGCCAGCGATTTCTGCGCCGACTCGACCTGTTCCTTGTTGCGCTGTGCCGTGATGTTCTGTTCGAGCTGCGCGAGCGCGGCATTCATTTCTTCGTCGGTCAGGCGAGCCTTGGCGCCGCTGCGCCCGTCCTCGATGCCCTTGGCGAGGTCCTGCGGGCGAGCGTCGATCGCGACGAGGTCCTTGCCGAGCTGGTAGCCGAGCGCGTAGTGCATGCGTGCGGCGTCGTCCATTGCGGGGTCGGCGGCGCCGGCGATGGCCGGTGCGAACACGGCCAGGCCCGCGCTGAGCGCGGCGGCGAATCGAAAGGGAGTACGCATCGTCAGGGGGCCTCGCGGCATCGTACGGAACGCCGGATGTTACTTGCCCGACCCGGGCAGCGTCATGTCGAGTTCGCGGGCGCGCGAGCATCGGCGGGGCCGACGGTTCGGATTCGACGAGTGTTGCGACGGCGCATCGACAGATGAACGATTTTTGCTTTTTCTTCGTGCGTGCGGCCGGTACAGTTCGCGGTTCGTAGGTGACCCGGCAACGGGCCGTCGCATCGCAACAAGAATGCGTGGCTGCCCGCGTCAGGGAAGACAACGGAGAACAAGAGACCATGCCTCACCGCCCGTCGCGGCCCCTCGTGCGGCCCGCGCTGCTACTGCTTTTCTCGAGCCTGGTGGGAGGTTGCGGCCAGCCACAGGGCGGTCCCCCGGGCGGCGAGATGCCGGCGCCGGAGGTCGGCGTCGAAACGGCCACCGTCGGCCGCGTGCCGACCCTGCTCGAATACACCGGCAGGGCCGCCGGTTCGCGCGAAGTCGAAGTGCGCGCGCGTGTCGGCGGCATCCTGCTCGAGCGTCGTTACGAGGAAGGCCAGTCGGTCCGTCAGGGCGACGTGCTGTTCGTGATCGATCCCGAGCCGTACCGCGCCGCGGCCGCACAGGCCCGCGCCGAGCTCGGTGTCGCTCGGGCGCGGCTCGAGGAGGCCCGCCGGCAGCGTGACCGCATCGTGCCGTTGTTCGAGAAGAACGCGACCAGCCAGCGCCAGCGCGACGAGGCGGTGTCGCAGTTCGAGGTGGCACAGGCCACCGTGGCTGCCGCGCAGGCGCGGCTGCGCACGGCGGAGCTCGACCTGGGCTACACCGAGGTGCGCGCGCCGATCAGCGGCTCGACCAGCCGCGAGGCCCGTTCCGAGGGCAGCCTGGTCGAGACGGGCGGCGACTCGAGCCTGCTCACGCGGATCGTGCAGACGCACCCCGTCTACGTCGAATTCTCGGTGCCCGAAACCGAGGCCGCCCGCATGCGGGGTGCCGTCGGCACGAGCGGTGCAGCGCTCGTGGTCAAGGTCCTGCTCGACGGCGGGACCGCCGACGCGGTCGCGGGCCGGCTTTCGTTCATCGACACTTCGGTCGAGCCGGGCTCCGGCACGGTGCGTGCGCGCGCCACGTTCGACAACGCCGACGGTCGCATCGTCCCGGGCCAGTTCGTACGCGTGCGCGTCGACGGCGTGGCCGAGCCGGACGCGGTCTCGGTGTCGCGGCGTGCCGTCATGTCGAGTGCGCAGGGCAATTTCGTCTGGGTCGTGGACAAGGACGACGTCGTCGAGCTGCGACCTGTCAAACTCGCCGGCGATGCGAGCGACCGCGCGCTGATCGCCAGCGGCCTCACCGGTGGCGAGCGCGTCGTCGTGGACGGTGTGCTCAAGGTGCGCCCCGGGTCGAAGGTCAAGGTCGCGGCGCCGGCAGCCGCAGCGGGTCCCCCCGCGGCGCCTCCGGCCGGCGGGGCGGCCGAGCCCGCCGGGGCCGCCCAGTGATCTCGAGCTATTTCATCGATCGGCCGATCTTCGCGTCGGTCATCTCGGCGTTCATCGTGATCGCGGGGCTCGCGGCCCTGCGCGTGCTGCCGATCGCGCAGTACCCCGACATCCTGCCACCCCAGGTCGAGGTGCAGGCGTTCTACCCCGGCGCCAATGCCGAGACGGTCGCGCAGACCGTCGCCGCGCCGCTCGACCAGGCGATAAACGGCGTCGACGGCATGCTGTACCTGCGCTCGGCGAGCGCGGGCAATGGCGCGCTCGTGATGGCGGTCACGTTCGCGATCGGCAGCGACCCCGACCTGAACGCGATCAACGTCAACAACCGCGTGCAGAGCGCACTGTCGGCGCTGCCCGAGGAGGTCCGGCGCCAGGGCGTGACGGTCCGCAAGAGCCAGCAGTCGTTCCTCAAGATCATCGCGCTCGACTCGGCCGATCCGCGCTTCGACGCGCTGTTCATCTCGAACTACGCATTGCTCAACGTCGTCGACGAGCTGCGCCGCATCCCGGGCGTCGGCGACGTGCAGATCTTCGGCTCCAAGGACTGGTCGATCCGGATCTGGCTGCGCCCCGACGTGCTGGCGAAGCTCGGCCTGACGCCGGGCGAGGTCGCCGAGGCGGTGCGCGAGCAGAACGCGCAGTTCGCGGCCGGGCGCATCGGCCAGGAGCCGATGGACCGCAACGTCGACTTCACGTTCTCGGTCACGACGCAGGGTCGGCTCACCGACCCCGAGCAGTTCGGCGACATCGTCGTGCGGACCTCGGAGCAGGGCGGCATCGTCCGCCTGCGTGACGTCGCGCGCATCGAGCTCGGTTCGCGCGAGTACGACTTCTCCGCCGAGCGCAACGGCAAGCCGACCGTACCGATCGGCATCTTCCTGCAGCCGGGCGCCAACGCGCTCGAGGTGGGCGATGCGGTCGATGCGCGGATGGCCGAGATCGGCAAGCGCTTCCCGGCCGGCCTCGACTACAGCGCCCCGTACGACACGACGACCTACATCAAGGTCTCGATCCGCGAAGTGCTGATGACGCTGGCCGAGGCCATGGCGCTCGTCTTCCTGGTCGTGTTCGTGTTCCTGCAGAACTGGCGCGCGACCGTGATCCCGATGCTGGCCGTGCCGGTCTCGCTGATCGGCACGCTCGCGGCGATGCTCGCGTTCGGCTTCTCGATCAACACGCTGACGCTGTTCGGCATGGTGCTCGCGATCGGCATCGTCGTCGACGACGCGATCGTCGTGCTCGAGAACGTCGAGCGCATCATCGCGACCGAGGGGCTCGAGCCGCGCGAGGCCACCCACAAGGCGATGCAGCAGGTCACGCGGCCGGTCATCGCGATCGTGTTCGTGCTGACCGCAGTGTTCCTGCCGGTCGCGTTCCTGGGCGGGCTCGTCGGCGAGATGTACCGCCAGTTCGCGGTCACGATCGCCGTGTCGGTCGCGATATCGGGCTTCGTCGCGCTGACGCTGACCCCGGCGCTGTGCGCGACGGTGCTGCGGCACGAGGATGCCGTGCGTCACGGCGCGCTCGAACGCTTCAACCTCTGGTTCGGCCGCATGACCGGCCGGTACGCGAGCGGCGTGCGCTACCTGCTCAGGCACACGACCCTGGCCCTCGCGCTGATCGCGGTGATGCTCGTGGCGACCTTTGCGCTGTTTCGCGCGGTGCCGAACGCGCTCGCGCCGAAGGAGGACCAGGGTTACCTGATGGTGATGCCGATCCTGCCCGACGCGGCCTCTTTGCAGCGCACCGAGGCCGTGAGCCGGCAGATCAGCCAGGCATTGCTCGCCAACCCGCACGTCGACCAGGTGATGACGTTCTCCGGGCTCGACGTGATGACCTTCACCCTGCGCACCAACACCGGCATCACCTGGGTCAACCTCAAGGACTGGTCGGAGCGCAAGGGCGAGGACGCGTCGGCCGGCGCGATCGCAGGCTACATGTTCGGCGCCGGCATGCAGATCAAGGACGCATTCGTGCTGGCGTTCGAGCCGCCGCCGATCGAGGGCCTCAGCATGACCGGCGGCTTCGACGGCTTCGTGCAGTCGCGGGCCGGCGGCACGATGAAGGAACTCGAGGCGGCGACGCAGGCGCTCGTGGCGGCGGCCTCGCAGCGCAAGGAGCTCGCCAACGTCAACACGACGTTCTCGGCCAGCGTGCCGCAGGTCCGCATGGAACTCGACCGCGAAAAGGCCAAGCTGCTCGGCGTCAAGGTCTCGGACGTGTTCGAAACGCTGCAGAGCACGTTCGGCGCGCTCTACGTCAACGACTTCAACCGTGCCGGTCGCGTGTTCCGCGTGCACCTGCAGTCGGAGGCCGAGTTCCGTGCGCGGCCCAACGACATCCGCAACGTCTACGTCCGCGCCGGCGACGGCTCGATGGTGCCGCTCACGGCGCTCGTGACCGTCAGCGAGACGACCGGGCCCGAGGTGATCGAGCGCTACAACGTGTTCCCGTCGGCCAAGGTGATCGGCGACGCGGCCCCGGGCTACAGCTCGGGCGAGGCGCTCGCGGCGATGGAAGAGGTCGCGCGCACCACGCTGCCGGACGGCTACGCGCTCGAGTGGACCGGCACCTCGTACCAGGAGAAGGTCTCGGGCGGCAGTGCGCGCCTGACCTTCCTGGTCGGCGTGCTCATGGTGCTGCTCGTGCTCGCCGCGCAGTACGAGAAGTGGACGCTGCCGTTCGCGGTGATCCTGGCCGTACCGTTCGCGGTGTTCGGCGCGTTGCTCGCCGTGTTCCTGCGGGGGCAGGAGAACGACCTGTACTTCCAGATCGGTCTCGTGACGCTGGTCGGTCTCGCGTCGAAGAACGCGATCCTGATCGTCGAGTTCGCGCAGCTCAAGGTGCAGGAAGGCATGTCGCTGGTCGACGCAGCCGTCGAAGGCGCGCGGCTGCGCTTCCGTCCGATCGTGATGACGTCGCTCGCGTTCATCCTCGGCGTGCTGCCGCTCGCGATCAGCGGCGGCGCCGGCGCCGCGAGCCGGCATTCGATCGGCACCGGCGTGATCGGCGGCATGCTCGCCGCGACGTTCATCGCGACGTTCTTCGTGCCGCTGTTCTTCCGCTGGATCGCCTCGCGCGGTGTCGACAAGTTCCACGTGCCACGCCAGGCCGCGGCGCAGGAGGGCAGCGATGCCGCGTGACGTGATCGAGACCAGAGCTTTGATGACGGCAGTGACTCCGGGCGCGACGCCACGCGAGGTGACGGCGGGGCGGACCCCGGCACGTTCGACTCGCACGGCGGTCGTCGCGGTGCTCGCATTGGCGCTCGGCGGCTGCGCCGTGACGCGCGAGCCGGCACGCGTGCCCGACATACCACTGCCGGACGCGCTGCCGCAGGTCGCGGGCGCCGTCGTCGACCTGCCGGACCCGTGGTGGTCGATCTTCGCCGACGACACGCTCGACGCGCTGATCCGCGAGACGCTCGCGAGCAACACCGACGCCATGGTGGCGGCGGCGCGCATCGACGAAGCGCGCGCGCTTGCCGGCATCGCGCGGGCCGACCGCCTGCCGTCGCTCGGGCTCGATGCGGGCGCGACGCGCGGTCGCGACAGCCGCTTCATCAACCCGCCAGTCGCGGGGCAGAGCGCGACGTACGAGACCTATTCGGTTCGCGGCGTCGTCGCCTACGAAGTCGATCTCTGGGGTCGCTATGCGCACGCATCGACGGCCGCGCGTGAACGACTGTTCGCGACCGAGCACGACCGTGCGGCACTGCACCTGAGCCTGACCGGCGAGACCGCGCGCGCGTACTTCGCGCTCGCCGCGGCGATCGGCCAGTTCGAGCAGGCGCGCGAGACGCTGGCGTCGCGCGAGGAATCGCTCGGCCTCGAGCGGCTGCGCTTCGAGGGCGGCGAAAGCGACGAGATCACGTTCCGGCGCGTCGAGGCCGAGACCGAACAGGCGCGGGCGCTGATGCGCGAGTTCGGGTTCGCGGTCGAGCAGCGCCAGAACCAGCTCGGCGTGCTGCTCGGACGGTCGCCGCGCGACCTGGTCGGCGTCAACGTGCTGCCCAAGGCGTTGCCCGAGCAGTCGGCGGTGCCGCAGTTGCCGGCCGGATTGCCGGCCGACGTGCTCACGCGGCGCCCCGACGTGCGCGCGGCCGAGGCACGCATCCGTGCGGCAGCCGGCGACGTCGGCGCGGCGCGCGCGGCGATGCTGCCGTCGATCAGCCTGACCGGCAGCTACGGTTCGGCGAGCCTCGAGCTCGGCGACCTGTTCACGACCCCGGCCGACGTCTGGCAGGTGGCGGGCTCGCTGTTCCAGCCGATCTTCCAGGGCGGACGTCTGCGCTCGAACGTCGCGCGCACGCGTGCCGTGCAGGAGCAGACGCGCGCGCTCTACGCGCAGACCGTGCAGGGTGCGTTCCGGGAAGTCCTCGACGGGCTCGAGGGACAGCAGAGCCTGCGTGCCGCCGAAGCCGCGCGCGCGGCGCAGGTCAAGGCTTTGCGACGCGCGACGGAACTCGCCGAGCTCCGCTACGCCGAAGGCGAGATCACCTACCTCGAGCTGCTCGACGTGCGTCGCGGCTTGTTCGCGGCCGAGATCGAGTTGATCGCCTCGCGTCGCGCTGCGCTCGCCAATACGGTCGACCTCGCGTTGGCGCTGGGCGGCGGGCCGAGCGTGCCGTAGCGGAAGAGTTCAGAGTTTAGAGTTCAGAGTACAGTCGGACGGCAGGCGCGAACGCGCCTGCGACGGGACGTCGCCCTTCCGGACTCCGAACTTGCGGGAGCTCGCCATGAAACCAACGCCTGCCGGTTGGCCGCGCATCAGCTCGGGCCTGTACTACCGCGAACCACGCCAGATGATCGACTGGCTGTGTCGCGCCTTTGGCTTCGAATTGAAGCTCCTGCACGAGAAAGGCGGCCAGGTGGTTCACAGCGAGCTGACCTACGGCGACGGGCTGATCATGGTCGGTGGCGAACGCGCCGGCGCCGAACGGCGCTTCGAGACCGACATGCGCAGCCCGCTCGGCGCCGGTTGCAACACCCAGGGCCTGATGCTGTACGTCGACGATGTCGATGCCCACTGCGCACGCGCCCGCGCGGCCGGCGCGACGATCGTCGACGGGCCGACGCTGCACGACTACGGCCCGGAGTACTGGGCCGATCGCAGTTACGGCGCCAAGGATCCCGAAGGCCACCTGTGGTGGTTCTCCGAGCGCGTGCGCAACGCCGGTGACGCCTGAGGGTACGCTGCCGCGCACCGCTTCAGCGTCGCCACGGTCACTTCAGTTTTTCGAGCCACGCACCCGCGGTCGTCGGGCCTTCGACGAACGTGTCGCTGTGCTCGGCGACGTTGCGGCGGAACTCGATGAAAAAGTGCGCGCCCCGCGGCAGGCCGAGCCTGGTCATGGCCTCGCCCAGCTTCGCCGACTGTTCGTCCGTGTGCTCGGCGTCCTGGATCAGCAGGAAGTCCCAGTCGGCGCCGTCCTGGTGGACGTACAGGTCGCGTGGCGGGATGCCCGCGGCCTTCGAGGCTTCGTCGAACTTCGCGATCATCTGCAGGAATTCGAGGTGTCGCCCCGGAGCGATGCGGTAGATCTCGACCAGCTTGCGTGACGGTGGCTCCGCGGCGCGCGCGGCCTGCGGCAGCACGAACGCGGCGCAGGCCGCAAGCAGCACGGCGGGGCGGAAGAGCAGTGCAACGACCTTCATGGCTTTCTCCTGCGTTCTGGAAGCGCGGCCGAGGGCGCCGCATCGGCCCTAGCTTAGAAGGCACCGCGAACGCGACGCGCGTGGGCGGGACAACCTTCGACGCGTCCGGGCCGGCCTGAACCCGCCGATACATTGCCCTGCCGCGTTAGACGCGGTTGCGGCCGGGACGTAGGCTCGACCACCCGGCCCCTACCAGCGTAGCGAGACCATGAGCGCCGCCCCCGGAAAATTCAGCCCGCCCGCGGAAGCCGACGTCACCCGCCTCGTGCTCGAGCACCCGTTCGCGTGGCTCGTCACCGCGCACGACGGCGACTTCGCCGCCACGCCGCTGCCGCTGCGCCCCGTGCTCGACGAGCACGGCACGATCACGACCCTGCTCGGGCATTTCGCCCGCGCCAACCCGCACGTCGAACTGCTGCGTCGCGCCCCGCGCACGCTCGTGCTGTTCATGGGCCCGCACGGCTACATCTCCTCGTCCTGGCTGGCCGACCGCACGCGCACGCCAACCTGGAACTACGCGACGGCGCAGTACGTGGTCGACGTCGAGTTCGTCGAGCAAGGCGCCGCGACCGATGCGATCGTGCGCGACCTGATCGGGGCGATGGAGCGCGACCGGCCGGGCGCATGGTCGATGGAGGAAATGGGCCCGCGTTACGGCCGACTGGTGAGCGGCATCGTCGCGTTCCGTGCGCGCGTGCTCGAACGACGCGTCAAGTTCAAGCTCGGCCAGGACGAGCGCGACGCCGAATACGCCGACATCACCCGTGCGCTCGACGCCGCCGGCCACACCACGCTGCTCGAGTGGATGCAGCACTGCAACGAGTCGCGCGGCGCAACCTGACCTGCTGCGATCGGTCGGGTCGGCTCGCACTCTCGCGCCGGTGGTCCTGCGCAATCGCTGGCCCGCAGCCGACGACGCGTTGCCCAGCGTCGGTGGTCACCCGAGCGGTGCGTGCTAGCATCGGTTCGTAGCTCGATCACGGTCGACACCCGATGCGCCACGACGCCTGCGCCGCTTCATCGCGTCCCGCCACTCTCCGGCCGCGTCGTCGCACGCGCGAATGGTTGCTCGCGTTGGCCTTGGCGACGACGATCGCGACCACGCCCGGCGGTGCTGCCGATCGCGAGGAACGCCGTCGCCCGCCGTCCGGCGATCGCCGTGGCCCGGGCGAGCGCGGTCCCGAGCAGCCACTTCGCGACTTCGCGGCGCAAACGTACCCGAGCACGTACCGACCGCAGCCGCGGCGCGACACGCTGATCTTCGGCGCAACCGTACTCGACGGCACCGGCCGGCGTCTCGACGGCGCCGACGTGCTCTTGCGTGACGGGCTCGTCGTCGCGGTCGGCCCCGGGCTCACGGCGCCGGACGGCACCGTGCGTGTCGACGCCAAGGGCCGCTGGGTGACGCCCGGCATCATCGACCCGCACTCGCACCTCGGCAATTTCCCCACGCCGTACACCGGCGAGGACCTGCACCACACCGACGTCAACGAGGATTCCGACCCGAACACCGCGCAGGTGTGGGCGCAGCATTCGATCAGCGTGCAGGATCCGGGGTTTGCCCGTGCGCTCGCCGGCGGCGTGACGACGCTGCAGGTCATGCCGGGCTCCACCAACCTGTTCGGCGGCCGCACGGTCGTGCTGCGCACCGTCCCGGCGCGCACCGTGCAAGGCATGATGTTCCCCGACGCACCGTTCGGGCTGAAGATGGCCTGCGGCGAAAACGTCGTCCACGCCTACGGCGACGCGGGTCGCTTCCCGGTCAGTCGCATGGGCGCCGTGGCCGGCCAGCGCGAGGCCTGGATCGCGGCGCGCAAGTACCTGCGCGAATGGCAGCGCTACGCCGAGGGCGAGGAGCGCCGACCGCCCGAGCAGGACCTCAAGCTCGACACGCTCGCGGGCGTGCTCACCGGGGCCATTCGCGTCCACGCGCACTGCTATCGCGCCGACGACATCGCGCAGCTGTTCGACATGGCGCACGAGTTCGGCTTCCGGATTACCGCGATCCACCACGCGGCCGAGGCGTACAAGATCCCCGACCTGTTCGTGAGGGACGACGTCTGTGCCGCCGTCTGGCCGGACTGGTGGGGTTTCAAGCGCGAGGCCTACGACGCGATCCGCGAAAACGCTGCCTACCTCCAGGCCGCAGGTGCCTGCGTGGCCATGCATTCGGATTCGAACATCACCGGCCAGCGGCTCAACATCGAGGCGGCGAAATCGGCGGCGGCGGGCCGTCGCGCCGGCATCGAACTGCCACCCGAACTCGTGATCGAATGGATCACGCGCAACCCGGCGCGCATGCTCGGGCTCGAGTCGCGCATCGGCACGCTCGAGCCGGGCAAGCTCGCCGACGTCGTGCTCTGGTCGGGGGACCCGTTCAGCGTCTACAGCCACGTCGACCAGGTCTACGTCGATGGCGCGCTCGCGTTCGATCGCAACGACCCGAGCCGGCAGCCGACCTCTGACTTCGAGCTCGGTCAGCCGAGCCAGGAGACGCAGCCATGAGCGGTGAACGTCGCTCGCTGCTCGCCGTCGTGGGCGCGCTCGCGTGGGCCGCGCTCGGTGCCGGCACGGCGTTCGCGCAGACGTCGTCGTCGTTTGCACTGGTGCACGCGAAGCTCTACACGATGGATGCCGCGCAGCCCCTCGAGAACGCGACCGTCGTGGTCCGCGACGGCAAGGTGCAGGCGGTCGGCGCCGGCCTCGCGCCGCCTGTCGGTGTGAGGGTGGTCGATGTGCAAGGCCGGATCGTGACGCCCGGCCTCATGAGCGCCGGCACGCAACTCGGGCTGACCGAAGTCGGCAGCCTGCCCGACACGCGCGATTACGCGCTCGCCAGCGGCACGCTCGGTGCGGCCTTCGACGTGCAGTACGCGCTCAACGCCAACACGACCGCGGTGGACCTGGCCGTCAGCGACGGGCTCACGCGTGCGTTGACCCATCCCGAAGGCTCGGCTGTCGCCCCGTTCCTGGGCCAGGCCGCATTGCTGCGGCTGACGCCCGGCGTCTCGCCCCTCGATCGCGCGCAGGTCGCGATGTTCGTGCGGGTCGGCAGCGGCGCCGCGGCGGCCACGGGTGGATCGCACGGCGCCCCGTGGATCCTGCTGCGCAACGCACTCGACGAGGCGCGTCGTTTCAAGCCGACGCCCGGCGTGTCGGGGCCGCGCGACCAGTTGCTCGGACGGCTCGATGCCGAGGCATTGCAACCCGTCGTCGCCGGTCGCATGCCGCTCGCGATCGTCGCCGACCGCGAGTCGGACGTGCGGCAGGCGATCGCGCTGCACGACGACACGAAACTGCCCGTGCTGGTCTACGGCGGGGCCGAGGCCTGGCGTGTCGCGAAGGAACTGGCGGCGCGCCGGATTCCGGTCGTGCTCGACCCGACGCTGAACCTGCCGCTTGCGTTCGACACGATGGGCGCACGGCTCGACAACGCCGCGCGCCTGCAACGCGCCGGCGTGCCGATCGCGTTCTCGGTGTCGGCGTTCCACCGCACCTACAACGCCGGCAACGGCATGCGGCTCGGCGCCGGGCTCGCCGTCGCCAATGGGTTGCCGTGGATCGAAGGCCTGCGCGCGATGACCACGGCCCCTGCGGCGATGTTCGGGCTCGGCGACCGCTACGGCAAGGTGCGCTCAGGCTACGAGGCCGACCTGGTCGTCTGGGACGGCGATCCGCTCGAGCCGTCGAGCGCGGCGCTGCAGGTGTGGGTGCGCGGCGTCGAAGTCGTACTCGAGAATGCCCGTCATCG
>DATMIB010000148.1:0-10668 GCA_035554635.1 Steroidobacteraceae bacterium | reverse complement strand
GAACGCCCCGCACTGGGCGGGGCGTTGGCATCAGTGGCGGAGAGGGTGGGATGGATTCGGTGCGTCGCAACGCACCTCACCCCGTTGGGGGCGCCTCGATGGATCGCGCAATCGAGGCGTCCAAAACCGCACTGCGGTTTTGTCGAACCCACGGTCCGTGGGTTCGCAAATTCCCACCCTCGGCCTCAAATGCGAACGCCCCGCACTGGGCGGGGCGTTGGCATCAGTGGCGGAGAGGGTGGGATTCGAACCCACGAATGCCTTTTGGACATTACTGGAATTCCAGTCCAGCGCCTTCGACCACTCGGCCACCTCTCCGGACGGGGGGCGAAGCGTACACGGCCGCAGCCTGACGGGCTAGCCCATCGGTGGTGCGCGACCCACCCGGCGGGGCGGCACGGCGTGCGCCGTCAGTCCCGCGTTGGTGATGCCATGAACACCGCGTCGTGGACGCCTGTCGCGGCCGGCGTCGTCGGGCTGTAGACATGGGCCGCGGCGAGTTCGGTCTTGCAGTCCTGGCACACGTAACTGGCGCCCGACTGCGCCCGCTTGTGTTTCGAGGTCGTGAGCAGGTGTGACTGGCATCGACAGCGGTACTCCCAGCGACGCTGGATGCGTGCGCCGGTGTTGCTGGTGTCGAAGCGATGGCAGCGCTTGGGCTCGACCGCGAACAGGTCGCGCATCACGGCCTGCCATTCCGCGCCGTGGGCGCTCGGCGGCGCCGTGGCCGGATCGAGCTTCCTGTCCTCGAGATAGCGCCACCAGACCACGATGTGTGCGAATTCGTGTGCCACCGTGTCGCGGAGCATCGCGTCGGGATTTTCGCGCAGCAGCACTTCGTTCAGGGCGATGCGATGCTCGTTGCCGAAGGCGAGGCCCGCCGCGCGACGCCGCGAGAACAGGTTGCAGGAAACCTTCGGGAAGTGCGGATGCACCGCCGCAACGAGCCGATGGCATTCCTCGACCCGCACCTCGAGCCTGGCCTTGAGTTCGTCGATCGACATGACCCCGTCTTCCTTCGTCTTGTTGCTGCCCGCACGTGTCGCCGCGGGCTCGAGGAGAGTGCCGTCGCAGCGATTCGGGCGACGCGAAGTCTGTCGCAAGCGCGCGCGGTCCAGACGCGAAACGCAACCGGTTTGGTGCGCGCCGAGCAGTACCGGCGAAGCCAAGTTCCGGTCGTCGCGCAGGGCGGGTCGGACGACGGCGACCCCCGACCGCGTGCGACGCTGAGGCCAGGCGAGCGTACCGCGGTGTAACCTGCACGCATGGGATGGAACAGCAGCAATGCGGCGCGCATCGCCGTCGCGGCGGGCGTCGTTTGCCTCGGGGCGTGCGGGCCGCGCGAGACCGTCGAGACACGGCGCTTCGAGGGCCCGACCATGGGCACGACCTACCACGTCACCGTGCCGGGCATACGCGACGAGGCCGGCGCGAAACGCGTGCAGGACTGCATCGACCGCACGCTCGTCGCAGTCGATCGGCACCTGTCGACGTACGCGAAGGACAGCGAGATCTCGGCGCTCAACGCCAACGCGTCGACGGACTGGATACCGGTCTCGAACGCGCTGGTGGCGGTCGTCGCGGCCGCGCAGCGCGTGAGCACCGAGACCGAAGGGGCGTTCGACATCACGGTCGCGCCGCTGGTCCGTCTGTGGGGCTTCGGCGCTGGCGCAACCGGCGCCGGCGCTGCCAAGCCATACGAGCCGCCGTCGATGGAATTCGTCCACGACGCGATGGCGAACGTCGGCTACTCCTGGCTCGAGCTCCGGTTGCAGCCCGCGCCGGCGGTTCGCCGCGGCAAGGTGCCGCTCGAGCTCGACGTGGACGGCATCGCGCCCGGGTACGCGGTCGATCGCGCGAGCGCGTGCCTGGCCCACGTGGGTTTTGCGAGTCACCTCGTCGAAATCGGCGGCGAGGTCCGCGCAGCCGGCCGGCGCGACGACGGCCAGCCGTGGCGCGTCGCGATCGAGTCGCCGGTCATGGAACCGCGCCAGGCGTACGCCGGGGTCGAGTTGAGCGACCTCGCCATCTCGACCTCGGGCAACTATCGCGACTTCCAGCGTCTGCCCGACGGTCGCCTGGTTTCGCACACGATCGACCCCCGCACCGGCGAACCGATCCGGCATGCCCTGGCTTCGGTGACGGTGGTGCACCCGCGCGCGACGCTCGCGGACGCGTACGCGACCGCATTCATGGTGCTCGGGCCGGAGGAGGGGCTTGTGCTGGCCGATCGGCTCGGGGTGCCGGCGCTGTTCCTCGAGCGCATCGGCCAGTCGCAGGCACTGCGCGAGCGCGCGACGGCATCCTTCAACGAGCTGCGACGTCCGATCCAGTAGGCTTCGCTATCATTCGCCGATGGATTCCCTGACGAGGTTGCGGCGCCGCCCGTTCATGGCGCCCCTGTTGTTGCCACTGCTCGCGCTGCTGATGGCCGCGGCCGGGTTCTACTGGCTCGGCACCTGGGCGAAGACGACGGTCGTGGTCCTGGTGCGTCACGCCGAAGGCGGGGAGAGTGCCTCGGGCGACCCGGACCTGAGCGCGGTCGGCGAACGACGCGTGGCGCAACTCGGCGGCCTGCTCGACGACCTGCTGGCGGGGCGCAAGGTCGACTACCTGTACGCCGCCGACACGCGTCGCGCCCAGCAGACCGCCGCCCCGATCGCGAACGAATTCCGATTGCCGATCAACCTGCTCGCGAGCAGCGACTGGTCGGGCATCGCCGCGCGCATCCAGCGCGAGCATCGTGGCAAGACGGTCGTCGTCGTGGGTTACGCGAGCACGTTGCCCGGCGTCATCAACCAGTTGAGCGGGCAGGACTTCGCGGTGCGCGACGACGAGTTCGACGCCGTCTACGTCGTGGTCATGCCCAGTCCGGGCGAGACCCGCGTACTGCGCGTTCGCTACGGCGCACCCACGCCGGGGCTGGCTGATGCACCTCGTGGCGCCGTCAGGTAATCATCGTAACCTATTGAAGGGCTGTCATTTTCCGGCACCGGCTGCCAAGGCTCGCGCGACGAAAGCCTCGTGCTTCGAGATGCGCAGGTCCGCCAGCACCGAGTCGAGCACCTTGCCGTCGGCGCCGATCAGGTACGTGCCGCGACGCACGCCGAATCCGAGCGGCCCGTCGACGTCGTAGGCCTTGATCGCCTTCTTGTCCGGGTCGGCGAGCAGCGGGAAGTTCAGGGCGTGCTTCGCCGCGAAGCGCTTGTGCGATTCGGCGTCCTGCGGGCTGACGCCGACCACGCGCAGGTTGGCCGCGACGAGGTCCTTCTGCAGGTCACGGAAGCTGCAGGCTTCCTTGGTGCAGCCGGGCGTGAAATCGGCCGGATAGAAATAGAGGATCAGCGGGCCGGCGCGCAGCAGCGACTTGAGCGTGTGACGCTTGCCGTCCTGGTCCTCGAGTTCGAATTCCGGTGCCTGTGTGCCGTGCTTCAGCATCTTCACTCCCCGGCGCGGTGCACTGCGCCCGAATAGTCGACTTCCATGAATCGGTAGTCACGCATGTCCATGCCGCAGCGCGCGTAGCTGCGTTGTGCGCGAACGTTGTCGCCTTCGACGTAGAGACGCAGGCCGACGACGCCCGGCGTCGCCCTGGCGAGCCCGTCGACGTGTTCGTACATCGCCTTGAAGACGCCGTGGCCGCGCGCCGACGGCAGCACGTAGACGCTCTGGAACCACCAGAACCGGCCGTTGCGCCAGTCGCTCCATTCATAGGTGATCATCAGCTGGCCGACCGGCGTGCCGCTTTCGTCCTCGGCGACGAAGTACCGGCCGTGGGCCGGATCGCGCAGGGCCGCGCCGACCCCGAGCCGCACGGTGGCTGCATCGAGCCGCTTGTGCTCGGTCTCGAGCGCCATCGCCTCGTTGCCGCGGGCGATGAACTCCTGGTCGGCGGGGGTGGCGTCGCGAATTCGCAGGCTCATGAAGAAATGATAGCTGTCGTCGCGAACTTTGGTTGCGCTGCGAAAAGCCGGTGCTACAATGCGCGCCCTCGTGTGGGGCGGTAGCTCAGCTGGGAGAGCGTCGCGTTCGCAATGCGAAGGTCGAGGGTTCGATCCCCTTCCGCTCCACCATTTTTTCCCGCCATTCCCCCGCCCCCGTAGCTCAGGGGATAGAGCACTTGCCTCCTAAGCGAGGGGTCGCAGGTTCAAGTCCTGCCGGGGGCGCCACTTCTTCCCGACCGTCGTGCACGAATTCTCCGTGCGGCTGCATCCGGGTTTTCGCGGGCATTCCGAAGTCCAGACCCGTATCGCACATGAACACGTTACGTGCGTGCTGCGTGCGCTTGCGGCTTCTACGGTGACGTGGAACCCGGTGACGACGTGGCGATCTGATGGCATCGGACCCCGCCGTGTGCGGCGCGGCCGTTTCCCCGGATGCACGACAACATGAACTCGAAACCGCAGCCCCCATCGACCGCGTCGTTGCGCAAGATTCCGAAGGAGTTGCGGCGCTACAAGTTCCGGCCCGACCCGACGCACGGCCGCCTGCAGAACCTGATCGCACGTCTCAAGGGTGACCCGCAGTTCCTGCGTCGTGTCGTGCAGATCGCCTTCGTGCTGCTGTCGATCTGGATGGGCATTGAATTCTTCCTGTTCATGCGCTGGGGCTTGAGCGGCGGCACCGAGGCTTTCTATCCGCGCCCGCCGGGCGCCGAGGCATTCCTGCCGATCAGCGGCCTGCTCGGCCTGCTGCACTGGCAACAGGGCGGCGAGCTCAACCAGATCCATCCCGCGGCCACGGTGATCCTCGTCGCGATCATCGCCGCGAGCCTGCTGGTGCGGAAGTCGTTCTGCAGCTGGCTGTGCCCGGTGGGCACGCTCGGCGACTGGCTGGCAGCCGTGGGCAAGCGGCTGTTCAAGCGCAACTTCGTGATGTGGAAGTGGCTGGACTATCCGCTGCGCCTGGTGAAGTACGTCCTGCTCGTCTACTTCGTCTTCATGTTGGCGACGATGGGCGCGGCCGCGCTGGACATGTTCGTCCACGGTGCCTACAACCGCATGGCCGACGTCAACATGTACCAGTTCTTCGCGCACATCACGCCGCGCGCACTGGGCATCGTCGCGGCGCTGGCAGTCGCGTCAGTGCTGTACCACCGCTTCTGGTGCCGGTACCTGTGTCCTTACGGCGCGCTGCTGGGCATCGCCGGGCTGCTGTCGCCATTGCGGGTGACACGCGTCAAGGAGACGTGCATCGACTGCGAGCTCTGCACCCGCGTCTGCCCGTCGAACATCGCGGTGCATCGCATCGGCGCGCGACGCGCCGGTGCCAAGGTCGGGCAGGTCTGGAGCGACGAATGCACGACGTGCATGCGCTGTGTCGACGAGTGCCCGGTCAAGGAGACGCTGGTGGTCCGCAGCCGATATTGGCCGCTGAGCCTGTCGGCACCCGTCGTTGCCGGAGTCGTCGTCGGCGTGTTCGCGACGGTCACCGCGGTGGCGATGGCGACCGGTCACTGGAACAACGCCATGTCGCCGGCCGAATACCTGCATTGGTTCCGGCAGATGGCTGTGGACGCGATGCCCCACTGATGCCACGCTGCCGGGCGATGCAGCGCTTGCCAGCACGCCGGGTTTGCCTCCGACTTCTTGCCGCGTTCGCGACGCTGCTCGCGTTCGCTGCGGGCGCCGAAACTCCTGCCGCCGAAGAGCCGCCGCTCGAGGAAGTGCTCGTCACGGGTGCGCAGCCCGGCCCCGGGCTTTGGAAGGTCACACGCGCCGACGACCCCTCGGGCCACGTGCTGTGGGTGCTCGGCAATCACAGCCCGTTGCCGAAAAAGCTCGCGTGGAAGTCGAGCGAGGTCGAGCAGGCGATCGCCGCGTCGCAGGAAGTGCTGGCGCCGCCGTCGATCAATGCGTCGGTCGGGCCGCTCGGTGGCATCACGCTGCTACCGTCCCTGATCGGCATCCGCGACAACCCCGACGACGCACGGCTGGAGGACAGGGTGCCCGCCGAGCTCTATGCACGCTGGCTGGCACTGAAGGCCCGTTACCTCGGCCGGCGCGACGCCGTAGAGCGATGGCGACCGATCTTTGCTGCCGACGAGTTGTACCGCGCGGCGCTCGCGCAGTCGGGGCTGGTGCCGTACGAAGGCGTCTGGCCACAGGTCGAAAACATGGCGCGTCGTGCGCGCGTGCCGGTGCGCGAACCCGAAGTCGACCTCAAGGTCGAGAAGCCGCGGGCCGCGATCAAGGAATTCAAGCGACTCCCGCTCGACGACGTCGAGTGCTTCGCGCGGACGGTGCAGCGGCTCGAGACCGATCTCGACCTCATGCGGGATCGTGCGAACGCCTGGGCGGTGGGCGACGTGCAGCGACTGCGCCAACTGGCGCCGGTGGCGCGGGCGAGTGCCTGCATCGGGGTCGTGCTCGAGTCCTCGTTCATGCGCGAGCGGGGCTACGCGGACGTGCTCGAGCGCGCCCGCGCGCGATGGGTCGAGGCCGCGGAGGCGGCGCTGGCACGCAACGCCTCGACCGTCGCGGTCATTTCCGTCGAGGAAATACTGAGGCCCGACGGGCACTTCGAGCGTCTACGCCAGCGCGGCTACCGGATCGAGGAGCCCTGACGTCCCGCGGCCGTCCGACGGCCGGCCAGTTGTGCCTGCGGGTCAGGTCCGCTAAATCCCGTCAAGTCCGCTAAACTACCGGGCCCACTTCGCTGACCCGAAACAGACGCTCCGACCGTACGGAGCTTCCACCGGACGCATGACCCAAGTGAAACCGATGCTGACGGCCACGCCGCTGGCGGCCGGCAACGACGCCTACGTCGAGGCGATGTACGAACGTTACCTCGCCGAACCCGAGTCGATCGACGCGCGCTGGCGCGAGTATTTCGCGAGCCTGGGCCCGACGGGTCAGGACGTGCCCCACGGCCCGCTCGTGGCGGAACTCGCACGACGCGCCAAGACGCCGCGCGCCACGGCTAACGCGCAGCCGGGCAGCAGCCTGCAGCTTGCCGGAACCGTCGACACGCACACGCCGGCCGCCAAGCAGGGCGCCGTCTCGCGGCTGATCCAGATCTACGCGAACCGCGGCCACCTCGTCGCCGACATCGACCCGCTGGGCATGATGGTGCGGCCCGTGCCCAAGGTGCTCACGCTCGAGTTTCTCGGCCTGACCGAGGCCGACTTCGACACCGAGTTCCTGACCGGCAGCCGCAACGAAGCGATCAAGCCGCGGCTCAAGCTGCGCGACATCCTCGCGCAACTCAAGCAGATCTACTGTGGCACGATCGGCGCCGAATTCGCCCACGTCTCGGATGCGACCGAACGGTTGTGGCTGCAGGACCGTTTCCAGGTCGGGCGGCTCGGCCAGCACTGTGGGCCGGAGCAGCGTCGCGAGATCCTCTGGCACCTGACCATGGCCGAAGGGCTCGAGCGTTACCTCGCCACCCGCTACCCGGCGCAGAAGCGCTTTTCGCTCGAGGGCGGCGACAGCCTGATCCCGCTGCTCGAACACGTGATCCAGTGCGGCGGCGCCAATGGTGTCGAGGACCTCGTCTTCGGCATGGCGCACCGCGGCCGGCTCAACGTGCTGGTCAACGTGCTGGGCAAGTCGCCCGAGGCGCTGTTCTCGGAGTTCGAGGGCAAGTACGACCTCAAGGCGCTCAAGGGCTCCGGCGACGTCAAGTACCACAAGGGCTTCTCCTGCGACGTGCGCACGACGGCGGGCAACGTGCACGTTGCGCTCGCGTTCAACCCGTCGCACCTCGAGGTCGTCAACGCGGTCGTCGAAGGCTCGGTCCGCGCGCGCCAGGAGCGTCGCGGCGACGAGCGCGGCGCCAAGGTCATGCCGGTGCTGATCCACGGCGATGCGGCGTTCGCGGGCCAGGGCGTGATCCAGGAAACGCTGCAGATGTCGCAGGCGCGTGCGTTCCGCACGGGTGGCACGCTGCACGTCATCGTCAACAACCAGGTCGGCTTCACGACGCACGATCCGCGCGACACGCGCTCGACGCTGTACTGCAGCGACGTCGCCAAGATGATCGAGGCGCCGATCCTGCACGTGAACGGCGACGACCCGGAAGCGGTGATCTTCGCGGCGCGCTTCGCGCTCGACTACCGCATGAGATTCGGCAAGGACTTCGTCATCGACCTGGTCTGCTACCGCCGGCTCGGCCACAACGAGGCCGACGAACCGGCTGCGACCCAGCCCGTGATGTACGCGAACATCCGCCGGCGCCCGACCACGCGCCAGCTCTACGCCGACAGGCTCGTCGCCGACGGCGTGCTCGCGCCGGCGGACGCCGACGCGATGGTCGAGCAGTACCGCCGCGGTCTCGACGAGGGCAAGCCGCAGGCGAAGAACGTCGTCGGCCTGGTCGGCAACAAGTACACGGTCGACTGGAGCCGCTTCCACGACGTCGACTGGACCGAGCAGGTCGAGACCGGCGTGCAGGCCACGGCGCTCAAGGAACTCGCGAACCGCGTCACGAGCTATCCGGAGGGCTTCACGCTGCACCGCCAGGTGCAGAAGATCGTCGAGGACCGCCGTCGGATGGTGGCCGGGCAGCAGATGCTCGACTGGGGTTTTGCCGAGACGCTGGCCTACGCTTCCCTGCTCGACGAAGGCTACGAGATCCGCCTGACCGGGCAGGACAGCGGCCGCGGTACGTTCTTCCATCGTCACGCCGTCGGTCACGACCAGGGGACCGGCGCGACCTACGTGCCGCTCAAGCACTTGAAGCCCGGCCAGCCCCGTTTCCGCGTGACGGATTC
The DNA here is from genome assembly GCA_035554635.1 of Steroidobacteraceae bacterium. Taxonomy (GTDB): domain Bacteria; phylum Pseudomonadota; class Gammaproteobacteria; order Steroidobacterales; family Steroidobacteraceae; genus RPQJ01. The sequence continues at coordinate 1,952 of DATMIB010000148.1, read as the reverse complement.
GCTGCTTTCGGAGGAAGCGGTGCTCGGTTTCGAGTACGGCTATTCGATCACGGACCCGAACTGCCTCGTGATCTGGGAAGGGCAGTTCGGCGACTTCGCGAACGGCGCGCAGGTGATCATCGACCAGTTCATCTCGTCGGGCGAGACCAAGTGGGGCCGCATCTGCGGGCTCACGCTGTTCCTGCCGCACGGGTACGAGGGGCAGGGGCCCGAGCACTCCTCGGCGCGGCTCGAGCGCTTCCTGCAACTCTGCGCCGAGAACAACATGTCGGTGTGCGTGCCGTCGACACCCGCGCAGATGTTCCACATGCTGCGGCGGCAGATGGTGCGGCCGTTCCGCAAGCCGCTGATCGTGATGACGCCGAAGAGCCTGCTGCGACACAAGCTGTCGGTGTCGGCGTTCGAGGACCTCACGCACGGCTCGTTCCAGGACGTGATCGGCGAAGTCGACGACCTGCCGGCCAAGGACGTGCACCGCGTCGTGTTCTGCTCGGGCAAGGTCTATTTCGACCTGCTCGAGCAGCGCCGCGCCTCCGAAGGCCGCAACGTCGCGATCGTGCGCGTCGAACAGCTCTACCCGTTCCCGGCGGAGGACTATGCGCGGGCGCTGGCGCGCTACCCGAACGCCCGCGAGATCGTCTGGTGCCAGGAGGAGCCGCAGAACCAGGGCGCCTGGTACCAGATCCGACATCGGCTGCAGGAGCCGCTCAAGGGCAACCAGGAGCTGCTGTACGCAGGCCGTCGTCCGGCCGCGGCGCCCGCGACGGGCATCCTGCAGCAACACGTATTGGAGCAGCACGGCCTGGTCAAGGCCGCGTTGACCGCGACCAGCCAGGAACAAACCGCGCGTGCGACCACGCGTCTGCGCGCCACGGGCAGCACCAGGAAGAAATCATGAGCACGATCGAAGTCCGCGTTCCCCAGTTGCCCGAGTCCGTCGCCGATGCGACGCTCGTCGCGTGGCGCAAGCAACCCGGCGAGGCCGTCAGCCGCGACGAGAACCTGGTCGACCTCGAGACGGACAAGGTCGTGCTCGAGGTGCCTGCCCCGGTGAGCGGCGTGCTCAGGGAACTCAAGGTGCAGGACGGCGCCACGGTCACGGGCGGCCAGGTGCTCGCGGTGATCGAAGAGGGCGCGACGGCCTCCGTCACCTCTCCCACGGCGGTGGGAGCCGTCGCGCGCAGCGCGGGTGATGGCTCCGCGAAGAAGTCCGCCCAGGTCGCGGCCGCACCCGGCGTGCCGCCGACCGCTCCCGCAGAAACGGGCGAGGTGAAGACGCCAGGCGACAAGCTCGCGCCTTCGGTCCGGCGTCTGGTCGAAGAACACAAGTTGGAGCCGGGCAGCATCGCAGGTTCGGGTCGCGACGGTCGCATCACCAAGGGCGACGTGCTGACGCACCTCGCCGACAAGGACAAGACCCCGGCGCCTTCAGTCAGCCCGGCCGAGCCCTCGCCCGACCTGCGGCCGACCGCTCCCGCCAAGCCGGCAGAGGTGAAGAAGGGCGGACGGGCGGAGCGTCGCGTGCCGATGACCCGGCTACGCGCCCGCATCGCCGAGCGCCTGGTGCAGGCGCAATCGACCGCGGCGATGCTGACGACCTTCAACGAGGTCGACCTCAAGGCCGTCAACGAACTGCGTGCGAAATACAAGGAGCGTTTCGAGAAAGAGCACGGTGCGCGCCTGGGCTTCATGTCGTTCTTCGTCCGAGCCTGCGTCGAGGCGCTGAAGCGCTTCCCGGTCGTCAATGCCTCGGTCGACGGCAACGACATCGTCTACCACGAGTACTACGACGTCGGCGTCGCCGTTTCGACCGATCGCGGCCTGGTCGTGCCGGTGCTGCGCAACGCGGACACCCTGGCGTTCGGCGAGATCGAGAAGTCGGTCGTGCAGTACGCGAACCGGGCGCGTGACGGTCAGCTGACGCTCGAGGAACTCACCGGCGGCACGTTCAC
>DATMIB010000147.1:0-3933 GCA_035554635.1 Steroidobacteraceae bacterium | reverse complement strand
GGACAATTATTCCCTAAAAGTCCGGCTAATCAACTGGGCTGCGGCCGCCTATCGTACGCGGCCATGAAGACCCGGAAACCGCCCCTGACGACACCTCGCGCAAATCGCGAGGGTAATCAGTCGCTTGCAACAGAAATCCCGCGGAATCACGAAGATCGTCCCATCCACGGGGCACTACATCCCGTCCACGGGACAATCGAGGCTCCGATCGCCGTCGTTGGCGCCACTGGGACAATCGGCAGTGCCTTGGTTCGGCACCTCGCGGCCGCCGGCCAGCCGGTCATCGCCATCGCGCCGCAGCTGGACCGGCTCCAGGTGCTCTCCGTTGCAGCCGCGCCAGGTGACATCACCGCGCTCACGGGACGCATCGAGAACGACGCAGATGCCGAACGGCTGGCCGACGAACTGCGCGCGCTCGGCCGTCCGCTCGCGGGCGTGGTCGTCACCTTCCCGCACGGTCGTACGGCGGCCGTCGGTGCTGATCGCGGCCGCGTGCTCGATCAGACGACTGCCATGCTCGAGGACTGCCTGCGGCAGACGGTGCTCGCCCAGCACGCGCTCGCACGGCAACTGATCCCGCTGCTGGTCGAGTCCGATCGCAATGCACGCTATGTGATCGTCGGCGGCCCCGGCAGCGAAACGCCGTGGGCCGGGTACGGGCACCGCTCCATCGCGATGGCGGCCACGCGGATGCTCGCACGCGTGCTGCACGACGAAGCCCGCGCGTCGGGCGTGCGCGTGCAACTGCTGTCGATCGACTCGCCCGTGCGCAGCGACGAACCCGGCGAGCACGAATGCCCGGATTGGCCGTCTGCGAGTGACGTCGCGCGCAAGGCCGCACGCCTGCTCGACCGCAACGCCAGCGACGAGTCGACCGACGCGGTCGTCGCCTGCGGCCGCACTAGTGCGGCCTGCTCGATTGGCCGCGTGGCCCGCGCGTTCACCGACGTGCCGAGCTTCATCGCCTCCCTCCGCACACCCACCAACAAGATCCCCCCGCAGTGAGGAAACCCTCCATGAACCCCAGCCACCCGAAGTTCCGCCGAGCCGCCGTGCTCGTGCCGGTCGTGATTGCCGCCGGCGTCGTCTTTGCCTTCCTTCGCGACGCGGGTGACCCCGCGCACGCCGCGGCCGGCGCGCCGCCGCCCCCTGCAGTCAGCGTGGCCAAAGTCGTTGCGCGTGAATTCCAGCCGTGGGACGAGTTCACCGGTCGTGTCACTGCGGTGGAGTCCGTCGAGCTGCGACCGCGCGTGAGCGGTTACATCGAACGCGTGGCGTATGAAGAAGGCACCGAGGTGCGAAAGGGCGACCTGCTGTTCGTGATCGACCAGCGTCGCTATCGCGCCTCCCTCGACCAGGCCGTCGCCGGGCTCGAACGCGCGCGCAGCGAGGCGCGGCTCGCGGCCACTGAGCACGAACGCGCGGCGACGCTGCTCGACTCGAAGGCTATTTCGCGCGAGGAGTTCGATGCGCGCAGCGCCGCGCAGACGCAGGGCGACGCGGCGGTGCGTGCCGCAGCGGCAGCGGTCGAAGCCGCGCGCCTCGACCTGCAGTTCACCGAAGTGCGCGCGCCGATCGACGGCCGCGCGGGTCGTGCGCTCGTGACGGTCGGCAACCTGGCGCAGGCCGACACCACGGCGCTGACTACGGTCGTCTCGCTCGACCCGATGCACGTCTACTTCGACGCCGACGAGCAGACCTTTCTCGACTACGCCGCGGCCGATCGTCGTGGCGAGCACCGCACGACCTCGAGCGCGGTACGCGTCGGTCTCGCCAACGAGCAGGACTTCCCGCACGTCGGCACGGTCGACTTCGTCGACAACCAGGTCGATCCGAGCACCGGCACGATCCGCGCCCGCGCCGTCGTCCCGAACGCCGACCGCGCGCTGACGCCCGGGCTCTTCGCCCGTGTGCAGCTGGCCGGCAGCAACACGCGCTCCGCGTTGCTGATCGACGAAAAGGCCGTGCTGACGGACCAGGACCGCAAGTACGTCTACGTGCTCGGCGAGGGCAACGTCGCCGTGCGCAAGGACGTCGTGCTCGGCCGCAAGGCCGGCGACCTGCGCGTCGTGGAGCGCGGGCTCGAGCCCAACGACGCGGTCATCGTGCACGGCGTGCAGAAGGTGTTCTTTGCCGGCATGCCGGTCGCGCCGCAGGAAATCGCGATGGGTGACCCGGCGCCGGATGCGCTGCGCGTCGCCGCGAACGCCGCGGCGGGCGCCGACGCCACCTGAGGATACGTTCATGGACTTCTCCAAATTCTTCATCGACCGGCCGATCTTCGCGGCCGTGCTGTCGATCGTCATTTTCGCGGCGGGTTTGATCGCGCTGCCGCTGCTACCGATCACCGAATATCCCGACGTCGTGCCGCCGACCGTACAGGTCCGTGCCGTGTACCCCGGCGCCAACCCGAAGGTGATCGCCGAGACCGTCGCGACGCCGATCGAGGAGGCGATCAACGGCGTCGAGAACATGATGTACGTGAAGTCGATCGCGGGCAGCGACGGCGTGATGGTCACGACCGTCACGTTCCGCCCCGGCACCGACCCGGACGACGCGCAGGTGCTCGTGCAGAACCGCGTCGGCCAGGCGCTCGCGCGCCTGCCCGAGGACGTGCGCCGGCAGGGCGTCGTGACGCAAAAGCAGTCGCCGACGCTGACGATGGTCGTGCACCTGATCTCGCCCGACGGCCGCTACGACTCGCTCTACCTGCGCAACTACGCGACGCTCAAGATCAAGGACGAGCTCGCACGGCTGCCGGGCGTGGGCGAGGCGGGGCTGTTCGGTTCCGGCGATTACGCGATGCGTGTGTGGCTCGACCCGGACAAGGTCGCCGCGCGCGGCCTCACGGCCGGTGACGTCGTGCGTGCGATCCGCGAGCAGAACGTGCAGGTCTCCGCCGGTCAGCTCGGCGCCGAGCCGACGCCGAACGGCAGCGACTTCCTGGTCTCGATCAACGCCCAGGGCCGGCTGCAGACGCAGGAGGAATTCGGCCAGATCGTGATCGAAAGCGGTCGCGCCGGTGAGATCGTGCGCCTCGCGGACGTCGCGCGGCTCGAGCTCGGCGCCGGCGACTACACGCTGCGCTCGCAGCTCGACAACAAGGACGCGGTCGCGATCCCGATCTTCGAGGCGCCCGGCGCCAATGCGATCGAGGTCTCCGACGCGGTGCGCGCCAAGATGGCGGAGCTCAGCACGCGGTTTCCCGAGGGCATGGCCTACAGCGTGGTCTACGACCCGACCGTGTTCGTGCGCGACTCGATCAAGGCCGTCGTGACGACGCTGTTCGAGGCCGTGCTGCTGGTCGTTCTGGTCGTGATCCTGTTCCTGCAGACCTGGCGTGCCTCGATCATTCCGCTGATCGCCGTGCCCGTGTCGGTCGTCGGCACCTTCGCGGCGCTGCACCTGCTCGGGTTCTCGATCAACACGCTGACATTGTTCGGGCTGGTGCTCGCCATCGGCATCGTGGTGGACGACGCCATCGTCGTGGTGGAGAACGTCGAACGCCACATCGAGGACGGCCACACGCCGCTGGAAGCGGCGCACATGGCGATGCGCGAGGTGTCCGGCCCGATCATCGCGATCGCGCTGGTGCTGTGCGCGGTGTTCGTGCCGATGGCCTTCCTGTCGGGCGTGACCGGGCAGTTCTACAAGCAGTTCGCGGTGACGATCGCCATCTCGACGGTGATCTCGGCGGTCAATTCGCTCACGCTCTCGCCGGCGCTCGCCGCCAAGCTGCTCAAGCCGCACGGCGCGCCGCCGGATGCGCTGTCACGCGCCATCGAGCGCATGTTCGGCTGGGCGTTCCATCCATTCAACCGCTTCTTCAAGCGCAACTCCACCCGCTACCACGGCGTGGTCGGCCGCTCGCTCGGCCATCGCGGCCGCGTGTTCGCCGTCTACGCGGTGCTGCTGCTCGCGACCGGCTTCGTG
>DATMIB010000146.1:0-2904 GCA_035554635.1 Steroidobacteraceae bacterium | reverse complement strand
CAAGGATGCGGAACGCATGCGTGCGGCGCTGTTCCGGCACGAGCCCTTCGCGCGGCGTCGCAACGACTTCAACGTCTGGGGCCTGTGCCCGCCGGCGGCGGAGTCGGGCATTTCACGCCCGTCGACCGGCATGCAGCGCGCGACTGCCGTGGGCGCGACCTATGACGCCTTCGGCAGCGAACGCTACATCCTGACGTTCGACAATCGCGCGCTGCGCGAGGTCGCCTCGCGCGCCCCGTACGAGGCGATCGTGATCCTCGCCAACGGCCAGACCTACGGCGGCGGTGGCATCTTCAACGCGTTCTCGACCGTCGCGGTCGACAGCAGCTGGGCCGACTACCTGTTCGTGCACGAGTTCGGCCACCACTTCGCGGCGCTCGCCGACGAGTACTACACCTCGCCGGTCGCCTACGCGCCCGCGGCCGGGAACGTCGTCGAGCCGTGGGAGCCCAATGTGACGGCGCTGCTGCAACGCGACCAGCTCAAGTGGCGCGACCTCGTTGCCCGCAGCACCCCCGTCCCGACGCCCTGGCCCAAGGCCGAATTCGAGGCGTACCAGCGCGACATCCAGGCACGTCGCAAGCAGATCCGCGCGGACCGCCGGCCGGAGGCCGACATGGATGCCCTCTTCCGCGAGGAACAGGCGCACGCGACCCACGCGTTCGCGCGTGAACGGTACCGCAACGCTGTCGGCGCTTTCCAGGGCGCAAATTACGACGCGCAGGCCTATTACCGGCCGCAGCTCGACTGCATCATGTTCACGCGCAACGAAGTGCCGTTCTGCCGCGTGTGCGAGGCGGCGCTCGAGCGCATCATCGATTCCTACGTCGCGACGGCGGGCACGAGCGCCCGTCCATAGCCTGGCCAGGGAGGGGCTTGATTGCCCGAGCTCAACCTCAGCCTCGTCTGGAATTTCGCGACCGCACTGCTGATCGGGGCGCTGGTCGGCATCGAACGTGAGCGTCACACGCTCGAGCACGAGACACCGGGCGTCGCCGGCCTGCGCACGTTCATCCTCTACGCGCTTTTCGGCGCGTTGAGTGGCTGGCTCGCGCTGCAGTTCCGCTCGCCCTGGCTGCTCGGCGCGGGGCTGCTTGCCGCGGGCGCCGTGCAGGTGACCGGGTACGTGCTCGCGGCGCGACGCGATCCCGACAACGTCGGCCAGACGACCGAAATCGCCGCGATGGTGACGTTCCTGCTCGGCGCCGTTGCCGCGGCGGGCGAGCGCGAACTCGCCGTGGGCGCCGGCGTGCTGGTCGCGACCGTGCTCGCGTACAAGCAGCCGCTGCACGGCTTCGTCGACAAGCTCGGCAGCGACGACCTGTACGCGGTGCTGCGGCTGCTGATCGCGACGTTCATCGTGCTGCCGATCCTGCCCGACGAGCCGCTGGACCCGTGGGAAACGCTCAACCCGCAGGCGCTCTGGCTGCTCGTGCTGCTGATCTCCGGCCTGTCCCTGGTCGGGTACGTGCTGACGCGGGTGCTCGGCGCCCATCGCGGCATCCCGATCACGGGGCTCGCCGGCGGACTCGCCTCGTCGACGGCCGTGACGCTTTCGCTCGCGCGGCAGAGCCGCGAGCCGCAGTACGCGAAGGCCGGCGCGGCGATCGTGGCCGGCGTGCTGCTCGCCTGGACCGTCAGTTTCGCGCGCGTCTTCGTCGAAGTGCTGGTCGTCAATCGCGCGCTGTTGCCCGCCGTGCTGCCGGCGCTCGCGGCGATGTCGCTCGTCTGTGCAGCAGGCGCCGGGCTCATGCTGCGCCGTGCGGGCAAAGCCGGCGGCGAGGCGCGCGAGGTGCCGCTGCGCAACCCGTTCAGCCTGACCTCCGCGATCAAGTTCGCGGCGGTGTTCGCCGTCGTGCTGCTCGTGGTCAAGCTCGTGCAGTTGCACGCGCCGGCGACCGGGATGTACGTCGTCGCCGCGATCGCGGGCACCACCGACGTGGACGCGATGACGTTGTCGATGGCCGAGTACGCACGCAACAACAGCGCGCAGGTGGCCGCTCACGCCATCACGATCGCCGTCCTGAGCAACACGGTCGTCAAGACCGGCATGGTCCTCGCGATCGGCGACCCGTCGGTGCGCAAGCCCGTGCTGCTCACGACCGCCGCGATCGTCGCGGCCGGCGTCATTGCCATCGTGCTCTGGTGAAGGACGTCGTCCTCGATCCGCTGGCCTCGCCGCTGCGCCAGCCGCGCGTGGCGCGCGCACTCACGTGGACGCTCGCCGTGCTGCTGCTGATCGCCGGCACGGTGATCTGCACGGTCGTGGGCGGGCTCGGGTCGGTGGCGACCCGCGTGTTCCTGCAGGCGCTCGCCGTCTCGTCGGCGATGGCCATGCTGCCGGTCGCGATCCTGTGGTTCCTCGACCGGCGCGAGCGCGAGTCGCCCTGGGCCTGTGCCGCGGCGTTTCTCTGGGGTGGCCTGATCGCGACGTCGCTGGCGCTGCCGGTCAACACGGCCGCGCTGTACGCGATCACGCAATGGCTCGAGCAGTTCCCGGAACTGGGGCAGCTGCTCGGCCCCGACGCCGCACTGATGGTCGGTGCACCGATCGCCGCGCCGATCGTCGAGGAGACGACCAAGGGCATCGGCATCGTGCTGTTGTTCTGGCTGATGCGCGGCGAGTTCGACAACGTCCGCGACGGGCTGGTCTACGGCGCTCTGGTCGGCGCGGGCTTCAACTGGTTCGAGTCGGCGCTCTACGTGCAGCAGAACTTCGTCGAATTCGGCACGGCGCCGTACGGTTTCCAGATCGGCACGCGGTATGCGTGGTTCGGGCTCGCCGGCCATCGCGAACTTCACCAAGGCGCTCGCGTTGAACCTCGCCGACCAGGGCATCCGGGTGAACGCGGTGGCGCCCGGCCCGATCTGGACGCCGCTCATCCCGGCCACCATGCCGGAGGA
>DATMIB010000145.1:0-25600 GCA_035554635.1 Steroidobacteraceae bacterium | reverse complement strand
CGACGCTGCCGGAGTGTGACGGTGACGACAATTCCGTGCGCGCAGTCCCTCCTATACTTCGGCTCCTACGATGCGTAACCAGGCTGAATCCACGATCCTGCTCGACACCACCGGCGGCCGGGGGCGACAACCCGCGGCCCGCACCACGGTGCCGGCCCGGCTTGGCCGTTACGAACTGGTGCACGAACTCGGCAAGGGCGCGATGGGCGTGGTCTACCGCGCCCGCGACCCGCGCATCAACCGCGAAGTCGCGCTCAAGGCGATCCCGCTCGCCGACGAGTTCGAGGCGGAGGAACTCGAGCAGGCACGCGGGCGCTTCTTCCGCGAGGCGGAGATGGCCGGGCGCCTGTCGCACCCGCACATCGTGACGATCTACGACGCCGGCGAGGACCAGGGCACGGCCTACATCGCGATGGAGCTGCTGCGCGGCCGCCATCTCGTCGAGTACACGAGCCCGACGCGGCTGCTGCCGCCGGCCATCGCGATCGAAATCGTGGCGCGCCTGGCGGACGCGCTGCACTATGCGCACCTCAACCAGGTCGTGCATCGCGACATCAAGCCCGCCAACATCATGTTCGACGCACCGAGCGGAGAGCTGAAGATCACGGACTTCGGCATCGCGCGCCTGACGGATTCGGGCCGCACGCGCACCGGCGTCGTGCTCGGCACGCCCTCGTTCATGTCGCCCGAGCAGTTGCAGGGGCGCATCGTTACCGGCAGCTCCGACCTGTTCTCGCTCGCCGTCGCGCTGTTCCAGCTGCTGACCGGGCAGCTGCCGTTTCGCGGCGACAGCATGCCGGCGCTGATGATGAAGATCGCGCAGGAGCCGCACCCGCGTATCCTCGCGCTGAACCCCGCGCTGCCGGTGGGGCTCGACGAGGTGTTCGATCGCGCGCTCGCGAAGGAGCCCGTCGCGCGTTACGAAAGCGGTGCAGCGCTCGCGCTCGCGCTGCGCGACGTCAACAGGCCGCACGCCAGGAACGGCTGACAGAACCACAACGATGCGACTGAAGGGAAAATTTCGCTGCGTCGGCATGACCGACACCGGCCGGATCCGCGAGCACAACGAGGACACGATCGGCACCGACGGCGACATCGGCGTGGTCGTGCTCGCGGACGGCATGGGCGGGTACAAGGCGGGCGAAGTGGCGAGCGGCATCACCGTGCGCACCGTGCTCGGGCTGCTCAAGGACGCGGTGGACCGCGAAGACCTGACGCTGCACGACGGCGAGAGCGGCATCAGCCGCCCCGGCATCCTGCTGCGCGACGCGATCCAGCGCGCCAACAAGATCATCTGGCAGACGGCCCGGACGCAGGAGAACTGCGAGGGCATGGGCACGACCGTGGTCGCGGGCATGTTCTTCGACGACAAGCTCACGATCGCGCATGTCGGCGACTCGCGGCTCTACCGGCAGCGCCAGGGCAAGCTCGAGCAGCTGTCGCGGGACCATTCGCTGCTGCAGGAACTCGTGACACGCGGTTTCTACACGCCCGAGGAGGCCCAGCGCGCGGCCGCCAAGAACTACGTGACACGGGCGCTCGGCGTCGAGCCGACGGTCGAGGTCGAGATCACCGAGGCCCCGGTGCAGAAGGACGATGTCTACCTGCTGTGCTCGGACGGTCTCTCCGACATGGTCGACGACGCGGACATCCAGTTAACGATCAACACCTTTGGTGCTAACCTTGAAACGGTAGCCAAACAGCTCGTGCAGCTGAGCAACGACAACGGGGGCCGGGACAACATCTCGGTCGTGCTGGTCCGGGTGCTCGACGCCTTCCCGGCGCAGCGCGGAGTCATAGACCGGATACTTGGAATATTCGGCTGAGGGAGCGCAGGAAAACGAATGGCCAGGCTGGTATTGCACCTCGACGGGCAGACACTCGCCGAGTACAACATGAGCAAGGAGCGCTACACGGTCGGGCGTCTTCCGGACAACGACATCCGGATCGACAACCCGGCGGTGAGCGGTCACCACGCGCTCGTCATCAACATCCTCAACGACTCGTTCCTCGAGGATCTGAACAGCACGAACGGCACGTACGTCAACGGCAAGATCATCAAGAAGCACGCGCTGCAGCACGGCGACGTGATCACGATCGGCCACCACGCACTGCGCTTCGTCGACAGCGAGACCGAGGAATCGCAGGACGAATTCGAGAAGACGATGGTGATCAGCTCGCGCGATGCCGCGTCGCTGGTCGCCGGTGCCGCGCAGAAATCGCCGGGGCTCGCGGCTGCAACGACAGCCGTCGCCACCAACGGCCACGCGCACGTGTCGGGCGCCGCGCCGGTGTTCGCCAATGGCACGCTTCCCCGCGCGCGGCTGCAGGTGCTCTCCGGGCAATTCGCCGGTCGCGAACTCGACCTGGTGAAGACGCTGACGACGCTCGGCCGTCCCGGCGTGCAGGTCGCCGCGATCACGCGTCGTGCCGACGGCTTCTACGTCGTGCACGTCGAGAGCGGCGCCGAGGGTGACTACCCGCTGGTCAACGGCGCGGCGATCGGCCCGCAGGCGCGCCGGTTGCACGACAACGACGTGCTCCAGCTCGCGGGTGTGAAGATGGGGTTCTTCGAAAGCTAGTGGCTGGCAGGGGGCAAGAAGAGTTCGGAGTCTAGAGTTCAGAGTCTAGTCGGAGGCGCTGCCGCTCCGACTCCGAGCGGCCATTGGCCGCTTCCGACTGAACTCTAGACTCTGAACTCTGCACTCTTCCTGCTCATCCCACTTCCAGCTGTACGCGCTGGCTCACGCCGCAGAGCAGGTCCCAGGCGATCGCGCCGGCGTGCGCGGCGATTTCCTCGACCGGGATGTCGCCGCCCCAGAGCACGACGGGGTCGCCGACCGCGACGGCGGGCACGTCGGTCACGTCGGCGGTGATCATGTCCATCGATACGCGACCGATCAGCGGAGCACGGTGACCGTTGATCAGCACGGGTGCACCTGAAGCGGTGCTGCGCGGATAGCCGTCGCCGTAACCCGCGGCAAGCACGGCCATGCGCGTGTCGCGCTGCGCGACCCATGCGCCGCCGTATCCGACCGTCTCCCCCGTCCTGACGGTCCTGAGCGCGATGACTTCGGTGCGCAACGTCATCGCCGGTCGCAGGCCGAGTTCCGCGCCGGAGCCGCCCGCAAACGGCGACACGCCGTACAGCATCAGGCCGGGGCGCACCCACTCGGTTCGCGTCGCAGGCCAGGCGAGCACGGCTGCGCTGTTGCCGATGCTCCGGGCGCCGGTCACGCCCTGCGTGGCGCCGGCGAAGGCATCGAGCTGGCGTTGCGTCATCGGATTGCGCCGGTCGTCGGCACAGGCGAGATGCGTCGCGAGCGTGGGCTCGCTTGCGACACGCGTGTTGCGACGCAGGCGCTCGTAAGCGGCGGGCACGTCCTCGAGCCGGAAGCCGAGTCGGTTCATGCCCGAATCGATCTTGAGCCACGCGTGCACGGGCTCGCTCGCGTCCAGGCCTTCGAGCAGTTCCAGCTGCTCGTTGCTGTGCACCATCAACTCGAAACGCTGTTGCGCGGCGACGGCGAGTTGCTCGGCGCCGAACACGCCCTCGAGCAGCAGCACGCGATTGGTCAGTCCGGCGGCGCGCAGCGCGAGGCCCTCCTCGAGCCGTGCCACCGCGAAACCGTCGGCCTCCGCGAACGCCTTCGCGGCCGGCACGAGGCCGTGGCCGTAGGCGTTCGCCTTGATCACGGCCATCACGCGACTGGCGGGAGCGACGCGGCGCACCTGCCGCAGGTTGTGGCGCAGTGCGGAGGCGTCGACGACGGCGCGGATGAGCGCGTGGCTTCTCACGGGGTGGATCAGTACTGCGGCCCGCTGTCGTAGCTGTAGTCGCCGTGGGCGAGGTTCTCGAAGCGCGTGTACTTGCCGAGGAAGGTCAGGTGCACTTCGCCGGTGGGGCCGTTGCGCTGCTTGGTGATGATCACGTCGGCGATGCCCTTGCGCGGCGTGTCCGGTTCGTACACTTCCTCGCGGTAGATCATCATGATCAGGTCGGCGTCCTGCTCGATGGCGCCCGACTCGCGCAGGTCGGACATCACCGGCTTCTTGTCGGTGCGCTGCTCGACCGAGCGGTTGAGCTGCGACAGCGCGATCACCGGCACCTTGAGCTCCTTCGCGAGCGCCTTCAGCGAGCGCGAGATTTCCGAGATCTCGGTCGCGCGGTTTTCCTTGTTGCCGGCGACCTGCATCAGCTGCAGGTAGTCGATGATGATCAGGCCGAGGCCGCCCTGCTTTTCGCAGTCGCGCGCGAGGCGACGCGCGCGGGCGCGCACCTCGGTCGGCGTGAGCGAGCCGGTGTCGTCGATGTAGACCGGCGCGGTCTTCATCTGCGCGATGGCGCTGTTGATCCGCGCCCAGTCCTCGTCGCCGAAGTTGCCGGTGCGCATGTGGCCCTGGTCGACGCGGCCGAGCGAGGAAATCATGCGGAACGCGAGCTGTTCGCGCGACATTTCCATCGAGAACACCGCGACCGCCTTGTTGGCCGCGATCGCCGCGTTCTCGCCGATGTTGAGCGCGAGCGTGGTCTTGCCCATCGACGGGCGGCCCGCGACGATGATCAGGTCGCCGGGCTGCAGCCCGGCCGTCATCTTGTCGAGCTCGTTGTAGCCGGTCGACAGGCCCGTCAGCGCGCCCTGGTTGGCGTGCAGCATGTCGAGCCGGTCGATCGTGATCCCGAGGACCTCGCGCACCGGCTGGAAGCCCGTGCCCTGGCGGCGGCCTTTTTCGGCGATCTGGAAGATCTTGCGCTCGGCGTCGTCGACGAGCTCGTTGGCCGGACGGCCCTCGGCTTCGTAGCAGCTGCCGGCGATCTCGCCGCTGACCTGGATCAGCTGGCGCAGCAGCGAGCGCTCGCGGACGATGTCCGCGTACGCCTTGATGTTCTCGGCCGTCGGCGTGTCACGCGCGAGGCCCGCGAGATACGCGAGGCCACCCGTTTCTTCGGCCTGGCCGTTGCGGGTCAGGTGCTCGGCGACGGTGACCGCGTCGCTCGGCTCACCGCGCTGCGACAGGTCGAGGATCGCGCCGAAGATAAGCTGGTGGTCGCGACGGTAGAAGTCCTCGGCGCGCAGCCGGTCGGCGATCGCGTCCCAGGTGCTGTTGTCGAGCAGCAGGCCGCCGAGCACGGCCTGTTCGGCCTCGAGCGAGTGCGGCGGCACGCGCAACGCCGCCGCCTCGTCCGAGAGGACGAGACGGGGCTTGCGGCGCTGTCGGGAGGACCCCCGAGCGCTGTCGCTGTCCTGCTGCTCCATGGAGACGGATGCTACCCCGATCGGGGCAGGATCAGTCTTCGGCCGTGATCGTGACCGGGAGGTCGATCTCGACGTCGGTGTGCAGGTGCAGCTTGACGGTGTGGTCGCCGATGAGGCGGATCGGGCCGCCCGACAGGCGCACTTCACTGCGCTCGATCGCGATGCCCGCGTTGGTCAGCGCTTCGGCGATGTCGGACGTGCCGACGGAGCCGAACAGCTTGCCCTCGGTGCCCGCCTTGGCGCGCAGCTCGAGCTTGAAGTTCTCGAGCTGGCGGGCGCGGCCCTGCGCGCTCGTCAGCGAGTCGGCGGCGGCCTTCTCGAGCTCGGCGCGACGCTCCTCGAACTTCTTCAGGTTGTTGGCAGTGGCCAGCGCGGCCTTGCCCGACGGCAGCAGGAAATTGCGGCCGTAGCCCGGCTTGACCTTGACCTTGTCGCCGATGTTGCCGAGGTTGGCAACCTTCTGCAGCAGGATGACTTCCATCGTAGTGTCCCTCGATCGATCTTCAGTATCTGTCTGTCTAACGTTCAACCGTCCAGCACCCCGGGGTCCAGGGCGCTGCTCAAGCGGTGCGCGTCTTCAATGCCGTCCGACGGGTGTCGCCACGCGCTGCGACCAGAACCAGTTGTGCACGAATCCCCAGGCCGCGAGCACGATCACGGCGATCGGCGCCACCAGCAGCAGCGCCGCGTAGGTGACCCAGAGCCACACCGGCGCGAACCGGCCGTTGGCCACCGCGCGATGGGCCGCCGCGAGCCCGACGATCACGAGCGCGCCCAGGAACAGGCGGCTGATGTCGTCGACGAGCGGCCGCGCGTCGAACTGCGCGAGCGTCACCAGCAGCGACCAGCCCACGAACACCGCCGCCGCGATGCCGAGCACCCGGCCCAGGCGCAGCTCGCGGAACTCGGTGCCGAAGCGTCCCGCCTGCGCGAGCAACGACTGCCACCAGCGCGCCAGGAACAGCGCACACATCGCGAGCAGCATCGTCAGCACGACGACCCAGCCCCAGAGCGTGCGGGCCAGCGTTTCTGCGAGCCCATCCTCGAACAGTTCCGTCGGCAGGCCGTGGCGCTGCATCTCGGCCGCGAGGTCCCGGACGAACGGCGCCCAGAAACGCTCGGGATCGCCGAACGCGACGTGCAGGACCACCAGCACCAGCGCGCCGACGAGCGTCGCGACCTGCAGGCAGAGCGCCAGCGACTCGGTCCGCGCGCGCAGCACCGCCAACGCCAGTGGCGGCCCCAGCACCCAGACCGAGTAGATGAAACCCACCGCCATCGGCCGGCCGAACACCAGCATCGACGCCGCAAGCAGGCCGCTGCCCCCCAGCGCCACGACCGCACCCATGCGCGGACCGCGCACGAGCGTGATCAGCGCGGGCACGGCGCCCGGCAGGAAGAAAGCGAACCCGAGCCCGAGCAACGGCAGCAGCCCTAGCAGTCCGGTCAGGACGACGGCTGCGCCGGGGTTGTCGGCAAGCCACTGGGCCAGCGATCGGTTCATGGTCGTGCGTGCTCCGGCGGCCCGCGTCGACGACGCGAGCCGCGCGGCACACCCACCGGGGTGCGGGTCAGTGCTGGTCCGTGTACGGCAGCAGCGAAAGGTAGCGGGCGCGCTTCACCGCGAGCGCCAGCTGGCGCTGGTAGTTCGACCGCGTGCCGGTGATGCGGCTCGGGACGATCTTGCCGGTCTCGGTGATGTAGCCCTTCAGCGTGGCGAGATCCTTGTAATCGATCCGCTCGACGCCCTCGGCCGTGAACTTGCAGAACTTACGGCGACGGAAAAAACGTGCCATGTGATGTCACCCGGAAATATGTGCTTGGAATGTGCGAACAGTGCAGGAAGGGTCCGCCGGGCTCAGCCCGCGGCCGCTTCCTCGTTGCTGCTCTCGGCCTGGCCGCTGCCAGCGCCGTCTTCGCCACGACCGCCCTCTTCCTCGGCGCGGGCCATCGGCGACGGTTCCGTCACGGCGGACGGCATCGACAGCACGAGGTGGCGGATCACGGCGTCGCTGAAGCGGAAGCCGCCCGTCAGCTCGTCGAGCGTGGTCTTGTCGCACTCGACGTTCATCAGGACGTAGTGGGCCTTGTGGACCTTGGCGATCGGGTAGGCGAGCTGGCGACGGCCCCAGTCCTCGAGGCGGTGGATCGCGCCACCGGCCGCGGTGATGATGCCGCGGTAGCGCTCGATCATGGCAGGAACCTGCTCGCTCTGATCCGGGTGGACCAGGAATACGATTTCGTAATGACGCACGACAAAGTCTCCTTGCGGATGTGAGTCGCCCAACGCCACGAAAAAGCGAGGTGCGACAAGGAGTTGAACAACCCCGCACGGCCTGTGCAGGCCGTACGGAGCCGCGCAGTATAGCGGAGAGCTCCGTCAGGAGATAGGGGACGACCGTTGGCGGCGCACGCCCGCGCCCGAGCCTGCCGGTGCGCTGCCCCCGATCGGCCGCGGCGTCCTACGCGGGGCATCGCGCTGCGCCAGTAGAGTGCCAGCACACGCCGCCAACGCAAAGGAGTGCACGGCATGGACAGTGAACGCGAACTCGGCGAACGCTTCTGGCGGGCCCTCAAGTCGGACCGGACCGTCATGCTGGGCCTGTCCGGGATCGAAGACGGTCACTCGCAGCCGATGACGGCGCAGCTCGAGGGCGACGGCGGCAACGAGCCCGTCTGGTTCTTTTCGGCCCGCGACACCGACTTCGTCCGCCAGCTCGGCACCGGCCGCCGCGCGGTTGCCCATTTTGCCGCCAAGGACCACGAATTGTTCGGATCGCTCGATGGCACGCTCACACCCTCGAACGATCGCGCCACGATCGACCGGCTGTGGAACCCGTTCGTGGCGGCCTGGTACGAAGGCGGCAAGGACGATCCGAAACTGCAGCTGCTGCGATTCGACCCGGAGCGCTTGCAGGTCTGGCTGAACGAACGCGGCGTGTTCGCCGCGGTCAAGCTGCTGCTCGGGCGCGACCCGAAGAAAGAATACGCCGGCAAGACCGCGGACCTCGACCTGCCGCCGCGGACCGCTTGAACGCACTCTTCACCTCTCCCGCGCTTGCGCGGGAGAGGTCGTACGCACTGCGAGTGAGGTGATTACCTCGGCTTGATCGCGATCGCGCGTCGCTGGCGCACGGCCTCGAACAGCGCGACCCCGGTCGCCACCGACACGTTCAGGCTCTCGACGGCGCCGGCCATCGGCAGCGCGACGAGTTCGTCGCAGGCCTCCCGCGTCAATCGCCGCATGCCCTCGCCCTCCGAGCCCATCACGATCACGGTCGGGCCGGTCAGGTCGACCTCGTAGAGCGTGCGCGGCGCGTCGTCGGAGGTGCCGACGAGCCACAACCCGCGTTCCTTGAGGTCGCGAAGCGTGCGCGCGAGGTTCACGACCGCGATCAGCGGCACGCTCTCCGCCGCGCCGGCCGCCACCTTGCGGACGACCGGTGTCAGGCCTGCCGCACGGTCGCGCGGCACGATCACCGCGGCCACGCCGGCCGCGTCGGCGCTGCGCAGGCAGGCGCCGAGGTTGTGCGGGTCGGTCACGCCGTCGAGCACCAGCAGCAGCGCGGGCGTGTCGCCGAGCGCTTCGAGCGCCTCCTCGAGCTGGGTCTCCGGGTCGCCGGCACGCGGCGCGACCTCGGCCACCACGTCCTGGTGACGTTCGCCGTCGGCGAGACGGTCGAGCTCGGACTGCTCGACCGTCCGTGTCGCGATGCCGGCGTCGCTCGCCAGCGTGCGGATCTCTTGCAGTCGGATCGCTGTCTCGCCGCCCTGCGCGAGCCACACCTGGCGCACGCGCCCCGGATGACGCGACAGCAAAGCGCGCACCGCGTGGATGCCGTACGCCACGTTCGCGACTGCCGACGCCTGTGTGCGCGCCTGTTTCGCCTCGCGGTGCCCGTGACGTTCGTGGCGGTGCTTCATCCGCGCCGCCTCCGTCCGCCCTGCCGCAGGAAGCGGCCCGACGGCCGCCGTTCGGCCTGCATCACGCCGGCCAGTTCGAAATCGACACGCCGGTCGTCGAGAGAAACGTTGGTCACGCGCACACGCACCCTGTCACCGAGTTTGAACACCTTGCCGGAACTGCGGCCGATCATGCGAAAGCCCGAGGCGTCGCGGCCGAAGTAGTCGGCGCCGAGCGCCGAGACGTGCAGCAATCCGTCAACCTGCAGGCCGTCGAGCTGCACGAACAGGCCGAAGTCGACGACGCCCGAGACGATGCCGTCGTATTCCTCGCCGATGCGATCCTGCATGTAGTAGCACTTGAGCCACGCGACGGCGCTGCGCGTGGCCTCGTCGGCGCGGCGCTCGCGGAACGAGCAGTCCTGCCCGAGCTGCGGGAACGCGCCATGCCAGGCGACGAGTTCCTGCGGATCGCCGCCACGCAGCACCTGCCGGATGCCGCGATGCACGACGAGGTCCGGATAGCGCCGGATCGGCGAAGTGAAATGCGCGTAGTGCTCGAGCGCGAGCCCGAAGTGGCCGATGTTGCCGGGTTGATAGACCGCCTGCGGCATGGAACGGATCACGGCCGTGGAGACCAGGCCCGCGTCGGGTCGATCGCCGATCTTCGACAGCAGGTCGCGCAGGTGCTCGGGCGTGACCTCCTCGGCCGGAGGCAGCCAGAGGCCGAACTCGCGCAGGAAGGTGCGCAGCGTCTCGAGCCGGTCGACCTCGGGCAGGCCGTGCACGCGGTACAGCGTCGGCACGCGGTGACGGTCGAGGAAACGCGCGGCGGCGACGTTCGCCGCGATCATGCATTCCTCGATCAGCCGATGTGCGTCGTTGCGCGGGTACTCGACCAGCGCCGCGACGCGACCCTGCTCGTCGAACTTGAGCTTGAGCTCGGGCGTGTCGAGCTCGAGCGCGCCGCGCCCGGATCGAGCCCGCGTGAACGCCTTGTAGACGCCGTGCAGCGCCAGCAGCCGCTCGCGCAAGGGTTCGAGTTTCGCGTCGGGTCGCGCGCCGGGCTTGTCGAGGAAAGCGCCCACTTCACGGTACGTCAGCCGCGCGGCCGAACGCATCACGCCTTCGAAGAAGCGCGAGCGCGTGATGCGGCCATCGTCGGTGACGCGCAACTCGCAGCAGACACAAAGGCGGTCCTCGTGCGGCTTGAGCGAACAGAGCCCGTTCGAGAGCGCCTCGGGCAGCATCGGCAGCACGCGGTTCGGAAAGTAGACCGACGTGCCGCGCTCGCGCGCTTCGACGTCGAGCGGGCTGCCCGGCTGCACGTAATGCGCGACGTCGGCGATCGCGACGACCAGACGCCAGCCGGTGCCCTTGCGCTCGCACCAGACGGCATCGTCGAAGTCGCGCGCGTCCTCGCCGTCGATCGTGACCAGCTCGATGTCGCGCAGGTCCTCGCGGCCGCGAATCGCCTCGAGGGGGATCGCGGCACCGTAGGCCTCGGCTTCGGCGACCACCTCGTCCGGGAATTCGTGGGGCAATCCGTAGGAGTGGATCGCAATCTCGGTTTCCATGCCGGGCGCGCCGTGGTCGCCGAGGATCTGTGCCACGCGTCCGACCGGGCCCGTGGTCCGCGACGGCTGCTGCACCAGTTCCACGAGCACGATCTGGCCGGAAACGGCGCCCCCGAGCTGGCCGCTCGGGATCAGCACGCGGTGCGTGATGCGCGGGTTGTCGGGTGTCACGTAGGCGGCAATGCCGGCCTCGACCTGCAGCCGGCCCACGACCTCGCGCGTGCGTCGTTCGAGCACCTCGACGAGCGTGCCCTGCGCCTTGCCGCGGAAGCGCGGGCCGTCTATCCGCGCGGCGATCCGGTCGCCGTGGAGCACCTCGCGCATCTGGTGGGCCGGCAGGTACACCTGCGCCGAACCGTCGTCGGGCAGCAGCCAGCCGTCGCCATTGCGGTGGCCCTGCACCGTGCCGACCGTGAGCCCGGAGAGCTGCTCGCGCAGGCAGTACTGGCCACGCCTGTTCAGCACGACTTCGCCGCGCCGGACGAGGTCGGCGAGCTGCTCCTGCGCCTGGGCGGCACCGGAGCGGCTGAACGTCGCCGTGACCTCTTCGAGCCGCAGCGGCCGTCCCGCCTTGCGCAGCACGTTGAGCACCGCGAGATCGGCGGAATGCGCAAGCCTGACGGTGGCCCGTGCGCGTTTGGTCTTGGCCGGCCGGGGGCCGGACTCGGTCTTGCGTCGGTTTCGGGTTCTTCGCATCGTCGCTCAGATTGACAGCATCGGGGCCCACAAGTAAATTGCGCGGCCTTCCAGCCCGGCCTCCGTGCCCGGCTCGCGACCTTGCCCAGGTGGCGGAATTGGTAGACGCACTAGTTTCAGGTACTAGCGGGTAACACCGTGGAGGTTCGAGTCCTCTCCTGGGCACCATCCCCCGGCCAGCGCCGGGGTGTCGTTCGGACGCCGCGCGCTCGCACCTGAGGCCATCGGCACCGACCTTCCACGTCTGTCGCGCACTCTAGCACCGTCGCATCGCCACAGCGTCGACGCCGGGTCCCCCCGTCGACGACCGGCCACGTTGCCGTGGCCGGCCGCACCCGCGCGCCCTTCAATGCGTCGCGGGCGCTCGTCCGGCGGCCGTCAGCGCACGCCCTTGGAGATCAGGAACGCCGAATAGGCCATGTCCGAGCCCTGGATGTGCTCGGTGAGCCACTGCTTCAGGAACGAACCGGTGGCGACCGGCGAGACGCGCTCGCCCGCATCGACGCGACGACGCAGGTCGTCGACCGTGCGCAGCAACTTGTCGTGCTCTGCCTTGTGCTCGGCTTCGTGCTCGTAACCGTGCGTACGGAACAGGCCTTCCTCGCGCACGAAATGCGTACGCGTGTACTGGATCAGCTCGTCGAGCACGCGGTCGAGCACCTTGCTGCCTTCGCCGACGCTCATCGCTTCGTAGAGGTCGTTGACGAGGACGACGAGCTTGCGGTGGTCGGCATCGATGGATGCAATGCCGACGGACATCTTGGGGCTCCAGTCGATCAGGGCCATGCAGGGACTTCCATTTTTCTGTTGATTGGGAGGGAAGGGTCCGGGACGTGGCCATGAAAAGGCCACAGTGCCCGCGATCACCGCTATCGACGGCGGCGGATCGAACTTGAGCGGGCTCTTGACTCCCGCAGGCGCTGGACCGAGTCCACGTGCCCGCGCGCGACGCAATCGCACGGGCACGCACGCCCTGCGTGCCCGGCCACCGTGAGATGCGCTGCGAAGCGCGGCTTCAGCCGCCGGCGGCGGCTTTCGCGCGCTGCCGGTACGCGTGCAGCAGCGGCTCCGTGTAACCGGACGGTTGCTGCGTGCCGAGGAACACGAGGTCGCAGGCGGCCTGGAACGCCGGTCCGTCGAACGCCGGAGCCATCGGCCGGTAGAGCGCATCGCCGGCGTTCTGCGCGTCGACCACCACCGCCATCCGTCTCATGACTTCGAGCACCTGCTCGCGCCTGACGATGCCGTGATGCAACCAGTTGGCGATGTGCTGCGAGGAGATGCGGCAGGTCGCACGGTCTTCCATGAGGCCGACGTTGTGGATGTCCGGTACCTTCGAGCAGCCGATGCCCTGATCGACCCAGCGCACGACGTACCCGAGGATGCCTTGCGCATTGTTCTCGAGTTCGGCGTTTATTTCGGCGGCCGACCAGTCGGTCTTCGGCGCGAGCGGGATCGTGAGGATCTCGGGCAGGCGATCCGTGCGTGCGGTGCGTGCCAGCTCGGCCTGCCGCGTCATCACGTCGACCGCGTGGTAATGCGTGGCGTGCAGCGTGGCCGCGGTCGGGCTCGGTACCCAGGCGGTCGTCGCACCGGCTTTCGGGTGGCCGATCTTCTGCTCGAGCATGTCGTGCATGAGGTCCGGCATCGCCCACATGCCCTTGCCGATCTGCGCGCGCCCGACGAGCCCGCACGCGAGGCCGACCTCGACGTTCGACAGTTCGTAGTTCTGGATCCACGCCTGCGACTTCATCGCGGCCTTGCGCACCATCGGCCCCGCTTCCATCGACGTGTGGATCTCGTCGCCGGTGCGGTCGAGGAACCCGGTGTTGATGAAGCACACGCGCGACTTCGCCGCGCGGATGCATTCCTTGAGGTTGACGGTCGTGCGTCGTTCCTCGTCCATGATGCCGACCTTGACCGTGTACTGCGGCAGGCCGAGCACCCGCTCGACGTGCGTGAAGACGGCGTCGGCGAACGCCACCTCGTCGGGGCCGTGCATCTTCGGCTTCACGACGTAGACCGAACCGCGCGTCGAGTTGCGCGGGCCGTCCTGCTTGCGCAGGTCGGCCATCGCGATCGTCACGGTGCACATCGCATCGAGCAGGCCCTCGTAGGCCTCGCGACCGTCGCGATCGAGCACCGCGGGGTTGGTCATCAGGTGGCCGACGTTGCGCACCAGCATCAGCGAGCGGCCCTTGAGCGCAAACGGCCGGCCGTCCGGCGCGTGGTAGTGCCGGTCGGCGCTCATCGCGCGCTCGAACGTGCGCCCGCCCTTCGAGACTTGCTCGACCAGGTCGCCGCGCATGAGCCCGAGCCAGTTGCGATAGGCGTGCGCCTTGTCGGTCGCGTCGACCGCGGCGACCGAATCCTCGCAATCCATGATCGTCGTGATCGCAGCCTCGAGCAGCACGTCGCTCACGCCGGCGGCGTCGTCGCGACCGATGCGGCTCGTGCGGTCGACCTGGACCTCGACGTGCAGCGCGTGATGCCTGAACAGCACCGCGGTCGGCGCACTCGCCTCGCCCGCGTAGCCCGCGAGCAGCGCCGGATCGCGCAGCGTGGTCTCGCCTTGGGGCGTCGCGACGACGAGCTCGCCTTCGACCACGCGGTACCCCGTGGCCATGGCGTGGCTGCCGCTGCTGAGGGGTGCAACCGTGTCGAGGAACTGCTTGGCCCACGCGATCACGCGGGCGCCACGCGCGGCATCGTAGGCCCCGGCGGGCGGCAGGTCGCCCATTGCGTCGGTGCCGTACAGCGCGTCGTAAAGGCTGCCCCAGCGCGCGTTGGCTGCGTTGAGCGCATAACGTGCGTTCATGACGGGCACGACGAGTTGCGGCCCCGGCGTCGTGGCGATCTCGGGGTCGACGTTGGCGGTCTCGATCGAAAAGTCGGCACCTTCGGGCACGAGATAACCGATGTCGCGCAGGAAGGCGGTGTAGGCAGCGACATCGATCGCCTGGCCGCGACGTTCGCGGTGCCACGCATCGACCTGCGCCTGCAACTGGTCGCGCCGCTCGAGCAGCGCGCGATTGCGCGGCCCGAACGTGTGGACGAGGTCAGCCAGGCCCTGCCAGAACGTGTCGGAGGCGACGCCGACGGACGGCAACGCCTCGCGCTCGATCATCTCGTACAGTGGACGGGCAACCTGGAGGCCAAACTTCTCGATGCGGTCGGTCATGGCGGCGGACCCGATGGCGTCTTGCAACGCACCATTATGGGCTGCGCCCCGGCGCGAATACAGCCGCCCTCGCCGCCCTCACCCGCACTGCGTGCGACCTCTCCCGCGTGCGGGAGAGCTGAAGATGCCCTCACCCGGGCTGCGCCCGACCTTTGCCGCGTGCGGGAGAGGCGAAGATCAGAGCGAGCGCGCGATCAGTTCCTTCATGACTTCGTTGGTGCCGCCGTAGATGCGCTGCACACGGGCGTCGGCGAACAACCGGCAGACCATGTATTCGGTCATGTACCCGTAGCCGCCGAACAGCTGCAGGCACTCGTCGACGACTTTCTGCTGCATGTCGGTGACCCAGTACTTCACCATTGCGGCCGTCTCGGGATCGAGCTTGCCCGCCACGAGCTGCTCGATGCAGCGGTCGACGAACACCCGGGCGACGCGCGTGTTCGTCGCGCATTCGGCGAGCTTGAAGCGCGTGTTCTGGTACGCCGCGACCGGCTGGCCGAAGATCTGCCGTTCCTTGACGTACGCGAGCGTCTCCGCCAGCGCACCTTCCATCGCGGCGACACCGCCGACGGCGATCAACAAGCGCTCGTACGGCAGGTCGCCCATGAGCATGTGCATGCCCTTGCCTTCCTGCTGCAGCAGGCAGTCGGCCGGCACGCGCACGTCCTCGAAAAAGAGCTCCGCCGTGTCCTGCGCGTCGAGACCCATCTTGTCGAGCACGCGCCCGACGCGGTAGCCCGCGAGCCCCTCGGTTTCGACGACCAGCAACGACAGGCCACGACTGCGGTCGGTCGGGTCGGTGCGCACGACCAGGATCAGGATGCCGGCCGAACCGCCGTTGGTGATGAAGATCTTCGAGCCGTTGACGACGTAGTGGTCGCCGTCACGCACGGCGCGCGTGCGCACGCCCTTCATGTCGGAGCCGGCGCCTGGCTCGGTGATGGCGATCGCGCCGATCAGCTCGCCGCTGGCCATGCGGGGCAGCCAGCGCTGCTTCTGCTGCTCGCTGCCGTAGTTGAGGATGTAGTGGGCGCAGATGCTGTGCACGCCCTGGCCGAAACCCGAGATGCCGCGCCGGTTGAGCTCCTCGTACAGCAGCGTCTCGTGGCGGAAGTCGCCGCCACCGCCGCCATACTCGGCCGGCACGTCCATGCAGAGGAAGCCCGCGGCGCCGATCGTGCGCCACGCCGACTTGTCGACGTGGTGCTGGTGCCGCCATTTCGCCTCGTGCGGCACGAACTCTGCCTCCACGAACCGCGAGATGGCCTCGCGCAGCATGCGGAGGTCGTCGTCCATCCATGGGGACTCGTAGAGCGGCATGGCGAAGTCCAGAGTCTAGAGTTCAGAGTCTAGAGTCTAGTCGGAAGCGCGCGGCGCCGCAGCTGGCCTCTTCCTCCGACTGAACTCTGAACTCTCGACTCTGGACTCTTCCTTCACTTCATTCGTACGGATTCCGCAGCACGATTGTCTCCGCACGGTCGGGGCCGGTCGAGACGATGTCGATCGGCACCCCGGCGAGTTCCTCCATGCGCGCGAGGTATTTACGCGCATTGGCCGGCAGCTTTGCGAACTCGGTGATCCCGTGGGTCGGCTCGGCCCAGCCCGGGTGCTCCTCGTACACGGGCTCGCACTCGCAGAACCGGTGCGGCAGCAGCGGCGGCTCCTCGCGCACCTCGCCGTCGATGCGGTACCCGGTGCAGATGCGCAGCGTGTCGAGGCCGTCGAGCACGTCGAGCTTGGTGACGCCGAGGCTCGAGATGCTGTTGTGCAGGACCGCACGACGCAGTGCCACGGCGTCGAACCAGCCGCAGCGACGCGCCCGGCCCGTGACGGCGCCGAACTCGTGGCCGACGCGCGAAAGGTGCTCGCCGGTCTGGTCGAACAGCTCGGTCGGGAACGGGCCCGCGCCGACGCGCGTCGTGTACGCCTTGACGATGCCGAGCACGGCGTTGATGTCGCGCGGTCCGAGGCCCGTGCCCACCGCGGCCTCGCCGGCGATCGTGTTCGACGACGTCACGAACGGATAGGTGCCGACGTCGACGTCGAGCAACGCGCCCTGTGCGCCCTCGAACAGGATGTTGGCGCCGCGCCGCATCTGGTCGCGCAGCCGCACGCTCACGTCGCAGATCAACGGCTCGATGCGATCAATCTGGCCGAGCAGGTCGTCGAGCGTGCGCTGGAAGTCGACCGTCTCGGCGCTGAAATACCGGCTCAGCACGAAGTTGTGGTAATCGAGGATCTCGCCGAGCCGCGCCGCGAGGCGCTCGCGATGCAGCAGGTCGGCGAGACGCACGGCACGACGCGCCACCTTGTCCTCGTACGCCGGGCCGATGCCGCGACCGGTCGTGCCGATCGCGTTCGCACCCTGGGCGCGCTCGCGTGCGCGGTCGAGCGCCACGTGCGAGGGCAGGATCAGCGCGCAGTTCGGGCTGATCCGCAGCCGCTCATAGACCGGGATGCCGCGCTGCGACAGCGTGTCCGCCTCGCGGAACAGGGCTTCGAGCGACAACACGACGCCGTTGCCGATCAGGCACTCGACGCCGGGGTGCAGGATGCCGGACGGGATCAGCGACAGCACCGTCTTGGCGCCGTCGATGACGAGGGTATGGCCGGCGTTGTGCCCGCCCTGGAAACGCGCGACCGCGCCGACCCGCTCGGTGAGCAGGTCCACGATCTTGCCTTTGCCTTCGTCGCCCCACTGGGCGCCGATGACGACTAGATTCTTGGGCATCGGAAATTTGCTGGAAGGTTGCGGTTGGGGGGCCGGGGCCCGGAAAGGGCCGGGAATGACTCAGGCGCCGCCCCGTATGAGGAACAGCACGACGCAACCTGCGATCATGCTGCCCAAACCGATCCGGCGCAATGCCCGCTCGTCCATCTGCGACAGCAGCGCCAGCGTGCGCTTGGCGCCGCCCGGGTTCAGGAACGGCAGCACGCCCTCGAGCACGAGGTACAGGGCGAAGGCCGCCCCGAGGTCTTTCCAGTCCATCCGCCCGCCCTGCCGCCGGTGCGGGGCGCCGAAGTTCAGCGCCCCGGTTCCTTGAGGTACTTGAAGAACTCGCCCTCGGGGGCGATCACGAGCACGTCGCCCTGCTTGCCGAGCGAGCGGCGGTAGGCCTGCATGCCGCGGTAGAACGCGTAGAACTCGGGGTTGCGGCCGTAAGCCTTGGCGTAGATGTCGGCCGCCGCGGCGTCGCCTTCGCCGCGGATGATCTCGGCCTGGCGGTAGGCGTCGGCGAGCGTCTCGGTGCGCTGGCGGTCGGCCTCGGCGCGCGTACGTTCGGACACGGCGGAGCCTTCGGCGCGCAACTGCGCCGCCTGCCGCGCGAAGTCCTGGCGCATGCGGTTGAAGACCGATTCGCTGACTTCCTCGGGCAGCTCGATCGTCTTGACGCGGACGTCGACGAGCGCGATGCCGAGGTTCTTGACGTTGCCGCCGGCGATCTTGACCACCTCGCCGAGGAACTCGCTGCGGTCGGCCGCGACGACCTGCTGGATCGTGCGCCGCGCGATCACGCTCTTGATGCCGTCCTTGACGATTTCGCCGAGGCGACGGTTGGCGACTTCCTCGCTGCCGCCCGCGGTCGACTGGTAGTAGCGCGAGACGTCCGCGATGCGCCACTTCACGAAGAAGTTGATGCGCAGGATCTTGCCTTCGCTCGTCAGGAACTGCTCTGCCGGGTAGTCCTCGGTGAGCACGCGCTTGTCGAACTTGACGACGTTGTTGACCACCGGCGTCAGGAAATGCAGGCCCGGCTCGTAGTCGGCGCGGACGATTTCGCCGAAGCGGAACTTCACGGCGAGCTCGGTCTCGCGGACCGTGAAGGCCGACATCGAGAACAGCAACACGGCGGCGCCGATCAGGATCAGCGGCAGGTAGCCACGGTTGGGCATCAGCGGGTCCCCCGTTCACGACGGGCGTCGACGGTCGCCGAGGGCGTTTCCGTCGCGGCTCCCGCGGCTTCGCGCGGTGACGCGGTCGCCGGCAACTGGCGCTGCTCGTCGAGCGTGAGCGTGCGGGCACGGCCTTCGGTGAGCTTGTCGAGCGGCAGGTAGATCATGTTGCCCGAGCCCTTCGTGTCGACCAGCACCTTGTTCGTGCTGCCGAGCACTTCTTCCAACGTCTCGTAGTACAGGCGCTGGCGCGTCACGCCCGGTGCGCGCTCGTAGCTCTGCAGAAGCTTGCTGAAACGCTCCGCTTCGCCCTCTGCGTCCGCGACGAGGCGCGCGCGATAGGCGCTCGCGTCCTCGACTTGGCGCGCGGCCGAACCCTTGGCCTTCGGCAGAATGTCGTTCGCGTAGGCTTGCGCCTCGAGCGCGAGCCGCTCCTTGTCTTCGCGGGCCTTGATCGCATCGCGCTGCGAACTCTGGACCTGTTCCGGCACGCCGACGCCCTGCAGGTTGACCGTCGTCACCTCGATGCCCGTCTTGTAGCTCTCGAGCGTGCGCTGGATCAGCTCCTTGGTCTTCGCCGTGATCTCCTGGCGTCCTTCCTCGAGCACGAAATCGAGCCGGCTGCGGCCGACGATCTCGCGGATCGCGCTTTCCGCGACCTCCTTGAGCGTCTGGTCCGGGTCGCGCACGTTGAACGCATAGGCGACCGGATCGGCGCGCCGGTACTGCACGGCCAGGTTGATGTCGACGAGGTTCTCGTCGGAAGTGAGCATGCGGGTCTGTTCCTGCACGCCCTCGATCGACTCGACGTTGACGATCTGTCGCGCCTCGATCGGCCACGGGATGTGCCACTTGAGGCCCGAGGTGGTCGTGGCGACGTAATTGCCGAAGCGGGTCACGACGCCACGCTCGGCGGCGTCGACCTGGTAGAAGCCCGTGAGCGCCCAGACGGCCACGAGCACGAGCGCCACCGTGCCGAAGCCGAAGCCGCGGATCGCGCCGCCGCCGGCGCCGCCGCCGCGACCGCTGTCACGCCCGTTGCCGTCGCCACCGTCATTGCCGCCGAAGATCTGCGACAGTTTTCGCTGCAGGTTGCGCAAGGCCTCGTCGAGGTCGGCCGTCCCCTTGTCGGGGCGGTTGCCCCAGGGATTGCGATTCCTGCCCGGGTCGTTCCAGGCCATGGGTGGGAGTGCTCCGGATGCTTCAGAAGACGAAGGTCGCTGGGCGGGATCGCGCGTGTCGCCCGTCGCGGGGTCGATCATGCCGCGCCTCGTGCCGCCTGCGATCCCTGCGATTGTAGAAACCGGCCTGCGTCGGCACAAGGCGCGCATTCGGCGGGGACATCGAGGCCGTCGTCACGACAGATGCGCTCGAGGTCCTGGCGCCGCAGGCTCACTTCGACTTCGAGCACGCCGTCGTCGAGCGCCCGTTGCGACACGACCGCGCCTGCCTCGAACAGCCGCGCACGCGCGCGACCGGCGTGCGGCGGGATCCGCAGCCTGCAGCGACAGAGGTCGACGCCGAGACGCTGATGCAGTGCCTGCAGCAGCAGTTCGAGCCCCGCGCCGCTGTGCGCCGAGAGCCAGACGCGATCGATCAGCCCGTCCTCGCCGGATTCGACGCGCGGCTCCTCGCCCGTGCGGTCGATCTTGTTGTACACGGCGATCTGCGGCAGGCCCGCGGCGCCGACCGACTCGAGCACCTCGTTGACCTGCGCGATGCGGTCGTTGCGCTCGGGGTCGGCAGCGTCGATCACGTGCAGCAGCAGGTCGGCCTCGCGGGCTTCCTGCAGCGTCGAACGGAAGGCCGCGACGAGTTCGTGCGGCAGGTCGCGCACGAATCCGACAGTGTCGGCGAGCGCCGTCTCGAGCCCGGGTGCGAGGTGCAGGCGCCGCACCGTGGGGTCGAGCGTCGCGAACAGCTGGTCGGCCGCATACGCCTCGGCCCGCGTGAGCCGGTTGAACAGCGTCGACTTGCCGGCGTTCGTGTAGCCCACGAGCGCGATCGTCGGCACCTCGGCCCGCCGGCGTTCCTGC
The DNA here is from genome assembly GCA_035554635.1 of Steroidobacteraceae bacterium. Lineage (GTDB taxonomy): Bacteria > Pseudomonadota > Gammaproteobacteria > Steroidobacterales > Steroidobacteraceae > RPQJ01. The sequence goes on along the minus strand of DATMIB010000145.1, from coordinate 5,055 downwards.
CGCGTGGTCTCCCGTTGCACGAGCACCTTGTCGAGGCGGTCGTTGAGCGCCTTGATGCGCTTGCCGATCAGGCGGCGGTCGGTTTCGAGCTGCGTTTCACCGGGGCCGCGCAGGCCGATGCCGCCGCCGCGCTGGCGTTCGAGGTGGGTCCACCCGCGAACGAGACGCGTCGACATGTGCTGCAGCTGTGCGAGCTCGACCTGCAGCTTGCCCTCGAACGTGCGTGCCCGCTGCGCGAAGATGTCGAGGATGAGTCCCGCGCGGTCGAGCACGCGGCACTTCAATTCCTTCTCGAGGTTGCGCTCCTGGCTCGGGCTCAGCATGCCGTCGATCACGACCAGGTCGGCGCCGAGCGCGACGATGCGCGCGCCCAGCTCCTCGACCTTGCCGGAACCGATCAGGAACCGCGGGTCCGCCGACTTGCGCGTCGCAACGAGGGTTTCGAGCACCTCGGCACCGGCGGAACGCGCCAGTGCCTGGAACTCTTCCACGCGGTCGGACTCGGGGGCCCGACCCAGTCCCACGCAGACGAGGATGGCGCGTTCGCCGCTACCCGGCCGTTCGAACAATTGGCGTCCCGCTCCCGTCCCGGCGATCAGCCCGCTGGCGGGGCGTCTTCCAGGGGCGGCAGGTCGTCGTCACCCATGGGCAGGCGCACGTTGCGCGCCGGCACGACCGTCGAGATCGCGTGCTTGTAGACCATCTGGCTCACGCTGTTGCGCAGGAGGACCACGAACTGGTCGAACGAGTCGATCTGGCCCTGCAGCTTGATGCCGTTGACGAGGTAGATGGAAACGGGAATGCGCTCTTTTCGCAGCGCGTTCAGGAAAGGATCCTGGAGGGACTGGCCCTTGGCCATTGGATGAGTCTCCTTTTTTTGTCGGTCGCCGTTCGTTCCTGCGCTGGAATCTTCCCCGAAACGGCCCGTATTGATGATCCTTGGACCCAGCAAGAACGATGTCAGTTTAACACAGGGGCCTCGTGGCCCGATTTTCCGCAAGCGCTTCTCAGAGCGTCGGATATCAGGACAAGTTCCCCGGCTTCAAGAGCGCGAATCCAGCTTATGTCCGGCATGGCCCGCAGCCAGGTCAACTGGCGCTTGGCGAGGTTGCGCGTGGCCTGCCGGGCGGCGGCCACAGCGTCGTCGAGCGAGCAGCGCCCCTCGAGGTGCTGCCAGAGCTGGCGGTAGCCGACCGCGCGAAGGCTCGGCAGCTCCGGGTCGAGGTCGCCGCGTGCCTTGAGCGCACGCACCTCGTCGAGGAAGCCGCCGGCCATCATCTCGCCGAACCGCGCGTGGATGCGCTCGTACAGGATCGTGCGCTCGACCGGCATCAGCGCGAACTGTGCGAGCCGCAGCGGCGCCGGTTCGGCCCGCTGCTGCAGGTCGGAGATGCGCTCGCCGGTCATGCGCCAGACCTCGAGCGCGCGCTGGATGCGCTGTGCATCGCCGGGCTGGATGCGTGCCGCCGCCGCGGCATCGACCGTCGCCAGTTGCGCGTGCAGCGCCGGCCAGCCCAGGCGCCGGGCCTCGGCGTCGATGCCGGCCCGGACACCGGGATTGGCCTCGGGCAAAGGCGCGAGGCCGTGTGTCAATGCACGGAAATAGAGCATCGTGCCGCCCACGAGCAGCGGCACGTGCCGGCGGGCGCGAATCGCCTCGATGCAGGCGAGCGCGTCGCGCCGGAACCGGCCGGCTGAATACGGCTCCGCGGGGTCGCAGATGTCGATCAGGTGGTGCGGCACGGCCAGGCGCTCGGCCGCGGAGGGCTTCGACGTGCCGACGTCCATGCCACGGTAGACCAGTGCCGAATCGACGCTGACGACCTCGAGCGGAAACCGCTCGGCCAGTCGCAGCGCGAGCGCGGTCTTGCCGGTGCAGGTCGGCCCCATCAGGCAGACCGCATCCGGCGCGCCTGCGAGCTCCGCGTGCCCTGGTCCCGGCGCGCTCGTCATCGACCGCGCAGGAACAGCCGGTCGAGTTCGTCCATCCCGACGAACGACCAGGTCGGTCGGCCGTGCACGCACTGGTCGCTGCGGACCGTGCACTCCATCTCGCGCAACAATGCATCCATTTCGGCGACGGTCAGGCGCCGGTTCGCACGCACCGCCTGGTGGCACGCCATGGTACCGAGCGCGCGGTCGAACGCAGCCGTCGCGGCGCCTCGCCCCTGCTCGCGCAGGTCGGCCAGCATGTCCTTGACGAGTTCCGCCGGGTCGAGGTTCGGCAGCAGCGCCGGTGTCGATCGCACGATCAGTTGCGCGGGACCGGCACGGTCGAGTTCGAGGCCCAGGTTCGCGAACAGCCCCGAGTGAGTTTCGGCCTCGTCGGCGTCGGCGACGGACACATGGACCGTGATCGGCACCAGCAACGGCTGCGCGGGCACTCGGTCGGCCTGCATCGACGCCTTGAGACGTTCGTAGGTTGTGCGCTCGTGGGCGGCGTGCATGTCGACGAGCACGAGCCCGCCCGGCGCCTGCGCCAGGATGTAGACGCCGTGCAGTTGCGCGATGGCGTAGCCCAGGGGGTGTTCGGCGGCGGGCGTCGTCGCGTCGATCGGACTGGCACCGTCACCGGCTTCGTCGAACGCGCGGTACAGGTCGGTCGCGGCGATCGCCCCGGCCACGGTCGAACCGGTGCCCTGGGGTGGTGACTGATCGAAATGCGCGAGCCCGTGATGGGGAAAACCGGCCGCGGTGGCGTCGCGCAATGCCTGGGCGGCGAAGAGCGAACGACTGTATCCGAGCGGCCCGTCGGCCGCGGTCGTGGGCAGCGTCGCACCGGGCGCGAGGCCCCACGCGGCGCGCGCGGCCGGAATCGCTTCGGCGGCCGCTTGCGCCGGCCGCGTCTCGGCCAGCGCGCGTTCGAGCGTGCGGAACAGGAAATCGTGCACGAGCCCCGGCTCGCGGAATCGCACCTCGAGCTTTTGCGGGTGTGCGTTCACATCGACGCGCGTCGGGTCCATTTCGAGGAACAGCACGTAGGCCGGATGCCGGCCGTGGAACAGCACGTCGCGATAGGCGAGCCGCACGGCGCTCGCGATCAGCTTGTCGCGCAGCGGCCGGCCGTTCAGGTAGAAGTGCTGCTGGTCGGCCTGCGAACGCGCATAGGTCGGCAGGCAGAACCAGCCGTGCAGGCGCATGCCCGCACCGTCGTGGTCGAGCTTCATCGCGCTGGCGATGAATTCGTCGCCGAGCACCGCCGCGACGCGTGCATCGCGTGCCCGGTCGTCGCCGGCCACGCGGTGGTCGGCGAGCACCTTGCGCGAGGACGACAAGCGGAATCCGACGTCGAACCGGCTCAGGGCGAGCCGCTCGACCAGGCGTTCGATCTGCATGAGCTCCGTGCGTTCGGCACGCAGGAACTTGCGTCGCGCCGGCACGTTGAAGAACAGGTCGCGCACCTCGACCGTCGTGCCGGGCGGGTGCGGGTGCGGCGCCGGGCCGCTCAGTGCGCCGTCGACCGCGGCGACCATCTGTGCCGTGGCCGCCTCGCGCGGCCGCGAGATCATGCGCATGCGCGAGACGGAGGCGATGCTCGGCAGCGCCTCGCCGCGGAAACCGAGCGTGCGCACGGCCTCGAGGTCGTCGATGTTGCCGATCTTGCTGGTCGCGTGGCGCGCGAGCGCGAGCAGCAGTTCGTCGCCCGCGATGCCGCCACCGTCGTCGCGCACGCGACAGAGTTCGGCACCGCCCTTCTCGACCTCGATCTCGACGAACGTGGCGCCGGCGTCGAGGCTGTTCTCGACGAGCTCCTTGATCACCGATGCCGGGCGTTCGACGACCTCGCCGGCCGCGATCTGGTGCACGAGCTGTTCGGGCAGGACGCGAATGGGCATCGCGAGACGGTGGGCGTGGCGCTGCGCGCCGGGGGGCGGAGGATAAACGGAAATTGGGGACACTCTCTATTTTCGCGATGAGCGCGTCGCCGGACGCTCGCAAGCCCGCGAAATCACAGTGATTTTCGACGCCGGTGTGGTGCACTCCCCAAAAAAATGGAGAGTGTCCCCTATTCCTGCGGGATCAGCGGCCGGCGAGCGTCTGGCCGGCGCCGCCGCGACGCTCGGCGACGATGGCCGCGAGGCGCGTCCCCGGCGGCGGATTCTCGTACCAGTAACCCTTCACGCCGGTCCGCACCGCATCGGCGATGCGCTGCTGGTGATCGCCGTCGCGCAGACGGCGTTCGTCGCTCGCGTTCGAAATGAAGCCGGTCTCGACCAGCATCGACGGGATGTCCGGCGACTTCAGCACCACGAAGCCGGCATGACGCACGCGACGCGCGCCGTGCACGGTGCCGACGCCGGCGAGCGCACTGAGCACGTTCTCCGCGGCCGCGACGCTGCTGCTGATCGCTTCCTTCTGCGTCACGTCGAGCAGCACGGAGGCGAGCAGGTCGTCCTGCACCAGCGGCACGCCACCCTTGAGGTCGGCGGCGTTTTCCGACTCGGCGAGCCAGCGTGCGGCCTCGTCGCTCGCGCCGCGCAGCGACAGCACGTACACCGACGAGCCGCTCACCTCGCGCTTGAGCACCGAGTCGGCGTGGATCGAGATGAACATGTCGGCGTTGAGCTGGCGCGCCTTGCGCGTGCGGCCACCGAGCGTGATGAAGTAGTCGCCGTCGCGCGTCAGCACCGCACGCATGCCCTCCTCTGCGTTGATCGCGGCGGCGAGCTTGCGGGCGATGGCGAGCGTGACGTCCTTTTCGCGCGTGCCGCTGCGGCCGATCGCGCCGGGATCCTGGCCACCGTGTCCCGCGTCGATCGCGATCACGAGGTCACGACCGCTCGCCGCGGACTTGACGGACTTGACCGCCGCCATCGCCGGCGACGATGCATCGTTCACTTTCGGGGGTGTCGCGGCGGCGGCCGCCGCGGCGGACGTCGTCGCCACCATCGCGAGGACTTCGTTGCCGGTCGGGGGTGCGGTCGGCAAGGGCGCCGGCGTGGTCGAAGCGCGGGCGGCCTTCACCGGTTCTGCGACGGCGACCGGCGTCCGGCCCGGCAGTTCGACCACCAACCGGTGGCCCGCCGAGCCGTCGGCGCCCACCGTAAAGCTGCG
>DATMIB010000144.1:0-11073 GCA_035554635.1 Steroidobacteraceae bacterium | reverse complement strand
GCAGCCGGGCCAGCAATCGATTCTGCCGTGGCGCACGTTCCAAGTTGCAATCTCCAGGGTCCCGCGAGCATGCAGCCGGGCCGCCCGCGCATCCGTTCGGTGGCGTACCGAAACCGCGCACATGACTGCTGCAGACTGCCGCGCATGAACTACGCCTCACTTCGGATCCAGCGACTCACCCGTGAGCTCAGCGAGGAAATGTCCGTGGAATACGGCACCGAGCAGGCGGCGCGGATGCTCGAGCAGGCGGCGACCGACATCCGCAGGGCCGTCGACGCCCGTTCGACCCGGCCCGCCGACAATGCGTTCGCCCTGCAGCGCGGCTTGACGCGCCGGGTCTGAAGGCGCCCGCGAGCGCTGCACCGCGTCGCTCTGCAGCCACCTCGAAGGCAACTCACCCATGCCGCGCATGCGGACTCTTGCGTTGCCGTCGCAGTGTGCGCCACCGCACCGACCCTGCCACGACCGCCGGTTCTAATGCAGATCGTGCTCGACGGGCGGCACACACATGGCGATGGGCTGATGGAAACGATTCGCTTTGTGGGCCTCGACCTCCAGGCGGCCACCGTGCTCGCAGTCGCAGGCGCGCACTGGGCCAGGCGCACCCTTCGATCCGCGTGGGGGTCACATCGCGTCCGACGCACGGTCGCTGGGTTCGCTTCGTGCCCCGGCAGGGATGGTGTATGCGTCTCAGCGAATTCATCGTCCGGGACATAGAGTCGATCGCTCATGGGTGGCGGGCCCATGTGGCGACCGTGACGCCTCGATCGTCGAAAGGTCACGAGCTGGAACTTCTTCAAGCGATCGTGGCGGACTTGGCGCGTCCCGGGACGCCCCGCGAGCGCGCGCCCCATCCGGTCGGTTTGGCACCGGCGCCCGCAGACGCGAAACGCACTGCGGCGCAGGCGCACGCGGAGTCGAGGGCGGAGAGTGGATACACCCTCGAGCAACTCGCGTCCGAATACCACGCGTTGCGGTCGTGCGTGTTGAGCGGCTGGATCGAGGCTTGCCGCCCTGAAACACCGCTCGTCGAGGACATCATTCGCTTCGACGACGCCATCGATCAGGCACTGGCCGAGTCGATCCGGGCCTTTTCGGCACACGTCAGCCGCGCTCGCAACCTGCTCCTCGGGATCCTGAGCCACGACCTGCGCAGTCCACTGCAGACCATACAGATGACCGCGCGGGCGCTGCAGCGACTCCACGCAAATGCCGACGTCGACCATGCGGCCAAGCTGCTCATCCGCAGCGGCGTACGCATGAAGAAGCTGCTGGATGCACAAATCGACTTCTCTCGCATCGAGCTCGGCCTCGGCCTCGGGGTGCAGCCCCGTGCGGTCGATCTGGGCCCGGTGTGCACCGAGGAGTTGGAGCAGATCCGTGCGGCCTACGGCGAACACGCATTGGACCTGGAAGTGACGGGCGACTGCAGCGGCGCCTGGGACTCGGGGCGGTTTCAGCAGATGCTCAATAACCTCGTCGTCAATGCAGTTCAGTACGGCGAGCCGAAAGAGCCGATTCACGTGACCCTGCGCGGTGCCGCATCCAACGTCTGTTTGACGGTAGCGAACGCGGGCGAGACGATCGACGGGGAGACGCTCGCACGGATTTTCGAGCCGATGCGGCGAGGCAAGACAGGGGCCGGCCGCCACGACTCGGGGCTAGGCCTGGGCCTGTACATCGCCAGGGAAATCGCCAGGGCCCACGGCGGCGCGATTGCAGCCGAATCGAAGGGCCGTCAGACCGTCTTCACGGTGGTACTGCCCAAGGGTGCGGAAGCGGCCCGTTAGCCCGATCGAGAGCGTGCTCGATCACCGGCGGCGAGTTTCCAGCCGCGGCCGAATAGGTCTCACATGAATCGATGCGGTCCCACGATGCGATGCAGGCGGCGGCGTGCGCTCGCAAAAACGCCCCGGAATCACGAAGGACTCCGGGGCGCCCTACGAACGGTCGCCTGGTTCAGACGACCATCCGTCGCGGCTCGTTTGCCTCAATCATAAGTTTCTCCTTGTGTGTGTATGTGGGTGGGTCGGATCGCGGGCCGTCGCCAGTGACCTTCTCAGGCCGGCGGGCGGACGGTGATCTGGTTCTTGACGTCTCTCACGCCCTCGACCTTGCGAGCGATGCTCTCGGCGGCCGCCTTTTCATCGGCATTGCGCGCGAAGCCCGACAGCATGACCGTGCCGTTCAGGGTCTCGACCGTGATCGACGTGCCCGCGACCCTGTCGTCGTCGAGCATGCGGGTCTTGACGCTCGCAGTGATCGCAGAGTCGTCGAGGTAGGCTCCGGCCGTCTGCTGTCCTCGAGTGACTGCGCAACCCGTGGCCGTCATGAGCGTGATCGCGAGCCCGGTCGCAATCACTGCGAGGGGAAAGGTCCTGCTTCGTCGTGTGTGTGTGTTCATCGGGCGAGTCTGACGCCGAACCCGGTGGCTGTCGGTGCGGTGACGCACCTATCGGACTGGGCCTCGCCGGCGGTTCATGCGTCCGTATAACCGAAGCGCTAACGTCACCGCATACTTGATTGCGCGGGTGCGCGTGGATCGACCCCTTGCGCACGTCGAGCCCCGGCCCCGCCTTCGTTCTCCCATGACTCGAGTTCCTGGCGATCGGTCGGTTCCGACAGAGCCCGAGGGGCGGGCTCGCCCCGCACGGTCTCCGGCGGAGCCGCGACGCGTTGCTGGAACCGCCGAAACAAACGTGCGCAGCGTTCACGGAAGGGAGACGTCGTCATTGCGTTCAGCCTCCTTGCAATTCCAGGTTCGCCTCGTAGCGCGAGTCGAACACGGTGCGCTCGGGTCGCCTCGGTTTGACACCCACTGGACGCCGAGCGGCGTCCACAACAGCGGGGACGGTTCCAGTAGCCTGCAGCAGTCACGGCCGGGATTTCGGTGGGCCACCGAACGGACGCGTAGGCCGCTACGTGCTGGGGTCGAGGCGGATGATGGCGACGGCATTACAGCCGCGGCGCGCATCACGGTCGCGGCGTCGCCGATTCAGCCCGTCTTGGCCGTGCGCACCGGCCACATGCAGTCGGCAGAGGCAACCCGGAAATTCGGTGCGACTCTCCGATTGATCGAACGGCTCGGCTGGTGACTGCCGAGGATGCGCAAGATTACGCGGCGCTCTTGCCAGAGTGCTGGCGCCGGGTGCCCCGCACCAAACCCTGGCGGATTCGGCACGAATTTTTGGGTCGAGCGGCGCATGGCGACATCTGCGCGATCCGCCTACCTTGCGCAGGCAGGCGGCGATTACCGCGGTTGCATGCTCGCTCATCCAAGACTGACAGCGAGCGGACCAACAAGGCGCCGTAACCGAAATCGTCCTTGGGTGCCGATATTCTTCCCGGCACACAACCCCTGTGCCGGACAGCTCGCGATCACTCCACTGTCACGCTCTTCGCCAGGTTCCTCGGCTGATCGACGTCCGTCCCCCTCAGGATCGCGACGTGATACGCCAGCAACTGCAGCGGCACGGTGTACACGGCCGGCGCCTGGAAGTAGCTCACATGACGCGGCATCTCGATCACGGTGACGCCGTCGGAGTCCTGCATCGCTGATTCGGGATCCGCGAACACGATCAGCTCGCCGCCGCGCGCGCGTACCTCCTGCAGGTTGCTCTTGAGCTTCTCGAGCAGGTCGTTGTTGGGCGCGACGGTAATGACCGGCATGTCCTTGTCGACGAGCGCGAGCGGCCCGTGCTTCAACTCACCAGCGGCATAGGCCTCGGCGTGGATGTACGAGATTTCCTTGAGCTTGAGCGCGCCCTCGAGCGCGATCGCGTGCATCGCGCCACGGCCCAGGAACAGCGCGTGCTGCTTGTCGACGAACCGTTGCGCCAGCTCGCGGATCACCGGGTCGAGCTTGAGCGTGGCCTCGATCAGCGACGGGATGCCGAGCAGCTTCTGCACGAGCCCGCGTTCGCGCTCGGCGTCGGCGCCGTGGAACTTGGCCAGCGCGACCACCAGCATGTTGAGCGCCGCGAGCTGGGTCGTGAACGCCTTGGTCGAGGCAACGCCGATCTCGGGGCCGGCGCGCGTCAGCATCACGAGCTCCGATTCGCGCACGAGCGAGCTCTCGGGCACGTTGCAGATCGCGAGCTGCGACAGGTAGCCCGACTGCTTCGCACTGCGCAGCGCGGCGAGCGTGTCGGCAGTCTCGCCCGACTGCGAGACGCTCACGAACAGCGTGTTCTTCGGCACGACGGGGTTGCGGTAGCGGTATTCGCTCGCAATCTCAACCCAGCACGGCAGCCGGCAGATCTGCTCGATGAAGTACTTGGCGACGACGCCGGCGTGGTAGCTCGTGCCGCAGGCGACGATGCGCACGGCCTCGGTCTTCGCGAACACGGCCTGCGCCTTCGGGCCGAACGCGGCCTCGAGCAGCTTGCCGCCCGCGACACGCTCCTCGAGCGTCTGCGCCACGGCGCGCGGCTGCTCGTGGATTTCCTTGAGCATGTAGTGCGCGTACTCGCCCTTTTCGGCCGCGTCGGCCGAGAGCTCGCTCTCGTACACCTTGCGCTCGACCGTATTGCCCTCGTGGTCGAGCACGCGGAAGCCCTTGCGCCGCACCTCGGCGACGTCGCCTTCCTCGAGGATTGCGAACCGGCGCGTGACGGGCAGCAGCGCGGCCACGTCGGAGGCGACGAAGTTCTCGCCCTCGCCGATGCCGACCACGACCGGGCAGCCCTCGCGCGCGAGGATGATGCGTTCGGGGTCGTCCTGCGAAATCACCGCGAGCGCATAGGCGCCTTCGAGTTCCGCCACGGTCGCGCGCACGGCCTTGAAGAGGTCGTGCGTCTGCTGCAGGTGGAAGTGGATCCGGTGGGCGATCACTTCGGTGTCGGTCTCGGAGCTGAACTCGTAGCCGGCGTTCTTGAGCTCGGCTCGCAGCTCGTCGTGGTTTTCGATGATGCCGTTGTGGACGATCGCGATGCCGTCGCGCGAGATGTGCGGGTGTGCGTTTCGCTCACTCGGCACGCCGTGCGTGGCCCAGCGCGTGTGCGCGATGCCGAGCGGCCCATGAGTGGGGTCGTCGTCGAGCGCGTCCTGGAGCTTGCGCACCTTGCCGACCGTGCGCAGGCGCTTGATGCTGCCCGAGCCGTTCAGCACCGCGACCCCCGCGGAGTCGTAGCCGCGATACTCGAGGCGCCGCAGGCCCTCGATCAGGATCGGGACGATGTCACGGTCGGCGACGGCTCCAACGATTCCGCACATGCGGGATTCCTTGTTCCTGGGTTGGCAGGGCCGGCCGAAATCCTTGGCGATTCAGGTGGCTGGCCGTGCCCTGGGCCGGCGTCCGGCGCCGGTGCTTTGGCGCAATTGTAGTCCACCGGGGTCTGGATCCATCCACGGCCCGCCTCACAGTTCGTCTGGATTAGACTTTCCAGGCGCCGCCGGCGATGCCGGGCGGGCGCGCCCGTTTCACTGCCCAAGCGAGCCCATCGATGCATGACCCGATCCGGCGCGTGCGCGCCGTCCCGCTGCTTTGCCTGTCGTCCCTGTTCGCCGCGGCCACGGCCTCGGCGGACATTGCTGCGCCGGCGTCTGAGTCAGCCGTAACCCCTGCGACGGCGGTGCCGGCCGCGGCGGCCGCACCGGCCCTGCGCCCGATCACCCACGAGGACCTCTGGCTGATGAAGCGCCCCGGCGCGCTCGCGGTCAGCCCGGACGGCCGCTGGTTCGTGATCGCCGTGTCCGAACCCTCGTACGAGGAAGGCCAGGGCCGCAGCGACCTCTGGATCGTCGCGAGCGACGGCAAGCAGCCGATGCGTCGCCTGACCGCGACCAAGGCGTCGGAAGGCGACCCGGTGTTCAGCCCCGACTCCGCGCGGCTCGCCTTCACGGCCAAGCGCGAGGACGACGAGGCCGCCCAGGTCTACGTGCTCGACCTCGCCGGCGGCGATGCGCAGCGCGTGACCAACTGGCCGGGCGGCGCCAAGTCGCCGAAGTTCAGTCCCGATGGCCGCTCGATCCTGTTCGTCGGTCCCACGCACCCGGGGGCCGTGACCGAGGACGACAACCGCAAGGCCGCGGCCCAGCGCAAGGCGCGCAAGGACAAGGCGCGCGCGTACGACGGGTTCCCGGTGCGCCACTGGGACCGCTGGCTCGACGAAATGCGTCCGTCGCTGATGGTGCAGGCGATCGGCGGCAACGCCGCGCCGGCACGCGACCTGCTCGCGAGCAGCGAGATGCGCAAGTCGCGCGGCTACGGTGGCCGCCTCGGCAACGAGGGCGACACGATCGACGCGGCCTGGACCCCGGACGGTCGCGGCGTCGTGTTCGCGGCGACCACGGAGCGCGACCGATCGGCGAACGCCGAGGTTCGCACCTCGCTGTGGCAGGTCGGGCTCGACGGCGCGGAGCCGCGCCGGCTGACCGGTGACGAAGGCGATTACTCCTCGCCCGCGTTCACGCGCGACGGCAAGGTGCTGCTGGCCAAGGTCGAACCCACGTCCGAGCAGTGGACCTACGTCGACTCGCGCCTGGTGCGCTGGTCGTGGCCGTCGCTCGAGGGTCGCAGCGTCCTGACCGCCGACTTCGACGGCTCGGTCGGCCAGTTCGAGCCGGCACCGGACGGTCGCCGCGTGTTCTTCCTCGCCGAACGGGCAGGGCACGACAAGCTGTTCGAGGTGAAGCTCGGCAAGGGCCCGGCGAAGGAAATCGGCAAGCTCACGGCCGGCACCTACCCGCGTATCGCGGTGGGTGGCTCGGCCGGCAAGCCGGTGGTCGCCGCGATCTGGGCCAGCGCCGTCAACCCGCCTGAACTCGGCCGCATCGACCTCGGCAGCGGCCGCTGGTCGGCGATGTCGTCGTTCAACCAGGAGCGTGCGGCGGCGATCGACTGGAAGCCTGCCGAGGAGTTCTGGTTCGAGTCGAGCCGCGGCAAGCAGATCCACAACCTGCTGGTGAAGCCGCCGGGCTTCGACCCGAGCAAGAAGTACCCGTTGTTCGTGCTGATCCACGGCGGCCCCCACAGCATGTGGAAGGACGACTTCGTGATCCGCTGGAACTACCACCTGCTCGCGCAGCCGGGCTACGTGGTGCTGCTGACCAACTACAGCGGTTCGACCGGTTTCGGCGAGCAGTTCGCGCGCAGCATCCAGGGCGACCCGCTCGCGGGACCCGGCAACGAGGTCAACGAGGCCGCGGACGAAGCGATCCGCCGCTACGGCTTCATCGATGCCTCACGCCAGGCCGCGGGCGGCGCCAGCTACGGCGGGCACCTGACCAACTGGCTCGCGGTGACGACCGACCGCTACAAGGCGCTCGTGAGCCACGCCGGCCTCTACGACCTGCGCACGCAGTGGACGACGAGCGACGTCGTGTACGGTCGCGAGCGCAACATCGGCGGCCCGGCCTGGGAAGAGCTGCCGCTGTGGAAGGAGCAGAGCCCGTTCTACCGCTCGGCCAAGCTCAAGACGCCGATCCTCGTGACCTTCGGCGAGCGCGACTTCCGCGTGCCGATCAACAACGGCCTCGAGTTCTGGACGGTGCTGCAACGGCAGAACGTGCCGAGCCGGCTCGTCGTGTTCCAGGACGAGAACCACTGGATCCTGCAGGGCGAGAACAGCCGCTACTTCTACGGCGAAGTGCAGGGCTGGCTCGCGAAGTACCTCTGACCGACCGGTCATCCACCGGCTTCCGGCGTGCACACGCCGGATGTCCGGTGGGTGGTCTTACTTCTTCACCGGCCGTTTCCAGCCGTCGATCGTCGTCTGCTTGCTGCGCTCGAGCGTGAGCTTGCCGTCGGCGGTGTCGCGCGTGATGGTCGAGCCGGCACCGATCGTCGCCTCGGCGCCGACTTTCACCGGCGCCACGAGCATCGTGCCACTGCCGATGAAGGCGCCCTCGCCGATCTCGGTGCGCCATTTGTTCACGCCGTCGTAATTGCACGTGACCGTGCCGGCGCCGACGTTGACGCGTGCGCCGACCGTGGCATCGCCGAGGTACGTCAGGTGGTTGGCCTTGGCGCCGCGGCCGAGCTCGGTCTTTTTCACTTCGACGAAATTGCCGACGTGCACTTCCTCGTGCAGCACGGCGTCGGGGCGCAGCCGCGCGAACGGGCCGACGATCGAGCGTGAGCCGATCTTCGCGCGGTCGCAGACACAGTTGGCGAGGATCTCGACATCGTCGCCGATCTCGCAGTCGCGGATGGAGGTGTTGGGGCCGATGCGGACGCGGTCGCCGATGCGGACGTCGCCCTCGAGCACGACGTTGACGTCGATCTGCACGTCGCGGCCGACCGTCACGGTGCCGCGTGCGTCGAAGCGCAGCGGGTCGACCAGCGTCACGCCCTGCAGCATCAGTTCGTGTGCGCGACGACGCCGGTACACGGCTTCGACCTCGGCGAGCTGCACCTTGTCGTTGACACCGAGCACCTCGTCCTCGCGCTCGGCGAGGATCGCGTTGACCTTGAGCCCCGCGCGCGCCGCCATGACCACGACGTCGGTGAGGTAGTACTCGCCCTGCGCGTTGTCGTTGCGCAGCTGGCCGAGCCATTCGCGCAGGCGTCCGGCCGAGGCGGCCATCAGCCCCGTGTTCACTTCGTCGATCGCGCGTTCCTTCTGGTTCGCGTCCTTGTGCTCGACGATGCGCACGACCGTGCCGGCACGGTCACGCACGATCCGCCCGTAGCCGGTCGGGTCCTGCATGCGCACGCTGAGCAGCGCCAGCGCGTCACCGTTCGCGGCGGCGTCGACCAGGCGCCGCAGCGTCCCGGTTTCGACCAGCGGCACGTCGCCGTAGAGCACGAGCACCAGATGGTCGTCCGGCACGCCGGGCATCGCCTGCTGCACGGCATGACCCGTGCCGTGCTGCTCGGCCTGCAGCGCCCACTGCACTTGTTCGCGGGCGAGCGTTTCACGCACGCGCTCACCGCCGTGGCCGTAGACGACGTGGATGCCGTCGACCTCGAGCTGGCGCGCCGTGTCGATGACGTGTTTCAACAGCGGGCGGCCCGCGAGCGGCTGCAGGACCTTCGGCAGGTCCGACTTCATGCGCTTGCCCTGGCCGGCAGCCAGGATGACGACGGATAGAGGCATGACACTCGAGCTGGGTGGAGTGGGGTGTGCATTCTACCGGACGGCTTCGCCGCGGAATGGCCGCCGCTGTGCTCCTGCAATGAAACACGAGCTTGCATTGCGCCGCGGCATGACCCTGCCGCGAGCGAGGCGTACATTCGCACGGCCCGTGGTTTCGTCATCGGACTGGAGCCGCACGGATCGCGGGTTCTCTCGTCTCACGACAAGGAAAAAAGGGGAATCACGATGAGCAGCAGGATCCGTGCGCTTTGCGCACTCGTTGTGCTATTGGGCTTTGCCTTCCCGGCCTGGACCGCGGACCGTCCGTACACGGAAGGGAACGTGCTCAACGTCTCGGCGATCCGGACACAGCCGGGCATGTTCGAGGAGTACATGAAGTACATCGCCGGCCCGTACAAGCAGCTGATGGAGGAACAGAAGAAGGCGGGGATCATCGTCGGTTGGAACGTCTACGCCGCATCGCCGCGCCGGCCGGACGACCCGGACCTTTATCTGGTCACGATCGCGAAGAACATGGCAGCACTCGACGACCTCAACGCAAAGACCGACGCGCTGGTCGAGAAGATCTTCGGCAACCTCGATCAACAGACCGCGAAGACGGTCGAGCGCGGCAAGCTGCGGACGCTGATCGGCGACGAGCTGATCCGCGAATTGGTCCTGAAGTGAGCGCAGCGAACCGCCCTGCGCCCTGATGCAACTGGGCGGCCCGCCCCAGGGGCGGGTCGTCCCAGTGCAGGCTTGGGTTGGATGTACCCGCATGCGCGCGCCGGGCGCACAATAGCGGCGACCTGTAGTTTTCCGAACCTTCCAAGGGACCAGAGAGGAGAACGAAGATGAACAGGATTCTCGGTGCCATGGCCTGTGCGTCGTTGCTGGCGGGCCCGGCAGTCGCGCTGGCGGCCAGCCCCAATTACGGTTGCGACAGCGTGAATTTCAGCCAGGAAGTGCTGGCCAAGCTGCCGAACGCAAAGGTGTTGTGCCGCGGCGTGATGGAGAAGAACGGCAGCGTCTACGTCAAGTACACCGGCAAGGTCGTCAGTTCCTCGGCCGATTCGACTACGGTCGAGTTTCTCGACAAGGACGGAAAGGCCGTCTCGCGGGCGACGTTCAAGCCCGCGGCAGGGCAGATGGCGAGCATGGAAGGCAAGAAGATGAAGTACTCCGACCTCAAGAAAGGGACGGAGCTCAACTTCTACATCGAGCACAATCGCTGGGGCCTGTATGCGACGCCCGACGACTCGGCAATGACGATCCTCAAGGTCGAGCAACTCTGACGCAGGGAGGTCGCGGACGGGCCGTTGCGGATGCGCCCCGCACGAGCCTCGAACGAAAATGCCCCCGGATCACGGGGGCATTTTTTTCGGTCTGGCCTGGCGGGATCCCGCAACGGAACTGGCGCCGGGTCGTGCGTGCGCGGCGCTCGCCCCCAACGTAGCTACCGCAACGGCACCGTCAGGCCGACATTGAAGGCGCCGTACCAGTAGTCTGGTGCGGTCGCGAAGCCCGCGGCACGGCTGTACACGAGGCCCAGCGACAGCACGCTCTCGTTGCGCAGCGTCCCTTCGGCACGCAGCTCGAAGATGCCGGTGGACGTCCAGGACTGATCGTCGACACGCTCGTTGCCGAGCCCAGCCAGGCCAGCGACCGTCCAGCCGTGCACGCGCCGGCGCCAGGTCAAGCCGACGTCCCAGTTGCGGTAATGCTCGGGGTTGAAATACGCGCGCTCGACATCCTGCTCGCTGCTCGAGTACTGCCGCCAGCGTGCCTGAGCAGACACGCCTTGTTCCGGCATCAACGCGTAGATCAGCCGGGCGCGAAACTGGGTGCGCGCGTTGCCGTCGGTAAACGGCTGCCAGCCGACGAGCCCGGTCGCGGTCCATCGCGGACCGAATTGCTGCTCGACGCTCGCCGCGGCGTAGCCGTAGCTGATGCTGCGCTCGATCGCGGCGCGCGTGGCGACGACGTCGCCTGCGGCAATGAGCTCGACACCGGTGGATTCGCGCGGACGCAGCGACCACGTCACGTCGCCGAT
>DATMIB010000143.1:0-8506 GCA_035554635.1 Steroidobacteraceae bacterium | reverse complement strand
CGAGCGGCTGATGTCGCCGTTCCTGCGAGGTAGTGCCTCGCGCGGGCGCAGGCACCGGCTCTACCTCGGCACGCTCGCCGCCATTGCCGCGGCGGTGTGGCTGGTCGTGCTGCAGTGGGTCGTCCTGAAGATGCTGCCGTTCGACAACAAGTCGGAGTTCCAAGTCGTGCTCGACATGCCCGAGGGCACGCCGGTGGAGGAGACCGCCCGCGTGCTCGACGCGCTGGCGGCAGAGGTGGCCCGCCGGCCCGAGGTGACCGATTACCAGGTGTATGCGGGCACTGCCGCACCCATCAACTTCAACGGGCTCGTGCGCCAGTACTACCTGCGCCGCGGCCCCGAGGTCGGTGACCTGCAGGTCAACCTCGTCAACAAGCACCATCGCTCGCGACAGAGCCACGAGATCGCGCTCGAGATGCGGCCCGCGCTCGCCGAGATCGGTCGCCGTCACGGCGGCTCGGTCAAGGTCGTCGAGGTGCCGCCCGGTCCCCCGGTGCAGGCGCCGCTCGTGGCCGAGGTCTACGCGCCGTTCGATGCGTCGCGCCGGCAACTCGCACAGGAAATCCGCAGCGTCTTCGACGACACGGACGGCATCGTCGACGTCGACGACAGTCGCGAAGCCCCGAGTCCGCGCATCGTCGCGCGCGTGGATCGTGCCCGCGCCGCGCGCCTGGGCGTCGACCAGGCCGAGGTGGCGCGGACCCTGGCCGCGGCGCTCGGCGGGCTCGATGCCACGTACGTGCATGCCGGCAGCGAAACCTACCCGATCCCGGTGAGGCTCGAGCTCGAAGTGCCGGACAAGGCCGACCTTGCGAGCATCCTGGCCTTGCGCGTGCGTTCGAACTCGGGCGCCCTGGTGCCGTTGTCCGAGGTGACCGTGGCGGAGCGGCGCGCCTGGGACGAGGCGATCTACCACAAGGACCTGCGGCCGCTCGCCTGGGTCACGGCGGACTCCGTCGGTCGCACCGACAGCCCGCTGTACGGCATGTTCGCGCTGTCCGGCAAGCTGCGGCAGGCCCTGCCGTCGGGCACGCAGGTCGAGCAGTTCTTCTTCGAGCCGCCGGCCGATTCCCAGGGGCCGAGCATCAAGTGGGACGGCGAGTGGCAGATCACGTACGAGACGTTCCGCGACATGGGACTCGCGTACTCGGTCGGCCTGGTGCTGATCTACCTGCTGGTGGTCGCGCAGTTCGGTTCGTACGCGGTGCCGCTCGTGATCATGGCGCCGATCCCGCTCACCGTGATCGGCGTGATGCCCGGTCATGCGCTGCTCGGGGCGCAGTTCACCGCCACCTCGATGATCGGCATGATCGCGCTCGCGGGCATCATCGTGCGCAATTCGATCCTGCTCGTCGACTTCGTCAACCTCGAGGTCGCCGCGGGCCGCCCGCTGGCCGATGCGGTGATTCGCGCCGCGGCGGTGCGGGCGCGGCCGATCGCGTTGACGGCCGTCGCCGCGATGACAGGCGCGTTCTTCATTCTCGACGACCCGATCTTCAACGGCCTCGCCGTCTCGCTGATCTTCGGCATCCTCGTGTCGACCGCGCTGACGCTGATCCTGATCCCGATCCTGTACTTCGGCTACCGCCAGCGGATGGCCGCCGCGGCCGCGCGCGTGGGGCGCGCGACGGGCGCGACGTCGGCCACCGATGCTGCACTTCCCGGTCAGGGGGCCGAGCCATGATCACTGCGTTGCTCCGGCGTTTCACTTGCCTGCTCGCGGTCGCACTGCTCGCGACCGCGGGCGCGGCGTCCGCGGAATCGCTCACGGATGCATGGGCGCTGGCACAGCAGCACGACCAGTCCCTTGCCGCGGCGCGCACGCACGCGGAAGCCGCGGGGCTCGACGCGCAGGCCGCGCGGGGCCAGCGCTGGCCGACGGTCACCGTGGGCGGCGCTTACACGCGCCTCGACGACTCGCCGGCGTTCGACTTCTCCTGGACAGGCCTGCCGTTGCAGGCGCCGCCGCTGTTCGGGCACGACGCGTTCGCAACGGGTGCGGCGACGGTCACGCTGCCGCTGTTCACGAGCGGCCGGATCTCCTCGGACATCGCGGCCGCCGAGGCACGAGCGCACGCCGCCGACGCACGTGTCGACGCGACCTCGGGCGACGTCAGGCTGGCGGTGGCCGAGGCGTACGTCGGAGTCCTGCGGGCACGCAAGGCGCTCGTGGTGGCCCGGAGCAACCAGCGCACGCTCGAGTCGCTGGAGCGCGACACGGCCAGCCTCTTCGAGCGTGAACTCGTGCCCCGGAACGAGCTGCTGACCGCACAGGTCGCGCTCGCCAACGCGAAGCAGGAGGCGTTGCGGGCCGCGAACGCCGAGGTGGTCGCTTTGGCGACGTACAACCGACGGCTGGGAGCCGCGTTGGACCGCGTGGTCGAGCTCGACGAGGTCGTCGACGTCCCGTCGGGCATGCCCGAGAGCGTCGAGGCATTGAGCGAGCAGGCCCTCGCGCGTCGTGCCGAACTCGGCATGCTCGACGCCCAGGCCGAGGCATACGGCCGGATGGCCACGACCGAGCGTTCGCGTGCGTTGCCGCAGGTCGTGTTGACCGGCGGGTACCAGTACCTCGGCAACCAGTTCCTCGACGACGAGACGGTCGGCATGGCCGGGGTCGGCGTGCAGTGGGCATTGTTCGACGGCGGCCAGGCACGCAAGCGTGCCGCGGCACTCGAACGAACGAAACGTGCGACGGCCCAGCAGCGCGCCGACGCCGAATCGCTCATCGCTTTGCAGGTGCGCGAGGCGTGGCTCGGGTGGCAGGAGGCGAAGCAACGCATCGAGCTCACGGCGCACGCAGCGGAGCAGGCGCAGGAGAGCCTGCGCATCGCGCAGGAGCGCTACGCGGCAGGCCTCGGCACGCAAACCCAATTGCTTGAGGCGGAATCGCTCCGGGTGCAGGCGTGGCGCAACCGCGATGAGGCGGCGCTCGACGCCAGTCTCGCGCAACTGAGACTTGCGCGAGCGGCGGGAATGCTCTGACCATGCCGGCCGTGGCGAGCCCCGGCAGCTTGACCCGGTAGCCGCCACAGGCCCTGGTCTTCGCCCAGCGACGATGGAGCCCGGCGATGAGCGGTTGTTGTGCGAATGGTTGCAGCAAGGTCGACCCGAAACGGACCGCGCAATTGCGGCAGGTCTTGTGGGTCGTGCTGTTCCTCAACGCGGGCCTGTTCGCGACCGAGTTGCTGGTCGGTTGGTGGGCGCAGTCGAGCGGCCTGCAGGCGGATGCGCTCGACAGCCTCGCCGACGCGCTGGTCTACGCCGTAACGCTCGGCGTGGTGGCCTCCACGCTGCGCGCGCAAGCGGGCGCGGCGTTGCTCAAGGGCGCGGTCCAGGCGGTTTTCGGCCTGGCGGTCCTCGGCGGGGCGCTCTGGCGCTTCCGGGGCGGCGGCGAGCCGCTGGCGACGTGGATGGCCGGCACGGCCGTGCTGGCGCTGCTCGTGAACCTGGCGTGCTTCGGGTTGCTCTACCGCTATCGCAACGACGGCGTGAACATGCGCAGCGTGTGGCTCTGCTCGCGCAACGACGTGGCGAGCAACCTGGGCGTCATCGCCGCGGCGGGTCTCGTCGCGTGGACGGGCAGTTCGTGGCCGGACTTGGGCGTCGCACTCGTGATCTCGACGCTGTTCCTGCACACCTCGGTCGACGTCGTGCGGTCGGCCTGGCGGCAATGGAACGGCGAGGTGCCGGGCGTGCGCGTGGCACCGCCCCCGACGCGCTGAGAGCGGCCAGTCTCCGCACCGCATCGACGGTGCGGTACGTCGTCGCGCAGGCGGGGTCGCGTCAACGCAGGTACCGCTGCATCACCGAAACCAGCACGTCGAGATCGGTGTCGGCCTTCGGCGTGAGGTGCTCGCGCACGTGGCCTTCGAGCACCTGCATCATCAGCCCGTTCGCGGCGCCGCGGATCGCGGCGAGCTGCTGCAGCACGGCGTCGCAGTCGCCGCCGTTCTCGATGACGCGCTCGACGGCTTCGACCTGGCCGCGCAACCGTCGCGTGCGCTTCAGCAGTGAGTCTCGATCCCGCTTCACGTGCGCCATGTGGACCCCGGCCTGTATACTCCCCCGCAGTATACGCGAGACCCGCCATGCCACCTGCCTTCGAGCCGCTCCACTCCCACGTCTTCGACCTGCACAACCCGACCGCGGCGCGACGCACGCGACAGGTCATGTGGCTCACCGCGGCGATGATGGTGATCGAGATCCTCGCCGGCACCGTGTTCGGCTCGATGGCGCTGCTGGCCGACGGCTGGCACATGAGTTCGCACGCGCTCGCGCTCGGCGTCTCGGCTGGCGCCTACGCGCTGGCCCGGCGTCACCTGCACGACCCGCGGTTCGCGTTCGGCACCTGGAAGATCGAGGTGCTCGGCGGCTACACGAGCGCCGTGCTGCTGATGGCCGTCGCCGCCTACATGGGTTTCGAGTCGATCGTGCGGCTGGTCAACCCGACCGAGATCCAGTTCGACCAGGCGATCCTGGTCGCGGTGATCGGCCTCGTCGTCAACGTCGTCTCCGCCTGGGCGCTCTCGACCGGCGAGGACCACGGCCACGACCATGGCCACGGACACGGTCATGGCCACGGGCACGGGCACAGTCATGGTCACGACCACGACCACGACCACGACCACGACCATGACCATGACCACGATCACGGGCACGCCGCTGCGCTCGGCGATGACGACGCCCACGGTCAGAAGTCCCGGCGGCACCACCACGACCTGAACCTGCGCTCGGCCTACCTGCACGTCGTGGCGGACGCGGTCACGTCGGTGCTTGCGATCGTCGCGCTGCTCAGCGGCAAGTTTTTCGGCGCGACCTGGATGGACCCGGTGATGGGCCTGGTCGGCACGGTGCTCGTCGCGCGCTGGGCCTGGGGCCTGCTGCACGATACCGGGCGAGTGCTGCTGGACGCGGAAATGGATGCGCCGGTGGTCGAGGAGGTGCGCGAGGTGGTCCACCAGCTCGACCCGGCCGCCGTCTTGCGGGACCTGCACGTCTGGCGGGTCGGCAAGGGCAAGTACGCCTGCATCGTGAGCCTCAAGCCGGCTCGCGCACTCGACGCCGAGGACGTGCGGCGGGCGCTGTCGATCCACGAGGAACTCGTGCACGTCACCGTGGAGTTCGCGCCGGCCTAGGCGGCGATCGTACCGGCGCCCGCCGCCGGTCCTGCGCCGTCATTCGTAAGGGCGGCGCTCGTTCACTGTTCGCCCTAACGAGTCTCATTCTCATTTCTATTGAGAATCATTCTTGTTTCGGGTAGTTTGCACGTCCTCAGCAGGCGGCACGCTGCCAGACGACAAGAAAAGCACTTCGTGCAATGAAGACTCAGGGCAATACGACCCGGCAACGATCGCCGGGGTCTTTGGACTGGCGCAGCTTGAGCCTCGTCGTGACGGGGCATGTGCTGGCGCTCGCGGCCCTGCTCCACGTTCGTCCGCAGGTCGACCGCGAGGCGCCGCCACCGCCGATCTTTGCGGAGGTGCTCGCGCCACCGAGCGAGGCGCCGGTCGAGCCGGTCGCGCCCCCCGCGGCGCCGGTCGAGCCGGTCACGCCGCAACAGCCGAGCCCACCCAGCCGGCCGGTGCCCGCCGACCCGGCCCCGGCACCCCCGTTGGCCGTCCCGGAGACGGTACCCGCGCCGTCGTCCGCACTGGTCGCGATGGCGCCGGTCGACCTCCCCGCACCGTCGCCGACGGCCGCTGCGCCGGGACCGGAACCGACACGCGCCGGTGCTGATGCGCTGGCGGGCAACCCCGACGAGGTCCGCCGGTACATCGCGGCGATCATGCGGCAGCTCAACCGTCACAAGACGTACCCGCGCGAACTCAAGAAAGCCAAGGTCGAGGGCACCGTCGTCCTCGAATTCACGATCGACGCCGCGGGCCGGCTGCTCGCCTCGGCCGTCAAGCAGGGCTCCGGCCATCCCGAACTCGATCGCGCCGCAATGGAAATGCTCGCGCGCGCCAACCCGTTGCCCTCGATCCCGGGATTCATGGACCGCGACGAGCTGGCCCTGGCCATCCCGGTCGAGTACTCGCTGATCACCGACCGCTGACGCACTGCCACGACAAGAAACCGCAGGAGACCCCCACGTGCCTCACCGCAACGCCCGCATCAAACTGCCCGCCAGCTTCCGCAACGCGCCGACGGCGCCGGGTTTCGCGCGCACGACGCTCGCCCTGGGCGTCTCCTCGGCGCTGCTGGCGCCGCTCCAGGCAACGGTCGCGGCGGACGTGATCGACCTCGACAAGCTGCAGATCGAGGAACGCACGATCGACACCAACCCGAACGCCGAGGCCGGCGCGCCGTACAAGGCGAAGACCTCGGGCGACGAACGCATCACGCGGCCGATCGCCGAGACACCGTTCAACATCTCGGTGCTGACCAAGACCCAGATCGACGATTCCGGTTACACCGACCTCCGCGACATCCTCGACGCGCAGCCCGGCATCACGCTCGGCACCGGCGAGAACGGCAACGCGTTCGGCGACCGCTACATCATCCGCGGCCAGGAAGCGCGCAGCGACGTGTTCGTCGACGGCCTGCGCGACCCCGGCATGTCCATCCGCGAGAGCTTCGCCACCGAGCAGGTCGAGGTCTCGAAGGGGCCCAACTCGAGCTTCGCCGGGCGGGGCACCGCGGGCGGGGCGATCAACTCGATCACCAAGCAGGCGAGCACCGAATACGACTTCGCCAAGTTCACCGGCGCGCTCGGCACCGACGCGCACACGCGCTTCACGGTCGACGCGAACGTGCCGCTCGGCGACAGCGTGGCCGTGCGCGCCAACCTGCTCTACGGCTACGAGGAAGTGCCCGATCGCGGACCCACCGACCGTGAACGGCGAGGCGTCGCGTTGTCCGGCCACTGGGCGGCGACGGACAAGTTCGACGTGACCGTCGACTACTACGGCCTCGAGGCGGAGGACAACCCGGACATCGGCGGCTATCTGGTCGGCACCGTGCCGGACCGCAAGCCCGCGAAGCACGTGCCGGTGTACGCGCAGAAGCAGGACTTCCTCGAGTCGGACGTCGACACGGTCACGGCACGCCTGGAGTACGAGTTCAGCGAGGCGACGCGACTCAGCAACGTGACCCGCCATGGCACCTCCGACAACGGTTACGTCGTGACCGGTGCCCGTGGCTCGGACACCGGCCCGAACAATCCGGACGGCGTCTACGCCACGACGACGCTCAGCACGCACCAGGGCTGGCAGGAGGTCGAGTACACCGTCAACCAGACCAACCTGAGGCTCGACCGCGACCTCGCGGGGCTCACGCACCAGTTCATCGTCGGCGCGGAGTTCTCCGACCATGCCGTGCTCAACGGCATCTACGACGTCGTCAACTCGGGCCAGAACTGCATCACCGGCAACGGCACTGCGCTGAACGCCTGGTGCGCCACCAATGCGGACGGCAGCACGGTCGACGGGCTGCGCACGCTGATGAACCGGCAGATCGCCAAGGGTCGCTGGGACATCGATTGGAACGTCAAGACGCTGTCCGGTTACGTGATGGACACGGTCGACGTCGGCGAGCGCTGGACGCTGTTCGCGGGCGTGCGGTTCGACAGTTTCGACTACGACACCGTGACGCAGAACGCCACGTTCGAGCGCACTCGCTACCAGTACGACGACGACCTCTGGAACGGGCACTTCGGCGTCACCTACCAGGTGCGGCCCGACATCAACGTCTACTTCGGCTACTCGACCGCGAGTGACATCAACGGCGGCGAATCCGACGTCGGCTCCAGCTGCGGCTACGGCGGCATCTGCGTCGATCCGGGCAACGAGGTCACGATCGCCGACAGCGCGCCCGAGAAGACCGAGAACATCGAGCTCGGCACCAAGTGGAACCTGTTCGACCAGAAGCTGCTGCTGACCGCGGCGGTGTTCCAGATCACCAAGGACGACGTCATGGAGCAGACGCCGAACACCACGGGCTACGAGTCGAGCGGTGCGCAGAACACGGGCAGGAACCGCGTGCGTGGCATCGAGGTCGGCGTCACTGGCAACATCACCGAACGCCTCTCGGCGCAGGCCGGCGCGACGTTCATGGACGCCGAGGTGCTCGAGTCGAACGTGCCGGCGAACGTCGGCAAGACGCTGAGCAATTTCGCCGACACGACGGCGTTCGCGCAGCTCCGGTTTGCCGTGACGCCGGCGCTCGCGGTCGGTGGCGCGGTCAAGTACGAAAGCGAAAAGTACGCGGGCCAGCCGGACTCGGCGCCGGGCCTGACGCCGGACGGCCAGTACTCGCAGCCGATTCCCGACTACACGGTCGTCGACTTGTTCGCGGACTACACCTTCAGCAAGCGGCTCGGCCTGCGGCTCAACGTCGGCAACGTGTTCGACGAGGAGTACTACCTCGCCGGCTACCGCTCCGGCTCGTTCCTGTACTACGGCGACGCGCTGAACGCGCGGCTCACGCTGAACTATGAGTTCTGACCCGCAACCGGCGCCGGGCACCTCGATACCGTTCGAGGTGCACGCCGCACGCGACTACG
>DATMIB010000142.1:0-45118 GCA_035554635.1 Steroidobacteraceae bacterium | reverse complement strand
CGCGCCCTCGGGGTGACGCCGCTCCCAGCGGGCGGCGGCATCCGTACAGATCCCGTTTGACTCGACACGGTCATGCGAATGAGAATCCTTCGCAGTCCCAAATAGCTGCTCATGCAAAACAAATCCCCGACCGCCCCGCAGATCGTTTCGCGTGTCCTGGCCAGCGTGCTCGGCGGTTATGGCTTCGTCTGGGGATTCGCCGCGTTTGGGACCGCCGCGCTCGTGGCCGGCGGCATGGAGTACGACGATGCCTGGACACTCATGATGTTGCTGGCGTTCCTGCTGTTCCTCGGCCTGTTCTGCTGGGCCTTTGCGGCGGCGAGCCTGGCGCGCGTCTGGACGGTGCTTGCCGGCGGCGGCGGTGCCATGACGCTCGGCGCCTGGCTGCTGACGCGCCACCTGGTTTCCTGACCGTCGTCGTCACGTAAGCCCGTCCCTTCGCCCGCGGCCCCGAGGTAACGCCCAGTGTTCCCGACGTTTCGTCTCTCGATGACCTGGCTCCACACGTGGTTCGGCCTCGTGCTCGGCTACGTGCTCGTCGTGGTCTTCTTCTTCGGTTCGTTGTCGGTGTTCGACCGCGAGATCGACCGCTGGGCCGTGCCCGAGACGCGTTTCGAGGCGCAGCCGATGCCGTCGTTCGACGAGGTGCTGGCGCCGGTCTATCGCGAGCTCAAGCCGCATCCGGACGACATGGTCGCAACCGCTCGCCGCGTGATCGGTCCGCTGCCGGACCCGGACACGCTCAAACTCGCCTCGCTGTACGCGTACACGACGCACCGCGACCCGGTGCTGCTGGTCGGTGGCGAGTTCGGCATCCCGAACAAGCCCAGGGACGCCTCCGACGAACACCAGCACGTGCACGGCTGGGCCACGATCGACCCGCGCACCGGTACGCCGCTGCCGCTGGACCGGCTCAAGATCGGCAGCGATTTTTTCTACCCCATGCACTACAGCCTGCACCTGCACGCGTGGAACAACGTGGGCTACTGGATCGTCGGGTTCGCCGCTCTGGTCATGCTCGCGGCGCTCGTGAGCGGCGTCGTCATGCACCGCAAGATCTTCCGCGAGCTGTTCACGTTCCGGCCGCAGAAGCAGCCGCAGCGTCGCCTGCTCGACCTGCACAACCTGACCGGCGTCGTCGCACTGCCGTTCCATTTCTTCTTCGCGCTGACCGGCCTGATTGTTTTCGCGGCCATCTACCTGCCGGTGTCGGAAAAGGTGCTCAAGCCGCTGCACGACGCGCACGAGCAGCTCGAATCGACACGGACCGGCTTGCCGCTCGAACCGTCGGGGCAGCCGGCCGCGATGGCGTCCGTGGACGCGATGGTCGCCGAGGCGCAGCGGCGCTGGGCCGAGCGCGGCATGGCCGGAGAAGTCGGCCTGCTGTTCGCCGACCACCTCGGCGATGCCAACGGCTATGTCAGCGTCTACCGCGCCGGCACGGACCGCGTCTCGCTCACGGGCGAGGGGATCCATTTTCGCGCGTCGACCGGCGAGGTCATCCGGGTCGAGCCGGCGCCGGGCGTCGTCGCGGGCATCAACGACTTCCTGACCGGGCTGCACCTGCAGCACTTCCGGCACTGGCTGCTGCGCTGGCTCTACTTCCTCGGCGGCATGGCTGGTTGTGTGTGCGTCGCCACGGGGTTCCTGTTCTTCGTCGAAAAACGCAAGCAGCAACACGCGCGCGAGGGCAGGAGCGGCGCACGCTGGGTCGACGCGCTCGCGGTGACCACCGTGACCGGCACCCTGATCGCGACCGGGGCGATCCTCGTGGCGAACCGGTTGTTGCCGGACGACCTGCCGGCGCGCGGCCTCTGGGAGGAACGCGTGTTCTGGATTGCGTGGCTGTGTGCGCTGCTGCACGCGGCCTGGCGCAGCGCACCGGTGCAGCAGGCGCGGCGCTCGGCCGCCTGGGCCGAGCAGTGCCTCGCCGTCAGCGTCCTCGCGGTCGCGGCCGTGCTGCTGAACTGGATCACGACCGGCGATCACCTCTGGCACACGCTGACCACCGGCTACTGGCCGGTCGCCGGTGTGGATCTCACGCTGCTCGCCGCTGCCGCCATCGCGGGCGTGACCGCGCGACGGCTCTGGTCCGCCGCCCCGACCTGGGAGCCGGCCCATGCCTGACGCGCTGTTCTACGTGCTCGTGGTGCTGCTGCTGGTGCTGGGCCTCGCCTCGCTCGCGCTCGCGATGGAGCGGCACTGGCGCCAGTTGCGGCACGGGTTGCCACTCCCACGACGGACGACACTGGCGCTGCGCGCGATGGGTGCAGCGGCCCTGGCCGCGTCGCTGGCCCTGTGCCTGTGGCTGGACCACGGCACGATTGCGTCGCTGGTGTGGGTGATGGCGTTGGTACCCGCGGCGCTCGCGGTCACGTTCACGTTCAGCTGGCGTCCGCAGTGGTTCGCGCCGCTGCTGTGCTGGGTCGGCCCGCGCCCGTAGACCCGCGCCGGCTCGCAGCGACGTCGCCCGTGCCCCTCGCGTTCCGCGGCGCACACGCGGAACGTGAGCCTCGGGCCGCGTGCCCCGTCAACTCCGGTCGGCGTGTGTCGCGCGACGGCTCACGGCTCGAGGTAGGTGTAGCCGACGAGCTCGCCTTCGTAGAACCGCCGCATGGCCTGCGACTCGGGCAGCGTGATGCGGCCTTCGCGCACGGCGCGTTCGCAGTCCCGCGCGAACTGCGGCACCAGCCGTTCGACGTCGTACTGCATGTACCGCAGCACTTCCGCGGCGGTGTCGCCCTTCACCGTCTCCTCGATCCACCAGCCGCCCTCGTCGTGCAGCTTGATGTGCACCACGTGCGTGTCGCCGAACAGGTTGTGCAGGTCGCCGAGCGTTTCCTGGTAGGCGCCGACGAGGAACACCGCGACGTAGTAGGGCTCGTCCGGGCGCAGGTCGTGCAGTTCGAGCGAATGCTTGGTTTCGCGCAGACTCACGAAGTTGTCGATCTTGCCGTCGGAGTCACAGGTGATGTCGGCGAGCACGGCGGTCCGTGCCGGTCGCTCGTCGAGCCGGTGGATCGGCATGATCGGGAACAGCTGGTCGATGGCCCAGCTGTCGGGCAGCGACTGGAAGATCGACAGGTTGCAGAAATAGATGTCGCTCAGGATCGCCTCGAGGCCCTCGAGCTCCTCGGGCAGCGCGGGCAGCTTGCGTGCGACGTCGCGGATCTTGGCGCAGGTCGCCCAGTACAGGCGCTCGACCAGGCCACGCGCCTCGAGCCCCAGGTAGCCGACGCTGAACATCTGCAGCGCCTGTTCGCGCGCCTGCTGCGCGTCGTGATAGCACTCGACCACGCGGCGCTCGGTGACGGAGCGGTAGGCGTCGAGCAGGTCCTTGACCGGCTGCGGCATCTCGCCCTCGCCCCGGACCTTCTGCTCGTCCGCGTCGCTGACGCGGAAGCGGTCGAGCCGCGAGCTGCCGAGCACGTCGCAGACCAGCACGCTGTGGTGCGCGCAGGTCGCGCGACCCGATTCGCTGACGATGACCGGGTGCTCGATGCCGCGCGCGTTGCAGACGCTCGCGATGCGGTAGACGACGTCACTCGCGTACTCGGCGAGCGTGTAGTTCATCGACGACTCGTAGTTGGTACGACTGCCGTCGTAGTCGACGCCGAGCCCGCCGCCGATGTCGATGTACTGCAGCCCCGCGCCGAGCTGCTTGAGCTCGGCGTAGACGTGCGCGAGCTCGGTGACCGCGTCCTTGACGCGACGGATGTCCTGCAGCTGGCTGCCCGGGTGGCAGTGCACGAGCTGCAGGCAGTCCTCCATGCCCTGTTCCTTGAGCGTGCGGAACAGCTCCAGGATCTCGGTCACGAACAGCCCGAACTTGCTCTTCTCGCCCGCGG
This sequence comes from Steroidobacteraceae bacterium, assembly GCA_035554635.1. GTDB lineage: Bacteria > Pseudomonadota > Gammaproteobacteria > Steroidobacterales > Steroidobacteraceae > RPQJ01. The sequence continues at coordinate 41,270 of DATMIB010000142.1, read as the reverse complement.
AGTCGCGCCAGCGGCCGGCGCCTTCGGAGGCGAGCTTCACTCGCACGCCGATGCGCGGGCGCACGCCGTATTTCTTCGCGTGCTTCAGGATCAGGTGCAGTTCGGAGAAATTCTCGACCACCGGGATGATCGTGCGGCCGAGCTTGGCCGCGAGGATGACCGCCTCGATGTAGCTGTCGTCCTTGAAGCCGTTGCAGACGATGAGCCGCTGCGACTCGCCTTCGGTCAGCGCCATCACGGCGAGCAGCTCCGGCTTGGACCCGACCTCGAGGCCGAAGCCGAACTCGCGGCCGTAGCCGTAGATTTCCTCGACCACGAGTCGCTGCTGGTTGACCTTGATCGGGAACACCGCGCAGTAGCGGTTCCTGTACTCGTTCTCGGCGATCGCGGTCGCGAACGCGTCGCGGATCCGCGTGAGCCGGTGCCGCAGGATGTCCGAGAAGCGGACGACGACGGGCGTGGTCAGGTCGCGCGCGGCGAGGCCGGTGATGACCTCGTGCAGGTCGATCTCGCGTTCGGCGTTCCAGTCCGGCCGCACGACGGTGTGCCCGGCGGCGTTGATGCCGAAGTAGCCGTTACCCCAGGCGTTGACGCCATAGAGCTCGAGGGAGTCCTCGACCTTCCAGGAGCCGGTCCAGGCCGGCTTGCGTGCGGTGCTGTCCACTGACTTGGTCGTTCCACCCGTGTCGGAAAGGTGCCGCGCCGTCGGCGTGGCCCGGAAAAAGAGGCGCGCAAGATAGTGGAAAAAGGGGCGAGTGAACAGTGATCGGACGCGTGCGCGGTAGTCCAGAGTTCAGAGTCTAGAGTTCAGTCAGAGGCGGAGCCGCCGGTGGCGGCGCCGGCGCTGCCCGCCTCCGCTTCGGACTGAACTCTAGACTCTGGACTCTAGACTCTAGACTCTAGCCACTGGCCACTAGCCACTTGCCCCTTTCGCCACCGGGCGCGCCGGGTCCCGCGACCACTCGCTCCAGCTGCCCGGGTACAGCTTCGCGCCGGTCAGGCCGGCGTGCTCCAGCGCCAGCAGCAAATGGCACGCCGTGACGCCCGAGCCGCAGTAGGCCACCGTGTGCGCGGGGCCCACGTCGCCGAGACTCGCGGCGAACGCGGCCTTCAGCACCGACGCCGGGCGAAACGTGCCGTCGGCCGTGACGACGCTGGCCGTGGGGTGGTTGCGCGCACCGGGAATGTGCCCGGCGACCCGGTCGATCGGCTCGACGTCGCCGCGGTAGCGCTCCGGGGCGCGCGCGTCGAGCACGCGCCAGTCGGGCGCACCGGCGGCGGCCGCGGTCGCGTCGGCGTCCACCGCGGTGGTCGGGTCGTGGCGCGCGGTGAAATCGCCGGCGGCCCTCGGCGCGGGCACCTCCGTGGTCACCGGCAGCCCCAGTGACTGCCATCGACGAAAGCCGCCGTCGAGCACCGCGACGTTGCGATGGCCGAGCCACTTGGCCGTCATCCACCAGAAGCGCGCCGCCCACATGCCGCTCGCGTCGTCGTAAGCGAGCACGAGCGAGTCGTCGTTGACGCCCCAGCCGCGCAGGCGCGCTGCAAAGCCGTCGGGCGTAGGCAGCGGATGACGACCGCTCGCGGCCGTCTCCGGCGCCGCCAGGTCATGGTGCAGGTCCGCGTGGAGCGCACCGGGCAGGTGGCCGCGGCGATACGCCTCGCGGCCGGCGTCGGGCCGGCCGAGTTCGTAACGGCAGTCGAACACCCGCAACCGCGGGTCGATCAGCCGGGTTGCCGCGTGTTCCGCGCTGACGAGCGTGTGCCAGGGCATCTGCAATTCCTCCGGGCGGCGGACGGGCCAGTACAATCCCGCGCGACGCGTGCTGAGGCAAGGATTTCAGGTCATGACCATCGAACTCTACTGGGGCAGCGGCAGCCCGTACTCCTGGCGGGTGCTGCTGGCACTCGAGCACAAGCGCCTGGCGTACGACTCGCACGTGCTGCAGTTCTCGAAGCAGGAGCACAAGTCCCCGCAGATGCTGCGCATGAACCCGCGCGGACGCGTGCCGGTGCTCAAGGACGGCGACTTCGTCGTGTTCGAGTCGCTCGCGTGCCTGCTCTACCTCGACCGCCAGTACCCCGAGTACCCGCTCTTCGGCACGACGGCGGAGGAGGCGGCGACGATCATGCGCGTGATCTGCGAGTACCAGGCCTATGCCGAGCAGCACGTGACGCGGATCGTCTCGGCGGCGTTCCTCGAGACGCTCGACCAGGACATCGAGGAGGTCACGCGCGCGACGCACCTCGTCGCGGGCGAGGCACGGACGATCGAGGGGCGACTGAGCCAGTGCAACTGGCTCGTGGGCGAGCAGCCCTCGGCGGCCGATTTCGTCGTCTTCCCGGGCATCATGCTGTTGCTGCGCGCGATGGAAAAACGCGAAGCCGGCGAGTTGCGCTCGCGCTTCCTGCCGATGGAGACGACGTACCCGGCGATCGCGCGCTGGATCCGGCGCATGGAACAGTTGCCGGGCTACGACCGCACGTATCCGCCGCACTGGCGCGAGGGGCCTCCGCGCGGATGAACCCGCGTCGCGGCGGGGAATTAGGCCACCGGACGATTCGCGCTAAACTAGCGCGCTTGTCCAACCCTCAAGCACAGGACCCACGATAGATCCATCATGACCAGCTACCCCGTTCACGTCGCATTTCCCGGCCGCCTGGTTTTCGTCGGTTTCGGCAGCATCGGCCAGGGCGTCCTGCCCCTGATCCTGCGTCACGTCGGCATCAAACCGGAGCAGATCACCATCGTCACGGCCGACGAGGCCGGCGCGGACATCGCCCGGGAATACGGCGTACGTTTCATCCGGCAGCCGCTGACGCGGGAGAACTTCAGGAACGTGCTCGACCCGATCGTGGGCCGTGGCGACTTCCTGCTCAACCTCTCGGTCGACGTGTCCTCGCTCGCGCTGGTCAAGTTCTGCTGGGAAAAGGGCTCGCTGTACCTCGACACCTGCCTCGAGCCGTGGCCGGGCGGCTACACCGACCCGACGATCGCGCCGGCGCGCCGCACGAATTACGCGATGCGTGAAGAGGCGCTCGCGCTGCGCGACAACAAGCATCGTCCGACCGCGGTCGTGACACACGGCGCCAACCCGGGGCTGGTCTCGCACCTGGTCAAGCAGGCGCTGCTCAACGTCGCGAACGACACGGGCACGCAATTCGAGGAGCCGACCACGCGTGAACAGTGGGCCGCGCTCGCGCACAAGCTCGGCGTCAAGGTCATCCACATTGCCGAACGCGACACGCAGGTCGCGGCCGGTCACCCGAAGGAAGTGGGCGAGTTCGTCAACACCTGGTCGGTCGACGGCTTTGTCAGCGAAGGCTGCCAGCCGGCCGAGCTCGGCTGGGGTTCGCACGAAAAGAACTGGCCGCGTGATGGCAGGAAGCACGACTTCGGCCGTGGCAGCGCGATCTACCTGATGCAGCCCGGAGCCGCGACGCGCGTGCGCACCTGGACGCCGCAGGCGGGGCACTTTCACGCGTTCCTGATCACGCACGGCGAGTCGATCTCGATCTCCGACTACCTGACGGTCAAGAAGGGCGAGCAGGTCGTCTACCGCCCGACCGTGCACTACGCCTATCACCCGAGCGACAACGCCGTGCTGTCGGTGCACGAGCTGGCCGGTCGCAACTGGGAGATGCAGGAGCGCAAGCGCATCATGATGGGCGAGATCACGAGCGGCATCGACGAACTCGGCGTGCTGCTCGCGGGCCACAAGAAGAACGCGTACTGGTACGGCTCGCAGCTGTCGATCCAGGAGGCGCGCCAGCTCGCGCCGCACAACAGCGCGACGTCGCTGCAGGTCACGGTCTCGGCGCTGGCCGGCCTGATCTGGGCGATCGAGAACCCGAACAGCGGGATCGTCGAGCCCGACGAGATGGACTACAAGCGGGTCCTCGAGATCTGCCGGCCGTACCTCGGCCACGTCGTCGGCGAGTACTCGGAGTGGCACCCGCTGGTCGATCGCGGCCGCCTGCTGCCCGAGGACCTCGACGAGACCGATCCCTGGCAGTTCAAGAACGTCCGCGTGGTGTGAACACACCGCCGGATGAGCCGCCCGCGCAAAGCGCGGGCGAGGGTTCCACCACCTCTCCCGCGCGAGCGGGAGAGGTCGGCCACAGGCCGGGTGAGGGCAGCTGGGCTGAAGGCTCCTGCCTCTGCGGCGCGATCCGTTTCCGCGTGCCGCTGCCCCCGATCTGGGTGGCCCACTGCCACTGCTCGATGTGCCGTCGCGCCCAGGGCGCCGCGTTCGTCACCTGGTTCGGCATTCCCGGCGATCAGTTCGCGTTCGTCGGCTCGGGCGACCGCCTGCGCATCTTCCGGTCGTCCGCCGAAGCCACGCGCAGTTTCTGCGGCCGCTGCGGCACGCCGCTCTTTTTCGAGTCGTCGCGCTGGCCGGGCGAGCTGCACGTGACGCTCGCGAGCCTCGACCCGCAGGTCGCGGCCACGCTGGCACCGCAGGCGCACGTGTTCTGGGGCGACCGCGTGCCGTGGTGTGCGGTCCACGACGACCTGCCGAAGAAGAGTGGCTAGTGGCCCGTGCAAAGAGTCCAGAGTTCAGAGTCTGGTCGGAGGCGCGGTCGCGCGACTCCAGGCGGCCCTTGGCCGCTTCCGACTGAACTCTAGACTCTAGACTCTGAACTCTTCTTACTCCTACTAACCACTAACCACTAACCACTAGCCACTCCCCTCCTCGTAGCTGATCGCCACGACCACGTAAGTCTTGCGGCCGCCGGGGACGTCCACGCCGACCTCGTCGTCGAGCCGCTTGCCGAGCAGCGCGCGCGCGAGCGGCGCATCCATGCTGACGTAGCGGCGCGCCGGGTCGATCTCGTCGGGCCCGACGATGCGCAAGACCGTTTCCTGTCCGACCTCGTCCTCGACCGTCACCCAGGCGCCGAAGAACACGCGGCCACGATCGTCCGGCGGACGCCCCACGACCACCATGCCTTCGAGCCGCTTGCGCAGAAAACGGACACGCCGGTCGATTTCGCGCAGTTGCCGCTTGCCGTAGGTGTACTCCGCGTTCTCGGAGCGATCGCCCTGGGCGGCCGCCTCCTGCACGGCCCGCGTCACGGCGGGCCGCTGCACGCGCCACAGGTCGTCGAGCTCGTCGCGCAGTCGGCGCGCACCCTCCGGCGTGGAGTACTGGGAGCCGGGCGACTGGGGCTTGCGGTAGCGCGTCATGTTTGCCGCAGCCGGGCTGCGCCCGCCGGAAATGTGTGCGGACGGTCACGGAAAGCCCGGGGGCGGCGCATTAGCTTATGTCTCATGAGCATCAAGTTCTACGCCCACTTCATCGTCGAACAGCCCAAGCCACGCGGTCTCGAGGAGTTCCGCGGCGTGGTCGAACTCGACGGGCAGCCGCGGCCGGGCCGTGGCACGAGGGAGGCGGAACGCATCATCGCGCGCAACTTCGGCCGCCAGACGCAGGACGTCAAGGTGCTGCAGTGGGCGCGGCTGCATTGAGCGACCGATTGAGCGGTGACATGACGAGCGACTGAGCGATCGACGATGACTTGAGGTTCCTGGTTGTTGTTCCCCTGGCGGACTTTTCCCTTCCCTTCGATTGAAGTCCGCTGACTCGGCCCCGGGCCCCATGGCCCGGGGCCTTTTTCCTGGCGCCGGAAAGCTCGCACGGAGCACACCGTGCGCCGCGCTCGTGCAGCTAGTGTCCGCCGATGCCGATCCGCAGCGAGGCGATCGAAATGCGGATCTCGATCAGGAAGCTCAGGAACGCACCGGCCAGTGCCACCATCGAGACGATGAACAGCACGGCGACCGACGCGGCCAGGTTGATCGGCACGAACGTGCTGCTGAACACGAGGCCGACGACGAGCGCGATCAGCAGCCCGGCGAACGTACCGAGCGTGATGGCCATGTTCATGTAGCGCGAACGACGCGACATCACCGCCAGCTGGGCGTGGGCATCGGCCGGGTCGTGTGCCGTGTCCTGCCGCAGTTCGCGCTCGAGGTTGCGCGCACGGTCGACGAGCCGCGCGAGCCGGCTGGTCAGCACGCCGAGGAAGGCCGCGATACCGGACAGCAGGAACACGGGCGCCAACGCGAGCTGGATGGCGTGGGCGATGTCGACGACTTCGATGCCGTGCACGGAATTCGGGGACCGGTGGCTGACGGGGGCGGCATTGTATGAGTCGTGCCTTCGGGGCACCATCGCGCACGATGACGGCCACGTTCAAGGACCATTTCTCGCGCCAGGCCGGCGACTACAGCCGTTTCAGGCCTGCCTACCCGCCCGAACTGATCGCGTACGTCGCCTCCGTGGCACCGAACCGGGGTCTCGCGATCGATTGCGCCACCGGCAACGGCCAGGCGGCGGTCGACCTCGCCGAGCACTTCGACGAGGTACTGGCGGTCGACGGCAGCGCGGCGCAGCTTGCGCAGGCGCAATACCACCCGCGCGTGCGCTACCAGCACGCCCTGGCCGAGACACTGCCCGTGCCCGATGCGTCGGTCGGGCTGGTGACGGCGGCGCAGGCGGTCCACTGGTTCGACTTCGAGCGCTTCCACGCCGAGTGCCGCCGCGTGCTCGTGCCCGGCGGCGTCGTCGCCGTCTGGACCTACACGGTCTTCCGTGCCGGTGCGGCCATCGACGCCGTGGTCGACCGTTTCTACGGCGAGACGCTTGGGGCCCACTGGCCGCCCGAGCGCGTCTACGTCGAGCAGGAGTATCGGACCCTGCCGTTCCCCTGGGACGAGCTGACACCGCCGCGCTTCACGCTGCAGACCGAGTGGACGCTCGAGCAGGTGCTCGGCTATTTCGCGAGCTGGTCGGCGCTGCAGCGCTACCGCGTCGCGCACGACGGCGCCGACCCGCTGCCGGAAGTACGCCGCGCGCTGGCAACGGTCTGGCCCGGCGAGGGCACGGTTCGTCTCAACTGGCCGCTGCACGTGCGGGTCGGCCGTCACCGTCCTCGCCTATAATCGCGGGCTTCGCGGGGCGCGGACGAAGTCCGCTGCGCTTCCGCTTTTTTCACGGAGTCCACGATGTCGATGCGCTGGTCACTGCCGCTCGCCTTCACGCTCACGCTCGCCGCGTGCGCGAATGCCCCGCAACCGTCCGAGCCCGCCCCGGCGCCTGCGCCGGTTGCCCAGGCCCCGGCCAAGCCGGTCCTCGGTTCGGGCATCTTCCTGCAGAACTTCGACAAGTCGGTGCGTGCGCAGGACGACTTCTATCGCTTCGTGAACGGCACCTGGCTCGCGCAGACCGAGATCCCGGCCGACAAGAACAACTACGGCTCGTTCGGCATCCTGCAGGACGAGGCCGAGAAGAACCTGCACGCGATCGCCGAGGAGGCCGCGAAGGCCGACGCGCCCGCGGGCAGCGACGCCCAGCTCGTCGGCGACTTCTACGAGAGCTACATGGACGAAGCCAAGGCCGAGAGCCTCGGCCTCGCGCCGCTGCAGCCCGAACTCGACCGCATCGCCGCGATCAAGGATCGCGCGCTGCTCGAGGACTATCTCGCACGCGCGCAGCTGATCATGGTCGACAACCCGATCGGCGCGCAGATCTTCGCCGACGCGAAAAACCCCGAGGTCAACACGCTGTGGGCGTTCCAGGGCGGCTTCGGCCTGCCCGAGCGCGACTACTACTTCTCGAAGGAAAAGCGCTTCGAGGAAATCCGCGCCGCCTACGTCGAGCACATCGAGCAGGTGTTCACGCTCGCCGGCCGCAAGGACGCCGCCGCGGTCGCGAAAAAGCTGATGGCATTCGAGACCAAGCTGGCGCAGGCCTCCTGGCCGGCCGTGCGCCTGCGCGAGATCGAGAAGCTCTACAACCCGGTGACCGTGGCCGCCGCCGAGAAGGCGACGCCCGGCATCGACTGGTCGGAGTGGTTCGCGGACATGGGCATCGGCGCGACGCAGCAGTTCGTGCTCGCCCAGCCCGACTACTTCAAGGCCGTCGGCAAGGCGATCCAGCAGGAATCGCTCGCGACCTGGCGCGACTACCTGACGCTGCGCACGATCGACACGTTCTCGCCGTACCTGAGCTCGGCATTCGTGCAGGAGAACTTCGATTTCTACGCACGCACGCTCTCGGGCACGCCCGAACTCAAGCCCCGCTGGAAGCGCGCGCTCGGCGAGCTCGAGATGTCGACCGGCGACCTGCTCGGCAAGGAGTACGTCAAGCGTCACTTCCCGCCGGAGGCGAAGCAGCGCATGGACGTGCTGGTCGCGAACCTGCTCAAGGCCTTCGACGTCTCGATCGACGAGCTCGAATGGATGGGGCCGGAGACGCGCGAACAGGCGCACGAGAAGGTCCGCAGCTTCACGGTCAAGATCGGCTACCCGACCAAGTGGAAGGAGTATCCGGGGCTCGTCACGAAGTCCGACGACCTGCTCGGCAACGTGCTGCGCGCGCGTGACGTCAACGTGCAGCGCGAGCTCGCCAAGGTCGGCCAGCCGGTCGACAAGACCGAGTGGGGCATGACGCCGCAGACGGTCAACGCCTACTACAACCCGCTCGCCAACGAGATCGTGTTCCCGGCCGCGATCCTGCAGCCGCCGTTCTTCGACATGAATGCCGACGACGCCGTCAACTACGGCGGCATCGGCGCCGTGATCGGCCACGAGATCAGCCACGGCTTCGACGACCAGGGACGCAAGTTCGACGGCAAGGGCGTGCTGCGCGACTGGTGGAAGGCCGACGACAACGACCGCTTCATGGTGCGCGCCAATGCGCTCGTGAAGCAGTACGACGCGTTCAGCCCGCTGCCGGGCATGAACGTCAACGGCCAGCTCACGCTCGGCGAGAACATCGGCGACCTGTCCGGCCTCGCGGTCGCGTACAAGGCTTACCAGATCTCGCTGAACGGCCAGCCGGCGCAGACGCTCGACGGCTTCACCGGCGACCAGCGTTTCTTCATCGGCTGGGGCCAGGTGTGGGCGCGCAAGTACCGCGACGACGAGCTGCGCAAGCGCCTGAAGACCGACCCGCACAGCCCGAGCGAGTACCGCTGCAACGGCATCCTGCGCAACATGCCCGCGTTCACCCAGGCGTTCGACGTCAAGGCGGGTGACGGCATGTTCCTGCCGGCCGACCAGCGCGTCCGGATCTGGTAAGGTTGCGGGGGCCACGGGGCGTTTCGGTACAGACAAGGAGATCGTCCGATGCGTGCGTTGCAGGCCCTCCTGCTGCTGGCGGCAGCGCTGCTGCTGACCGGCTGCGGCTACAACACGATCCAGGTCCAGGACGAGCAGACCAAGTCCGCATGGTCCGAGGTACTGAACCAGTACCAGCGCCGTGCGGACCTGATCCCGAACCTCGTCAACACCGTGAAGGGATTCGCGGCGCAGGAGCAGGCCGTGCTGATCGGCGTCACCGAGGCGCGCGCCAAGGCGACGCAGGTCAAGGTCGACGCCGACAACCCGGCCTCGCTGCAGCAGTTCCAGGCCGCGCAGGGCGAGCTCTCGAGCGCGCTCTCGCGGCTGATGGTCGTCGTCGAGCGCTACCCTGAACTCAAGTCGGACCAGAACTTCCGCGACCTGCAGGCGCAGCTCGAAGGCACCGAAAACCGGATCACCGTGGCGCGCAACCGTTACATCCAGGCGGTGCAGGACTACAACGTCACGATCCGCAAGTTCCCGGTCAACCTGACCGCGATGGTGCTCGGTTACGACGTGAAGCCGAATTTCACGGTCGATAACGAGGCCGAGATCTCGCGACCGCCGACCGTCGAATTCGGCGCACCGTCCGCGACGCCGGCCCCGGCGCCTGCGACGACCGAACCGGCGCCGGCGACCGAGCCCGCGCCCGCGCCGGCGACCAACTGAGGCCCGCCCCGGCGTCACGCTTCGGCGTGACGCGGGGCCGTCCGCGTTGCGCGCCACCGTCCCTTCGATGCGGTCACGTCCGGCGCCGGGCGTCGTGCCCTGGCTCTGCGGGCTGCTGCTCGCGTTCGCGGGGCCCGCGACCGCCCAGCAGGGCTTCGTCGCCGTCCCGGCGCTGACCGCGCCGGTCACCGACCTCAGCGGCACGCTGACGCCCGACCAGGTTTCGGCGCTCGACGCAAAGATCCGCGCGTTCGAACAGGCCAAGGGCAGCCAGGTTGCCGTGCTGATCGTGCCGACGACGCGTCCCGAGGAGATCGAGCAGTACTCGATCCGCGTCGTCGAGCAATGGCGACTCGGTCGCGGCAAGGTCGACGACGGCGTGCTGCTGCTGGTCGCCCTCGACGATCGGCGCATGCGGATCGAAGTCGGTTACGGCCTCGAGGGTGCGTTGCCCGACGCGACCGCGAACCGGATCATCCAGCAGACGATCGCGCCGTCGTTCAAGCGCGGCGACTATTACGGCGGCATCACCGACGGCGTCGATCGCATCATGCGCGTGATCGAGGGCGAGCCGCTGCCCGAACCCGAGATCAGTCCGCCGGCCGCGAACGTGCCGGGGTTGTTCACTGCGCTGCCGCTGTTGTTCGTGATCGTCATCGTCGGCGGCTCGATCCTGCGACGCATGTTCGGCCGCGTCGGGGGCGCGCTCGCCACGGGCGGCGCCGTCGGCCTCCTGACGTGGCTGCTCGTCGCCGTGCTGGGCCTGTCGATCGCGGCCGGCGTGGTCGCGTTCATCTTCGCGCTGCTCGGCGGCTTCGGCGGCGGTGGCGGCGGCCCGCGCAGCGGCGGCTGGTACAGCCGGCGTCACGGCGGCTGGGGTTATCCCGGCGGCTTTGGCGGCGGCAGCTGGGGCGGCGGAGGCGGCTTCGGCGGTGGTGGCTGGAGCGGTGGTGGCGGTGGTTTCGGGGGCGGCGGCGCCTCCGGCGGGTGGTGACGCATGGACTGGAAACGCTGGTTCCGTCACATCTTTCACTCGCGCCGCAAACTCGCGCAGGCCTTCCCGGTCCAAGTGCTCGCGGCGATCGAACGCGCGGTGGAGGAGTCGGAGCGCGAGCACGGCGGCGAGATCCGGTTCGCGGTCGAGGCCGCGCTCGAGCCCGCCGAAGTCGCGGCCGGCAAGACGCCGCGGCAGCGCGCCCTCGAGGTGTTCGCGACGCTCGGTGTCTGGGACACCGAGGCGAACAATGGCGTGCTCGTGTACCTGCTGCTCGCGGACCACGACGTCGAAATCGTTGCCGACCGCGGCCTGAACGGTAAAGTAAGTGCGGCGGAATGGTCCGCCGTCTGTGATGCCATGGAGCAGGACCTGCGTGCGGGCCGATTCGAGGCCGGCGTCGTGCAGGGCATCCGCGCCGCGGGCCGGTTGCTCGCGCGCAGCTTTCCGCCGTCGCCGGGCGGCCGTGACGAAGACGAATTGCCGAACCGGCCCGCCGTGCTGTGACGCGCGGGTCGCGGCCGGCACGACAAACGCTCGAGCGAGCGAGGTGGAAGCGAATGGAGTTGACTCGATGATCTGCACCAGGACACGACGCATCGTTGCCGTCGCGGCGTTCGCATCGCTCGCGTCGGGCTGCTCGCTGTTCCAGGTCGAGAAGCCGCCGGCGCCGCCGGCCGAACCGCCGAAACCGCAATACGCCGAACCGCTCGCGACGCACGTCTTTCCGTACGATCCGAAGACGACCGGTGTGGTCGGGACGCTGCAGGCCACGATCGCGAACGAGGAAGACACGCTCTCCGACATCGCGCGTCGCTTCAACCTCGGCTACGACGAAGTCGTCAACGCCAACCCGGGCGTCGACCCCTGGATGCCCAAGGCCGGCACGAGGATCGTGCTGCCGACGCAGTTCATCCTGCCGGACGCGCCGCACGACGGCGTCGTCGTGAACCTGGCCGCGCTGCGGCTGTTCTATTTCCCGAAGCCGGCGAAGGGCGAGCAGCGCATCGTGATGACCATGCCCATCGGCATCGGCATGGTCGGCTGGGCGACGCCGACGGGCACGACGAAGATCGTCTCCAAACGCAAGGACCCGTACTGGACGCCGCCGGCGTCGGTGCGCAAGGAACATGCGGCCGAGGGCGATATCCTGCCGCCGCGCGTGCCGCCCGGCCCCGACAATCCGCTCGGCGCGTTCGCGATGAACCTCGGCTGGCCGAGCTACCTGATGCACGGCACGAACAAGCCGGCCGGCGTCGGCATGCGCGCGAGCCACGGCTGCATCCGCCTGTACCCTGAAGACGTCGCGACGATCTTCCCGATGCTGCCGATCGGCACCAAGGTCACGGTCGTGAACCAGCCGACGCTCCATCGCGTGCAGGACGGTCAACTCTGGGTGCAGTCGTTCCCGCCGCACGAGGAACACCCCGAGGCCAAGGCGGCCGCGAAGGGCCAGCGCTTCACGAAACAGTTGCAAACGAAGATGGCGCAGCGCGTGCAGCAGGCCGGGCTCGTGGTCGACTGGACCCTGACCCAGCAGGTCGTCGACGGCGCCACGGGCGTCGCGACCCCTGTGTCGCAACCGTCGTTCAGCGTCGACACGCACCTCGCATCGGCGCGGGTGGTCGAGAACCGGATCCCGGCCGGCGCGCACTGGGACGGCAGCGAACGGCCGGTACCGATCCACGGCAACACCACGCCACCGCCGGCCGCCACGACCCCGGCACCGGTCGCCGCGGCGGACGGCGCGCGCTGACGTCGGTGTGCGCGACGGCTTCGGCCACGCGCACATCGTGTCCGCCGGCCCCCTCGTCCGGGTTGGGTCCGCGCGTTGGGATTCCGACGAGACGGGCGGTGCAAACTTCTTTGGTTGTGCTAACTTAGAGCAACTTCTTAACCGGATATAGCATTGGTCGACGCGGGCGCAGGCGGCATCACGGTGTCCGAGGCAGTGGGCCCGGACCAGCCCATCGTCCGTTTGCCCACGGCCACCACCGGCTTCGTCGGGCGCACGCTGCGCGGCCCGGTCAACCAGCCGGTGCGCGTGCGCAGCTTTGCCGCGTTCCAGCAGGTGTTCGGCGGCCTGTGGCAGCCGAGCATGCTCGCCTACGCCGTCGAGCAGTTCTTCGACAACGGCGGTCGTGAGGCCGTCGTCGTGCGCGTGGTCAACGGCGGCGCGCCGTCGACGATCTCGCTGCCTTGCGGCGATGCGGCCCTGACGCTCGAAGCGCTGAGCCCGGGCTCGCGCGAGGTGCTGCGGGCCTCGGTCGACTACGACAACATCACGCCGAACGAGGAAGACCGCTTCAACCTCGTGATCCAGCGCGTGCGTGCGCGCGCATCGGAACACGTCGAAGACCAGGAGATCTTCCGTCGGCTGTCGGTCGCGCCGGGCGCGACGCGTCACGTCACGGGCGCACTCGAGGAGTCGCAACTCGTCCGCGTGCGGGGCGAGGTGCCGGCGGTGCGACCCGATCGCACGTTCCGGCCGGGCGCGCGTCACCCGATCGGTTACGTCGATTCGAACCCCGACGGCGACGACGGCGCGCCGCTGACCGACTACGACCTGATCGGCTCGGCCGAACGCGGCACGGGTCTCTTTGCGTTGCGCTCGGTCGAGGACCTGCACTTCGTCTGCGTGCCGCCGCCGGCCCGTGACCGCGACCTCGGTGCGAGCGTGCTGCTCGTGGCTGCGCAGTTCTGTCGCGACCATCGCGCGCTGCTCGTCGTCGACCCGCCGTCGTCCTGGCAGACCTGCGACGATGCCCTGCAGGGCCTGCGCGAGCTCGCCTTCCAGAGCGACCACGCGCTCATGTGCTTCCCGCGCGTGCAGGCGTTCGACCGCCTGCGCGGACGCCACGAGCCGTTTGCCAATTGCGGTGCCGTGGCGGGCACGCTGGCGCGTCTCGACGAGGTGCGTTCGCCGTGGGACGGCGGGCCCGAAGAACCGCTGCTGCTGCGGTCGGGAACGCGGCCGCTGTGCCTGCTCAGCGAGGCCGAATGCCAGCGTCTCGCCGCACAGGGCATCAACCCGCTGCCCGCGATGCGTCCGGGGGCGATGAACCTGCCGCCGCTCAAGACCCTCGCGCGCGGCACCGGCGCCGGTGCCGATGCCAGCCTGCTCGCCATCCGTCGTCGCCAGCTGCTGGTGCTGAACAGCATCGAACAGGGCACGCGCTGGGCCCGTTTCGAGACGCGCGACCGCCACACGCGTGCGCGGCTCGCACGGCAGGTGCGCACGTTCCTGCTCGGCCTGGCAGCGCAGGGCGCGTTCGGCCGTGCCGGCGACCTGCAGGCCTGTGAGGTCGTCTGCGACGATCGCGTCAACGACGAACTCGACCTCGCCGCGGGCCAGGTGCACTGTCTGGTCGCGCTGCCCGCGACGCGGGTCGGCGAATTCCACTCGTACATGATCACGCACCGGCTCGAAGGCACGAGCGTGCGCAGCGTGAAATCGCGGACGCTGCCCGAGGGCACGCGGTTCACGGTGCACGCGCCCGCGCCGCTGCGCGTCGTGCAACCCACGGCGGCGGTGACGACGGCGACGCGGCGGACGCTGGCCCAGGAACTGTTCGCGCCCGCACCGGAGGTCCGGCTGGAAGCCGCGTCAGGTGCGCTCGACCCCGTAACCACCGCCCCCCGGCGTCTCGACCTGAACCTGATCGCCCGGATCTACGGCGACCCCGTCCGTCGCGGCGAGCGATTCTGAGGCCGGCGCGCCGGCGCGCCACAGGGTGTTGCGACCGGTGCGGGCCGGCGCGCCACCGGCGAGACCGAACGGCGCCACGCGCCGGTGGTTCGACAGGATCGCGACCGTCATCGGCTCGCGAAACTCCAGGCGACGCACGACACCGTCGCCACCACGGTGCGCGCCCGCGCCACCGGACCCGCGCCGGATCGAGAACTCGCGCAGCAGCACCGGGAAGCGCGTCTCGAGCACTTCGGGATCCGTCAGGCGCGAGTTCGTCATGTGGGTCTGCACGCCACTCGCGCCGTCGTAATCGGGCCCGGCCCCGGAGCCGCCCGCGATCGTCTCGTAGTACTGGTAGCGCTCGTTGCCGAACGTGAAGTTGTTCATCGTGCCCTGTGAGGCCGCCTGCAGCCCGAGTGCGCCGTAGAGCGCGTCGACGATGCATTGCGAGGTCTCGACGTTGCCCGCGACGACGGCCGCCGGTGCGACCGGGTCGAGCATGGAGCCGCCCGGCACGACGATGGTCAGCGGTCGCAGGCAGCCGGCATTGAGCGGGATCGGCTCGTCGATCAGCGTGCGGAACACGTAGAGCACCGCGGCGACGGTCACCGCACGCGGCGCGTTGAAGTTGTTGTCCTGCTGCGGCGAGGTGCCGGTGAAGTCGACGACCGCGGCGCCACGTGCGACGTCGACGTCGATCCGGACTGCGATCGACTGGCCATTGTCGAGCTCGTAGCGGAAGCTGCCGGGCCGCAGTCGACGGATCGCGCGTCGCATGCACGCTTCGGCGTTGTCCTGCACGTGGCCCATGTAGTCGAGCAGCGTGCGACGCCCGTGCATGACGAACGCGCGCCCGAGTTCGCGCGCGCCGCGCGCATTGGCGGCGAGTTGCGCGCGCAGGTCCGCGAAGTTCTGCTCCAGGTTGCGCGCCGGGTGCGGGCCGCCGCTCAGCAACCGCTCGAGCAGCGCTTCGTCGAGTTCGCCGTCGCGCACGATCCGGTGCGGCTCGATCAGCGCGCCTTCCTCCGCGATGCTGCGGCTGTGCGGTGGCATCGAGCCCGGCGTCACGCCGCCGACGTCGGCGTGGTGTGCGCGCGAGGCGGTGAAGAATTCGACCACGCGGCCAGTCGCGTCGAACACCGGGGAGACGACGGTAATGTCGGGCAGGTGCGTGCCGCCGGCGTAAGGCGAGTTGAGCAGGCAGGCGTCGCCGGGTCGCAGGTCGTCGCCGAAGCGCTCGAGCACGGCCGCGACGCTCGCGCCCATCGAGCCGAGGTGGACCGGCATGTGCGGCGCGTTCGCGACGAGGTTGGCGGCCCCGTCGAACAGCGCGCAGGAGAAATCGAGCCGCTCCTTGATGTTGACCGAGCTCGCGGTCTGGCGCAGCACCGCGCCCATCTGCTCGGCCACGTGCATGAACAGCGCGTTGAAGACTTCGAGCCGCATCGGGTCGGGCGTCGCGGCCCCGGTGTCTTCGTGGCGGCCTGTGCCGGGATCCTGCTGCGTGTCCGACGCGCCGTGCATGGGCGCGGCGCGACGCAGCACGAGCAGGCCGCTTGCGGTCACTGCGCCGTGCCAGCCCGGCGCGATCCAGCTCGTGGCGCCGTCCTCGCAGAGCAGGCACGGGCCCTGCAACGTCGCGCCGGACGCGAGAGTCGCGCGGTCGAGCAACGACACCTCGTGCCAGCCCCCCTCGTACCAGACGGCCGTCGTGCCGGCCGTCGACGTTCCTCCGCTGTCGAGCGCGGCAACGCCCATCGAGCCGCCGTCTGTCGCCGGCGCTTGCTCGACCGTTTCGACCTGGAGCGTCGCGACGACCGGTGCCACGCGCTCGTCCGCGAATCCGTAGAGCTGACGATGCGCGGCAACAAAGGCCGCCCGCAGCGCGTGCGGTTCGCTCCACGGCAACTCGATCGTGCTGTCCGCGCCCGGCAGTCGCAGGTGTGCGGTGCGGTTCACCGCGACCTGTGCCGCCGGCACGCCTTGTCGCAGCAACTCGTCGCGCGCATCGATCGCGAGGGTCTCGAGCACTTCGTCGGCCGCGGCCGGGTCATCGTCGAGCACGCGCTCGTGCGTCGTGCGCCGGATCGCGCGGCGGCTCGTGAGTGCGATGCCGTAGGCCGAGAGCACGCCCGCCAGCGGGTGCAGCAGCACTTCGTCGACGCCGAGGCGGTCCGCGACGGCACAGGCGTGCTGTCCGGCCGCGCCGCCGAAGCTCAGCAGCGCGAATCGCGTCGGGTCCTCGCCGTGGTGCAGCGCCAGTTCGCGGATCGCATTCGCCATCCGCGCGACGGCCACTTCCAGGAACGCCTCCGCGAGCGCCTCGACCGTGTAGCTCACGCCGGTGCCGGCTCGTGCGGTGGCGGCCAGTTCTCGCAACCGCTCGCGCGCCGCGTCGGGGTCGATCGGCGCGTCGCCGTGCGGGCCGAACACGCGTGGAAACCGCTCCGGCGGGATGCGCCCGAGCGCGACGTTGCAGTCGGTCACGGTTGCCGGGCCCTGGCGCCGGTAGCAGGCCGGGCCCGGGTCGGCGCCGGCAGAGGCGGGGCCGACCTGCAGGCGGCCGTCCGCGAAACGCAGGATCGAGCCGCCCCCGGCTGCGATGGTCGCGACGTCGACGAGCGGGGCCCGCAGCCGCACGCCGTCGATCTCGGTCGCGAAGCGGCGCGGGATGGCACCGCCGGTCGAAAGGCTGACGTCGGTCGAGGTGCCGCCCATGTCGAAGCCGAGCAGCCGGCGTGGAGCGTCCCTCGTGCCGGCCGCGATCATGCCGACGACGCCGCCGGCCGGCCCGGAAAGGACGCCGTTGACACCACGAAACCCCGCCGCGTCGACGAGGCCGCCGTTGCTTTGCATGAACGTCACGTCGGCACAGTCGAGCTCGCGTTCGAGATTGGCGCGGAACTCGCGCGTGTAGCGCCACAGCACCGGCGACAAATAGGCGTCGGCGACGGTGGTGTCGCCACGCGCGACATAGCCGAGCAACGGCGCGGCTTCATGCGACGCCACGACCTCGGTAAAACCCCGCTCGCGGGCGATCGCGGCGGCCCGCCGCTCGTGGTGCGGGTGACGAAACCCGTGCAGGAACACGATCGCGACCGACGCGATGCCGTCCCGGCGTGCTTCCTCGAGCGCGCGACCGAGCGCGTCCTCATCGAGCGGCGTGAGCACCGCGCCGGCCGCGTCGATGCGCTCGGGCACCGCGCACACGCGGGCGTACAGCGGCGGCGGCCGGCGGATCGAGCGCGCGAAAATGTCGGGCCGTGACTGGTCGCCGATCAGGAGTGCATCGGCCAGGCCCGCGGTCGTGACGAGCAGCGTCGCCGCGCCGGCACGCTCGAGCAGCGCGTTGGTCGCCACGGTCGTGCCCAGGCGCACGGACGCCACGCGGCGCCCGTGGACCGGCCCCGCGGTGTCCAGAACGGCGCGGATGCCGCGCAGGGCCGGGTCGCCGGGCTGGCTCGGGTCCCGCGACAGCACCTTGGCCGTGTGCAGTGCCCCGTCCGGGGCGAACCCGACGACGTCGGTGAACGTGCCACCGCGGTCGATCGCGAACCGCCAGCCGGCGGCAGTGGTGGCGGTGCCGTGCAACGGGAACCCTCTCCAGTTCGGAGTCAACCGCATGCTCCGTTTGCTCAAGCCGCACCCGCGCAGGGCGATACAGGGACAACCCTTCCCCGGGATCCAGAATGCAGGCCTTGGACCGGTCCAACGACCTCGAACGTGCATGTGCGGAGCTCGCGGCCCACCAGGCTGCGATCGATCACCATGCCGCGGTCGCGATCGTCGATCCCGCCGGCAACATCCTGCGGGTCAACGACCTATTCTGTCAGATCCTCGGCTTTTCCCGCGCCGAGCTCGTCGGCCAGAACCACCGGCTGCTGTCCTCGGGACGCCACCCGCGCACGTTCTGGGTCGATCTCTGGCGCACGATCTCGCACGGCCAGGTCTGGCACGGCGAAGTGTGCAACCGGGCCAAGGACGGGCGGCTGGTCTGGCTCGACACGACGGTCGTTCCGGTGCGCGACGCCGACGACCACATCGTCCAGTACATCGACATCCGCACCGACGCGACCGAACGCAAGCGCGTCGAAGCGGGGCTCGTCGCGGCCCGCCAGACGGCCGAGGCAACGAGCCGCGCCCGGAGCGGCGTGATCGCGCAGGCCGGCGAGGCGCTGCGCGTGCCGCTCGACGCCATGCTCGAGCACGTCGACCGTCTGCGTGCCGCCTCCGGCCGGCTGCCCGCTACCGCGGCGCACGACGTCGAGGCACTCTATCGGCAGGCACCGGCCCTGCGTGCCATCGTCGAGGACGTCCTCGACCTTGCGCGTATCGACGCCGGCATGCTCGTGCCGGAGCCGGCCGAAATCGACACGGCGATGGTCGTGGCGGAGGTGCTCGCGCAGGCAGGGCCGCGCGCCCGCGCGAAGCGCGTCGAACTGCGCATGGACGTCACCTCCACGCCCTGGCTTTTCACGACCGACCGCGAACAGTTGCGCCGGACACTGGCTTGCCTCGTGCGCAGTGCGGTGCATCGGTGCGTGCCCGGTGGCGAGGTGACCGTGCAGTTGCGCCGGCCAGGCGAGGGCAGGGCGGAGGAATGCCTGTCGTTCGAGGTCCACGACACTGGCCCGCCCCTGGACAGCGACCAGCTCGCGGCACTGTTCGACGTGCCCGTGTCCGGCGACGCCGGCAGCGATGCGGGCGAGCAGCAACCGCTGGGGTTGTGCATCGCGAGGCGTCTCGCCGGCCTCCTCAACGGCGACCTCGCCGCGCGCAGCGAGCGCGGTGCCGGCACCGTGCTGACACTGGCGCTGCGCACGCTGCGTCACGAGGCCACGCGACGCGATCGCGTGACCGGCTCGTCCGACTATGGGCGTCCCTCCGGCGAGGACGGGCCGGCAACCTCGGTCGACTCGCTCCGCACGCGCCAGGGGCGCTACACCGAGCCGGGCGAGACCGACCGCGTGCGCCAGCGGCTGCTCGTCGTCGACGACGCGCCGATCGTGCACGAACTCGTTGCGCGTCACCTGCGTGACTTCGGCCTGGTCATCGAGCACGCCGACAGCGGCTTCGAGGCGCTGCGGCTGGCGTTGCAGCACCCGCCGGACCTGATCCTGCTCGACTACGACCTCACCGACATGGACGGACTCGAGACGATCCGTCGCCTGAGGTGCAGCGAAAAACTCGAATCCGTGCCGGTGATCTTCGTCACCGGCAGCACGGACTCGGCCGTCGAGGTGCAGGCCTTCCGCAACGGCGCGGTCGATTTCCTGCGCAAGCCGTTCCAGCCCGCCGTGCTGCGCGCACGCGTGCGTGCGGCGCTGCAGACGCGCGCGCTGCGCGACCTGCTCGAGCGCGAGGCGCTGCACGACCGCCTGACGGGACTGCCGAACCGCACGCTGATCCAGGGCCGCATCGGCGACGCCGTCGCGATGAAGCGCGCCGACCCGACGCGAAACTACGCGCTGCTGTTCCTCGACTTCGATCGCTTCAAGCTGCTCAACGACACGCTCGGGCACGAGGCCGGCGACGAGTTGCTGCGCCAGATCGCGCAGCGCATGCGCTCGGTGACACGCGCGACCGACATGATCGTGCCGGGTGCGGCGCAGGCCCTCACCGCGCGACTCGGCGGCGACGAGTTCGTCATGCTGCTCGAGGGGCTCGGCGAGCCTCAGGACGCCGTCGTCGTGGCTGAGCGGCTGCTCGAGACGCTCGCGGCCGAGTTCGCGATCCGTGGCACGCACGTCGTCAGCACCGCGAGCATCGGCATCGTGCTCGGCGACGAGTCGTACGGTTCCGCGATCGAGGTGCTGCGCGACGCCGACGCCGCGATGTACGAAGCCAAGGCGGCCGGCCGCGGCCGTTGCGTCGTGTTCGACAAGGCGATGCGGGCCCGCGTCGAGGACCGCGTGCAGCTCGAACGCGACCTGCGCATCGCGCTCGAGCAGCGCGAGCTGTTCCTCGAGTACCAGCCGATCGTCTCGCTCAAGTCGGGGCAGATCGAGGGCATCGAGGCGTTGATCCGCTGGACCCACCCAAGCCGCGGCCGCGTGCCTCCGCACGACTTCGTGCAGATCGCGGAGGAGACGGGGTTGATCGGGCCGATCGGCGAATGGGCACTGGCGCAGGCGTGCCACGACTTCCGGCTGCTGCGCGACGCGATGGCCATGAGCGCCCCGCGTTCGGTCAGCGTCAACGTTTCGCGGCAGCAACTCGGTTCGCGCGACTTTCCCGGCCGCGTGCACGAGATCCTCGCGCGCGCGGGCGTCGAACCCGGCGCGCTCAAGATCGAGGTCACCGAGAACGGCATCATGCGCGACCCCGACCAGGCCGTGCGCGCGCTGCGTGCGCTCAAGTCGCTGGGCGTCGGCGTCCACGTCGACGACTTCGGCACCGGCTCATCCTCGCTCGCGTGCCTGCACCAGTTCCCGGTCGACACGCTCAAGATCGACCGCTCCTTTGTCGCCAACAGCGGCGAGACGCCCGGGCTCGCGGCGTTGCTGCTCGCAATCGTGCAGATGGCGCGGACGCTCGGCATCGGCGTCGTGGCCGAGGGCATCGAGACGCCGGACCAGTTGCTGCTGCTGCAGTCGATCGACTGCCAGTACGGGCAAGGCTACTTGCTCGGGCGGCCGATGCCCGTCGAATCGATCGTCGCGTACCGGCGGGAAACGCCGCCTGCGCTCGTGGTGCCGGCCGACGACCGCAGGGGCTGTGCCGCCTGAGCACTGCGCCGGTTGCGCGTGCGCTCGCCCACCGCACGAGTCGGCGCGACTGCGGTAGGCTGGCGGCCCGATGACGGCAGGCAGGCCATGGCATCGACTCCATCGAAAGCGTCCGCAGGCGAACAGCGTGCCGCCGCGATCCTCGCGGTGGTGCGGCAGATTCCGCGCGGCCGCGTCACCACGTACGGTATCGTCGCCGCCCGCGCGGGATTGCCACGCCAGGCACGCCTGGTCGGCAAGGTGCTCGGCGCGTTGCCGGCCGGCAGCCGCGTGCCCTGGCAGCGGGTCGTCGCAGCGGGTGGGCGCATCGCCTTTCCCGACGGCTCGCCGTCGCGCGTGCAGCAGATCGAGCGGCTCGGACGCGAAGGTGTCGACGCCGTGCGTGGACGAGTGGACCTGCGTCGTCACGCCTGGAGCGCGCCCGGTGCAGAGGGTCTCGACCGCTGGCTCTGGTCGCGCGACGAATGACCGCGGATGCGTCCTCGCCGCGCGGGTGAAAGGACTATGATGCGCGACATCTCTGGAGCGCCGCGCCGATGACCGAACGTTACGTCGTCTTTTCCCACGGCAAGGACAGCGAACCCTGGGGCAGCAAGATCGCCGCCATGGCGGAGATCGCCCGCGAGGAAGGATTCCAGGTCGAGTCGGTGGATTACCGCGGCATCGACGACCCGCAGGCGCGCGTCACGCGGCTGCTGGCGTTCTGCAAGGACCTCCGCGGATCGCTCGTGCTGGTCGGGTCGAGCATGGGCGGTTACGTCTCGGTCGCGGGCTCCTCGCTGCTGCAAGCGCGTGGCATGTTCCTGCTGGCGCCGGCGTTGTACATGCCGGGCTACGAAAAGATCAGCCCCCGGCCGGCGCATTGCCCGACGACGATCGTGCACGGCTGGCGCGACGACGTGATCCCGGTCGACAACAGCATCCGCTTCGCGCGCGAGCAGAAGGCCACGCTGCACGTCGTCGATTCCGACCACCGGCTGCTCGACCAGATCCGCGCGATCAACCACTACTTCGCGTACTTCCTGTTCCAGATCGATGAGTTTCTGTAGGAAGTGGCCAGCGGTTAGTGGTTAGTGGTTAGTAAGAAGAGTCCAGAGTTAAGAGTCTAGAGTTCAGTCGGAACCCGAGGCCGCGCTGCGGCCCCGTTCGCCACTCCTGCGCCGCGGGCGAGGTCGGCCGCAAGGCCGGGTGAGCGCTTCGGCCGCAACGCGCCCCTCTTACTAACCGCTAACCGCTAGCCACTAGCCACTAGCACTCGCCACCAGCCACTCCTCACTGCTTCTCGCGGATCGCCTTCGCGGCAAGCGCATCGATGCGGCTCGGCGCCAGCAGCTGCAGCCAGCGTGCGAGGCGCCCGCGGCGCGAAGTGATGAGCAGCCGCTCGCGCCGCGCGATCGCGTCGATCATCAGCTGCGCGCAGGCCTCCGCAGTCATGATCTTCGAGCCCGCCATCGGGTTCGCGCCGAGCGGCCGGCCGTCGGCGTCGAGCGCGCGCTTGTGGATCTCGGAGACGACGAAGTCGGGGCAGGCGATCGTGACGGACACGCCGTCGGCGGCGAGCTCGATCCGCAGCGACTCGAAAAAGCCGATCACGGCGTGCTTTGCGGCGGCATAGCCCGTCCGTTCCGGAACACCGATCAACCCGGCCATGCTCGACACGGCGACGAGACGACCGTGCGAGCGCTTCAGGTGTGGGAGTGCGTGGAAGGTCGGATACAGGCTGCCGAAATAATTGAGACGCATCAGTCGTTCGTAGAGGCCGAGATCGCGGACCTGGTCCAGCCGCGTCCACATCGTGCCGCCCGCGTTGTTGACGAGCACGTCGATGGTGCCGAAGGCCGCCACCGTGGCGTCGATCAGTGCGCGACACGAGGTCTCGTCGGTCACGTCGGTCGGCACGACCAGCGCCTCGGCGCCGTGACGACGGCATTCCTCGGCGAGGGACTCGAGCCGCTCGCGGTTGCGTGCCGCGAGCACGAGCCGCGGCCGTTGCGGTGCGAGCGCGAGGCAGAACGCACGCCCGATGCCTTCGGAGGCGCCCGTGACGACGACGACCCGGCCCGTGAACTCGCCCATGAACGAAACTCCCTTGCGTTAGAATCCCGCCCCGGCCCAACAAAACCGGGGATTGCCATGCCATCCGCATCGACGGCCGTGGCCCGATTATCGCTTGCGACGCTGGTCGCGCTCACGCTCGTCGGCTGCGGCGGGCCGGCCCCGCAGACAAACACCGAGGACGAGGCGACCGCGGAGGCGCTCGGCCGCGACACCGACGAGACCGTCTTCGACGACATGGTGCAGACCCAGGACAGGGCGCGCGCCGTGGAAGACCTCACGCTCGGGCGCAAGGACGACCTCGACCGCGCGCTCGAGGCGAACGAGGCCGCAGCGGCCGAGCCCGCGGAGTAGGCCGTCGACCATGCACCGCATTCCCGAACCCGAACTGATGGACGAGACCGAGCAGGCGCGTGCCTATGCGCAGGCCGATTTCGCCGAGCCGAACGAACGCTTCGTCGGCTATTTCGAAGCCACGTTCCCTGCGCTGCAGACCGGCAGCGTGCTCGACCTCGGCTGCGGCCCGGGCGACATCGTCCTGCGTCTCGCGTCACGGCACCCCGGGCTCGTCGTGCACGGGATCGACGGCTCCGCCGCGATGCTGCACTTCGCCAGCGAGCGGCTGCTCGAGACGCCCTCGCTCGGCGGTCGCGTGCAGTTCGTCGAAGGCATCCTGCCGGGCGCGGCGCTGCCGCTGCCTGCCTACGATGCGGTGATCAGCAACAGCCTGCTGCACCACCTGCACGACCCCGCCGTGTTCTGGCAGGCCGTGCGCGAGACCGCGGCGCCCGGTGCCGGCGTGCTGGTGATGGACCTCTACCGGCCGGAATCGGAAGCTGCAGCCCAGGCCATCGTCGAGCAGTACGCGGCCGACGAGCCCGATCTGCTCAAGCGTGATTTTTTCGCGTCGCTCTGTGCGGCGTTCGAGCCGGACGAGATTCGCGCGCAACTGCGTGAGGCGGGGCTCGACGGGCTCGAGGTGCGTACGGTGTCCGACCGGCACGTGCTGGTCGCGGGGCGAATGCCGGCGGCATGAGCGACTACACGGCTTTCGAGCAGCTGGCCCTGCCGTTGGTGCGCCGGCTGGTGGCGTTGTGGGTGCGTCCCTCGGTGCTGCCGGAGGATCCGCGGGCACGCCTGCCTGCCGGGCGTCACGTCGTCTACGTGCTCGAGAAACGCAGCGTCGTCGACCTCGCGGTGCTCGAGCACGTCTGTCGCGAGCGCGACCTGCCCGACCCGCACGCGCCGACCGTCGTCGTTGCCGCGGACCGGGCGGTGGCGGCCGGCCGGTCGCAGGCCGTGCGCGAGCTGCTGGCGGACTCGCTGCTGTTCCTCGAGCGACGCACCGGCTTCTTCGGCCAGCGCGTCGACCGTCGCATGCCCGAAGCGCTGCGCGCGATCACGGGCGCGGCGGCGCAGGACCCGACGTTCGACGCCGTGGTCGTGCCGGTCAGCCTGTTCTGGGGTCGCTCGCCTGACCGCGAACGCTCGTGGTTCCGCCTGCTGATCGCAGAGGACTGGGACATCGGCGGTCGCTTCCGCAAGCTGCTGTCGCTGCTGATCAACGGCCGCAACCTGCTGGTGCTGGTCGGTGAGCCGATGCTGCTGCAGCCACCGCTCGCCGAGACCCGCGGCGCGCCGCGCGGTCCGCGCCGGCTGTGGCGACAGCTGCGCATGCAGTTCCGCCACCAGCGCGCGGCGACGATCGGTCCGGACCTCTCGCACCGGCGCACGATCGTCGCGGAGGTGCTGCGCACGAAGGCCGTTCGCGACGCCGTGCGCCAGGACGCGCGCGAGAAAAAGCTCAAGCGTCGCGAAGCGCTGCAGGTCGCACGCGGCTACGTCAACGAGATCGCCGCCAACTATTCGCACTGGTTCGTCGTGCTGCTGTCCGGCCTGCTGGGCCGGCTCTGGAACCGCCTCTACGACGGCGTCGAGCTCGCGAATTTCTCGAGCCTCAAGGCGGTCGACGAGGGCAGCGAAATCGTCTACGTGCCGTGCCACCGCAGCCACATGGACTACCTGCTGCTGTCGTACGTGGTCTATCACAAGGGGTATGCCGTCCCGCACATCGCGGCCGGCATCAACCTCAACATGCCCGTCATCGGCTCGTTCCTGCGACGCGGCGGCGCGTTCTTCCTCCGTCGCAGCTTCGGCGGCAACGCGACCTATTCGGCGGTGTTCACGCGCTACCTCGGCGCGATCCTCGCGCGCGGTCATTCGATCGAGTACTTCATCGAAGGCGGACGCAGCCGCACGGGCCGCCTGCTGCAGCCGAAGACCGGCATGCTGTCGATGACCGTGCGCAGCTACGTACGCAACCCGGCGCGCCCGGTGGTGTTCGTTCCCGTGTACTTCGGCTACGAGCGCATCGTCGAGGCGCGCACCTACATCGGCGAGCTGTCGGGCCGGCCGAAGGAGAAGGAGTCGGTCCTCACGATCCTGCGCACGTTGCCGGAGCTGCGCAGCCGGTTCGGCAAGGTCTACGTGAGCTTCGGCGAGCCGCTGCCGCTCGACGAACTCCTGCGCCGGCACGTTGCCGGCTGGGACCGCAACCAGGTCGTGCTCGAGGACAAGCCCGAATGGCTGTCGCCGCTCTGCCGCGACCTCGCGCACCAGATCATGACGCGCATCAACGCGGCCGCCTGCGTCACGCCCGTGAACCTGCTCGGCATGGTGCTGCTGGCGACGCCGCGCCAGAGCATGGGCGAGGCCGACCTCGCGCGGCAGCTGGAGCTCTACGCGTCGCTGCTGCGCCAGGCGCCGTACTCGCCGCGCGTCTGGGTCACGCCGCTCGACGGCGGCTCGATGATCCGTCACTGCGAGGCACTGCGCATGGTGCGGCGACAGGAGCACGCGCTCGGCGACATCGTGCGCATGACCGAGGCCGACGCGGTGCTCGCCACCTATTACCGCAACAACGTGCTGCACCTGCTGCTGATGCCGTCGCTGCTGGCCTGCGCGTTCCTCAACAACGCCACGGTGTCGCGCACCGACCTGCTGCGGCTCGCCGGTCGCGTCTACCCGTACGTCGCGGACGAGTATTTCCTGCGCTGGCACGAGGACGACCTGCCTGCCGTCGTCGACGAACTGCTCGAGGACCTGCTGAACCACGGCCTGCTCACGGCCTCGGACGATCGCAGCGAATGGCATCGTCCGCCGGCCGAATCGAGCGAGGCCGTGCAGTTGTCGGTGCTCGCGCGGATCACGGTGCCGATCCTCGAGCGCTACTACCTCGCGATTTCGCTGCTGCTGCGCGCGGGCAGCGGACGCCTGACGCGCGAAGCGCTCGAGCGCCAGTGCGAGCTCACGGCGCAACGCATGGCGATGCTGTACGAACTCAACTCGCCCGAGTTCTTCGATCGCGCGCTGTTCCGGCTGTTCATCGACCGCCTCGCCGAGCGCGAGGTGCTCTCGGCCGGTGCCGAGGAAAAGATCACGTTCGATCCGGCGATGCTCGCGGCCGTCGCGGCCGATGCGCAGATCGTGCTGCACGAGCAGATCCGCAACAGCATCCTGCAGGTCGTGCACCGCTGAGCCCCGGCGCGGAAGCGCAAAAAAGAAGGCGCGACCCACAGGGCGCGCCCAATTGGGGGAGCGGCATGGGACTTACGTTACGCGGCGCGTTGCGGCGCCTATGCGGGACGCGCCCGTCGCTTGCAGTAGGCCACGTCCTACGGGTCGCCGGGTGTGCGCGGCGCCGTGGCGGGGCCCGATACTGCCCGCATGGCGACCGCAATTCCGGAACCACACCCCGAGCAGGACGAGGCGGCGTCCGGGCCGCTGCCCGCGCCCGTCGCGCGCAATCCCTGGGTCGGCCGGTCGCTGATGGTGCTCACGGCACTCGCCACAGTGGCCGCGCTGAAGTTCGGCCAGACGGTGGTCGTGCCCGTGCTGTTCGCGCTGTTCGTCGCGTTGCTGTTGTCGCCGGTCGTCGAGTGGCTGGTGCGGCATCGGCTGCCACGCGTCGTGGCCGCGGCCGTCGTGATGGTCGCGCTGGTCACGCTGGTGGGCGCCGCGGTCAGCGCCACCTGGAGCCCGGCCCGCGAGTGGCTCGACACGGCGCCGGCGACGCTCGCGAAACTCGAACGCAAGCTGCGACCCGTGACGCGTTTCATCGCCAAGGTCGAGTCCGTGTCGACGCGGGCAGGCCGCATGACGGAGCCCGACGCGGCGCGACAGCAGGGGCCGACGCCCGTCGCGATCGAGCGCAAGGGGTTCGTCCAGAGCACGCAGGAGTACCTGCTCGCAATCGTCAGCATGGTGTTCCTGACGTTGTTCCTGCTCGCCACCGACCTCGGCTCGCTCGGGCAGCGCGGCCCGCCGGGCTCGCCCTGGACCGGTGCGGGCGCGATCTTCCTGCGTGTCCGCGGTGAGCTCGGACGGTACTTCGGTGCGGTGACGCTCAGCAACCTCGTGCTCGGCGTCGGCACCGTCATCACGATGTACTGGCTCGACATGCCCAACCCGCTGCTCTGGGGTGTCGTCGCGTTCGCCTTCAACTTCGTCCCGTACGCCGGCTCGGCGACCACGCTGCTGCTGCTGACGGTCGTGGCGCTCGTGTCGTTCGACGGCATAGGCAAGGCACTTTCGGTCGCAGGCACCTACCTCGTGCTGACGACGTTCGAAGGCCAGGTGCTCCAACCAGTGCTCGTCGGGCGCCGGCTCGACATCAGTCCGCCCGTCGTGCTGCTGGGGCTCTGGTTCGGCGGCTGGCTGTGGGGTGTCGCGGGCATTGCGCTGGCCATGCCGATGCTCGTCTCCGTCAAGGCCGCCGCCCAGGAAATCGCGCGCAGCCGCACGGTCGCGCGCACCGACGACGACGTGGAAACCGTGCGTTCGCGTGCCGAGCACTGGCTGCGCACGAGTGCGCAACGTTACGGACGGGTGGCTCGGCCGATGACCGCTCGCGAGACGAGCACTCGCCGCGACGGCGATGCGGCGCCGCCGGGGCGCCGGTGACGCCCGGCGGACCGCGGCGGCCCGGACAGCGGTGGTCCGGGCCGCGCTCCGCTACCTTTACTGCTGACGGATCTCGAGGTCGTTGTCGACGTTGCTGACGCCGTCGACGCTGCGGGCCACGTCGCCGGCCCGCTGCTTGGCGGTGGACGAATCGACGAACCCGGAGAGCTGCACCACGCCGCCCTTGGTCTCGACGTTGATCTTGTACGCCTCCGTCGTCGGGTCCGCGATCAGCTTCGCCTTGACCTGCGTCGTGATCAGCGTGTCGTCGACCTTCTGCCCCATGGTCGACTGGTCGGCGTCACTGACCCGAAGGTCGTTGCGCACCTCCTTGACCCCCGTGACGCCCTGCGCCACCGAGGTGGCCCGTGCCTTCTGCTCGGACGAGTCGACGAAGCCGCCGAGCTGCACCACGCCGCGATAGGTCTCGACGTTGATCTGGTTCGCCTTTGTGACCGGATCGGAGATCAGCGCCGTCTTGACCTTCGCTGTCAGCGTGCTGTCGTCCACGACTTCGCCCGCCGACTGCTGCGTCCGGGTGGCCGAACACGCGCCCATCGCCAGCGCGAGGATGAGTACGCCCATGCGGGCCGCCATGTTGGTTCGGTTCATCGAGGCACTCCTTGGCCAGTGAAATTCGGGGCCCATTGTGCGAGGGTGGATCGGGCGGCCGGTGTAGTCTCTGGCGCGCGTCTCCCGTCAGCCTGTAACGCGGCGGCCGGCTTCGTCGGCTCGGTGCGCCGGCTGTCGGCGGCGGCCTACGCGGGCTCAGCGCGGCTCCCGACCGCCGCGCGACCCGCAAACCGCTCGCGCGCGTCCCGTGCCGCAAGCGATACATGCGACACCCCTGTCACGCCGCAACTGGACGGCAAGCGCGAAACCGGACCCTCGCCATGTTACGTACCCGCCCCGGATCCCACTGTGGCCCTGCCACCTCTGCGGAATGCAGTGTCCCGATGTCACCGAACTCCCGGCCCGACCGGGTCACGTCGTCTTCGCCGAAGGGCCAGCGCGTGGCGCGCGAGGGGGCCCTGCGCGTGCTGCTGGTCGAAGATTCCGAGCTCCTCGTGCAGCGGATCACCGAACTCGTCGACGACCTCGCCGACATCGAGATCGTGGGGACCGCGGGTACGGAAGCCGAGGCACTCGCGCGCCTCGAGGCCGGCGACATCGACGCCGTGATCCTCGACCTGCAACTGCACAGCGGCAGTGGCTTCGGCATCCTGCGCGCCCTGCATCGGCGCGAAGCACCGCCGACCGTCATCGTTTTCACGAACTTCGCCATCGGCGCCTATCGCGACACCGCGCTGGCGCTCGGGGCGCAGCACTTCCTCGACAAGTCGCGGGATTACCACCGGCTGCCCGCAGTGCTGCGGGAACTGTCGGACTCGATGCACTGAGGCGGGTCGGCGCGGCCGGGCCGCACGCGACGCCGCCACGGAGCACATGCCGCCGGAGCCGCGCATGAACTGGGAACGCTTCAAGGCCAATTGGACGCAACTGCGCGGGCATGTCCGCGTGCAGTGGGGGCGGCTGACCGACGACCAGCTCGACGTGATCGAAGGCCGGCGCGACCTGCTGCTCGGCAAGCTGCAGGAGGCCTACGGCGTCACCGCCGAGGAGGCGGAACGCCAGGTGTCCGCGTGGGAGAACGCCGCGTTGGGCGACGCCACCGCCTCCGCCGCCGTCGCGGAGACCACACCGGCGCGAGGCGCCTAGCGAGCACGCGGTCGCGTCGCGTCCGTGCGCTTGCTCGCGGGTCGCGTCAGCGCCCGGCAGCCAGGTTCGTGGCGTTGGTCGTCCGCCCTGGCACGCGCAAGGCGGCGGGGCGGGCTCCGTCCGGCCGCGGCCCGCGCGGCACGATGGCCCGCACCTCGGTGCCACCGCCCGGCGCGGCGCCGACCGTGAGCGTTCCGCCGAGGGCGACGACGCGGTGCTTCATCCCGGCGAGGCCGTGCGACTGCGTCTTGCCGAGCCGGTCCGCAGCGATGCCGGTGCCGTCGTCGGCGACCGTCAGCAGCAGGTGATCGGCCGTCACTCCGAGCGTGAGGTCGACGCGCGTCGCCGACGCGTGCTTAAGCACGTTCGTGAGCGCCTCCTGCACGACGCGGAACAACGCGATCGCGGTCCGCGACGCGATGTCGGGTTCGTCGGCCGGGAAATGACAGGCACAGTGCAGGCCCGCGCGCCGGCACGTTTCGTCGACCTGCCAGCGCAGTGCCGCCAGCAGGCCCATGTTGTCGAGCAGCGTAGGGCGCAGTTCCTCGATGACGCGTCGCTTGAGGTCGATGCCCTGGTCGAGCGCTTCGAGGATGCGGTCGATCCGTGCCCCGAGCGCCTGCGCGTCGCCGTCGCGCGCGTGCTGCTGGACCCAGGTCACGTCCATTCGCGCCGCGAGCAGCAACCCGCCCAGTTCGTCATGGAGGCCACGCGCAAGACGCGACCGCTCGAGTTCCTGCACCGACTGCAGGTGCCCGTAGACTTCGTTGAGCTCGGCGGCGCGGGTTGCGGCCTCGACCTCGAGTTCATCCCTGCGACGGGCGACCTGCTGCATGGCCTCGCGGTGGCGCCGAAGCGTCGCGACCGCGAGCAGCGACGCACTGAGCACCAGCAGGATGTTGACGACCATGCCCGCGACGCCGAGCCGGCGCGCGAGCGACTGCTCCTGCCGCCAGTGTTCGCGTGCCTCGCGGACGCGGGCGGCCTCGTGGCGCTCGAGCTGCTCAGCGACGTCGAGGAACTGGTGGATCGGGTCGATCGTCGACGACTGGGCCTTGGCGAGCTCCGCTGCGGCCGCCGCGCCGCTCGAGGTGTAGAGCGCGACCAGCGACATGATCGCACCCGTCTGCACGCCAGCGAGGTAGCGCAACTGGCGTACGGTCGCCTCGAGCGACACGTCGCTGGTTCCCGCGTAGCTCAGCACGAGCGTGTCGGCGTGCGAGTCGATCTGGCGCGCGGCATCGCGCAAGGAGTCGAGGTATTCGGGTCGCCCGGTGACCAGCAGGCTGCGGGACGCAAGCGCGGCTTCGGCGACGTGCTGGCGCAGCTCGCCGATCAGGATGCGGCGCCCCATCGCGGTCTGCATCTGTTCCGACGCGCCCTTGAGCCTCGCCCGGCCCAGTTCGCCCATCGCGAAGAGCCCGGCGAGGAACAAGACGGACAGCAGCGTCGTCAGCCCGAAAAAGCGCCAGCGTTCCATGCAGCCTCTGCAGCCTACCGGACCGCTTGTATGCGCTCGGGCCCGGGCTGTCCATAGGAGAGGTTCACGTCCTACAGCGATGGCCGCACGCTGCCGACGTTGGCCGCGCGCCGTCACCACCATCCTGAACACGCCCCACGTGGCCCGACGAGCACAGCGAGGACCCACATGATCCAGACGATGCCCGAAACGCAGGCTGGTGCGCAGTGAACACCACCGTCCGTAACCTTCCCGGCGCGACGCTCGGGCCCTACGAGGCTCGTGAGTTCGACCTCGCTGCCGTGACCGGCCTGTCGCAGCGTGCGCTGGAACTGCATCTCGAGCTCTACCAGGGCTACGTCAAGGCGTTCAATGCGCTGCTGACCGAGCAGGAGGCCGGGTTCCCGGTCGAGGGCGACACCGCGGCGCGTCTCGACCTCGCGAGCCACGTGCGCCGCTTCGCGTTCGAGTACAACGGCATCGTGCTGCACGAGTTGTTCTTCGACGCCCTTGGCGCCCCGGGCGGCAGCAGTCCCGACAAGTCCGGCCGGATCGCAGACGCGGCGGGCCGGTCCTTTGGCGGCCTCGATCAATGGATGCAGCATGCGGCGGCACTCGCAAAGCTCCGCGGCGTCGGCTGGGTCGTCAGCGTGCTCGAGCCCCGCACGAACCGGCTGTACAACTGCTGGGTCGACCTGCACCACCTCGCGGTGCCGGCCAACACGCAGGTCGTGCTGGCGCTCGACCTGTGGGAACACGCATACCTGCTGGATTTCGCGCCCTCGCAGCGCGAGAAATACTTCGAGACGCTGTGGACCAGCATCGACTGGGCGAAGGTCGAGCAGCGCTTCACGCCGGCGTTCGACGACGCCGACGAGTAGCGTCTCCGCGCACGGCGGGCCCGGCTGCACGCCCGGCCGTGTTCAGCGACGTGTCGGGTCCGTGTCGGTCGGAGACGCCTCGGGGCGCTCCGCCCCCACCGCCGAAATGTGGCCCGTTTCCTCGAGCACTGCGAGCCGCACCTCGCGCGGGTGTTCGAACCCCAGGCGACGCAGGCCGGCGAGCAGTTCGTCGTGGCTCACGTTCTCCGCCGCGAGCGCCGCATCGATCACGACGCCGTCGAGGACCAGTGCGCGTGGCTTGCCTCGCAACAGGTGACGGACCGCGGGGGAGTGACGACAGAGCGCGGCCGTGCCGCGGTGCACCGCAAAGACCACCGCCACGAACACGGCGACCTCGAGCGGCGCCTTGCCGAGCAGCGCCGACTGCACGCTGACACCCAGCGAGATCAGCACGAGCAGGTCGAACGTCGTCGTCTGCCCCGCGAGCCGCTTGCCCGCCAGGCGGATCATCGACAGCAGCACGGCGTAATAGAGCAGGGCCTTGCCGGCCTGGACCAGGATCTGGTGCGTCGTGAAGTCGTCCATCAGCGGCGTCCGTGCGTGCAGTAATTGCAGCGTCCGTGCATTAGTTGCACACGCGCGCCTCCGTGCCGCGGCACGGCACGCCGGCCGTGCGCAACCCTCGTTTGGCTTCCAGCGCTCGGCGACACCTCGCGCGCCCGGGGTGCCACGTCACGCAGACGCGCGTCAGCGTCGGCTGCCGCGGGCGCCGCCACCGCTGCGACCACCGCGCGCAGTGCCGGAGGTGCGTCGGGTGGTGCTGCTTCCGCGCGAGGAGGTCTTGCCGCGCGCGGCACTCTTGCCGCGGGTGGCGCTCCGGCCGCCGCGTGCCTGTGTCGAGCGTGCCGTCTTGCCGCGGGCGCTGCCGCTGTTGCCGCTGCGGCGCGCGCCCGCGGCGACGCGTCGGCCACCGGCCGCACGGCCGCCCGCCGATTTCGCGCGGGTCGTGGTCGACTTGCCGCGGGTCGCGCCACTGCCGCTGCGGGCACTCGTCTTGCGCCGACCGCCACGTGCCGTGCTGGTCTTGCGTCCGGCCGTCGAACCACCTGCGGCCTTGCGAGCGCCAGTGCGTGTGCCGGTCTTGCGTGTCGCGGTCTGCCGCGTGCCGGCCGACTTCGCTCGCGACGTCGACTTGCGCCGCGTGCCACCACTGCGGCGTCCGCCACGCGCCGCGGCCGCCGTGCGCCCGGCGGCGCCGCGCCCGCGGCCACGCGCACCGGCACCGGCGGTGCTGCTGCCACGACGGGCGGTCGCACCGGTGCCTGCGGTCGTGCTTTCGCCGCTGGCGGTGTCGACGTCCGCATCCTCTTCGTCGTCGTCCGTCTCGTCGTCGGGGGCCCCGGTGCCGTTCAGCCGGTCGTCGTCCATCGGGCGTTCCGGCCAGTCCTTGCTGCCTGCGGCCATGTCATGTCCTCCTTGCTGCTGCTCAGGCGTTGATGATCTCGCCACCGTTCGGATGCAACACCTGCCCCACGAAGAACGCAGAGTCGTCCGAGGCGAGGAACACGAAGCACGGCGCGATCTCGTCGGGTTCGGCGGGGCGGCCGAGGGGCACGTTGTCGCCGAACTTCGACACTTCGTCGGGTGCGAACGACGAGGGGATCAGCGGCGTCCACACCGGCCCCGGCGCGACCGCGTTGACGCGGATGCCGCGCTCGACCAGCGACAACGCGAGCGAACGCGTGAACGCGACGATCGCGCCCTTGGTCGACGCGTAGTCGATCAGGTGCGGGCTGCCGCGATAGGCCGTGACCGATGCCGTGTTGATGATCCTGGCGTTACGCTGCATGTGCGCGAGCGCCTGGCGCGTGACGTGGAACATCGCAAATACGTTGGTGCGGAACGTGCGCTCGAGTTGCTCTGGCGTAATGTCCTCGTAGCGGTCCTGCCGGACCTGCATCGCCGCGTTGTTGACCAGCACGTCGAGGCGGCCGAGTTCGGCCACGGCGTCCTCGACGACGCGTTCGCACTCGGCCACGTCGGCGAGGTCGGCGGCGAGCGTCACGCAGCGCCGGTCGAGCTGCTCGATCGCTGCCGCCGTCTCGCGCGCGTCGGAGTGCTCGTCGAGGTATGCAATGGCGACGTCGGCGCCCTCCTTGGCGAAGGCGATCGCGACCGCGCGGCCGATGCCACTGTCACCGCCCGTGATGAGCGCGACCTGTCCTTCGAGCCGGCCTGCGGCGCGATAGTCGCGCATCTTCGACGACGGCGGCGGCCGCATCTTCGACTCGAGGCCGGGACGCCGCTGCTGCTGCGGCGGCTTGGTGCGTTTGCGTGCGGGCTGCTTTTTCATCAGCCATAAACGAGCAAGGACCGTGCCACCTTGCGGCGACACGGTCCTGCGCGGACACGCGGATGCGCGTCCGGACGTCAGCGGATCAGGTCGTTACGGATCGCGTAACTCGTGATCTCGGCGTTGCTCTTCATCGACATCTTGTCGAGGATCCGCCGTCGGTACGTGCTGACCGTCTTCACGCTCAGGAAAAGGCGCGCCGCGATCTGCGACACCGACTCGCCCTGCGCCAGCTTGCAGAAGATCTGGAACTCGCGTTCCGACAGCTTGCCGTGCAGCGGCGCGTTCGAGTCGCCGCAGACACCCGCCACGAGCTGCTCGGCGAGCTCAGGCCCGACATACCGACCGCCGCGGGCCACGGTGCGCAGCGCGCGCATCAGTTCGGGCGCCTCGGTGCCCTTGCCGATGAAGCCGCTGGCGCCGCCACGCAGCACGTTGAGGCCGAACTGCGCCTCGGGGTAGCTGCTCAGCACGAGAATCTTCGTGCGCGGATAATGCGAACGCGCATACCGCAGGACGTCCAGCCCGGACATGTCCGGGAGGTACAGGTCGAGCAGCATCACGTCCGCCGACGTCTCCTTGAGTTTCTCGAGCGCTTCCTTGCCGGAAGTGGCCTCGCCGACCACGCCCAGGTCCGGTTGCGCGTTGATCATCGATCGCAGGCCCGCGCATACGACCTGGTGATCGTCCACGACGACTACAGAAGTTTTCCTCATGACCTTGCATCCTGCCGCGCCATAGGGGTACGGACGGAGTGTACGATGGATTCGCCGAACTCAATCGCGCTGTCAGAACAGTCTTACAGACGGCCACTCCGACAGCAAAGGCCATGCATACTTCCCTCGATCCAGGTGCCAGGCTGCAAGGAGTGCCGGCTGTGAAGGAAGCGAAATCGTCCGCAGCGGCGTCCCCAGGCACCGATGGAGCGACCCTGATCGCGCACCTGCAGGAACGCCGGGAGGAGGAGCGCTCCAAGCTGTCGCGGATGTTGCACCACGACGTGAGCGGCATGCTCGCCGCGGCGCGCATGGATCTCTCGCGTGTCGCCGCCAGGGTCACCGACGACGAGTTGCAGGAGCAGCTGCGACGCGTCGACCAGTTGCTCGACCAGGTGATCAAGGACGCGCGACGCGAGATGCAGCGATTGCGCCCCGCGCTGCTCGACCATTTCGGTCTGCCGCTGGCGATCCGCCACCTGATCGAGGAAGCGTGCCGGAGCCGAGGCATCCGCTACTCGATGACGCTCGACGAGACGCTCGAGGGGGTGGAACCGGAATTGCTGATCGCTGCGTTCCGGCTGGTCGAGACACTGCTCGATCGTGCAGACGGACTCGCCGAGTTCGACACGCGCCTCGCCGCGAGACGGGACGGTTACGTGCTGGAGATCGCGCGCGCCGGCGCACTGGATGCTGCGCAGGGCGAATCACCGGACCCCTGCGACCTCGAGGCGCTGCGGGCCTGGCTGCGCTCGCTGGGCGCCGCCTGGCTCGAATCGTCGCACGGCGAGCGTTCGGTCATCGAAGTGCGCATTCCGCGCCGCGTCGTCATCGCCCAGAAAAGCGAAACGCCGGGCGGCTGAGCCGCGCCGGCGTTCGCCGAGCTCGGTCGTCCGGAGGACGCCCGCGCCGTCTACCGCCGCATCAATTGCCGGTGGGCGGCGGAGTCGTCGAGCCGGTGGACGGGCTCGTGGTCGAGCCGGTCGCGTCCGTGCTCATGCCCGTCGAGTCGGTCGTCACGGCGCCACCCGAATTGCGGACCGTGTCGAGCTGCGCCTGGGCCTGCGCCTTGGCGGAGTCGTACTGCTGTTCCGCCTGCTTCTTGCAGTTCTCCTGGGCGTCGCCGCTCAGCGCTTCGCATGCCTCTTCCGCAACCTTGCGGTCGCCGTCGGCCTTCGCGATCGCCACGTCGTAATCGGCCTCGGCGCGATCCTCCGCCGAATTGTCGTTGGACGCCACGGCGTCGGCCTGCTGCTCCGCGACGTTCTCGTTGGCGTCCTGCTGCGCCTCCGCGACATCCTCGCGGACTTCGGACGCCGACTCCTGCCGGTTGCAGCCCGCGGCCCCGAGGGCCAGGCCCAGGCACGCCGCCGCGATCATCAGGTACTTGTGCTGTGTCATGTGTCACTACTCCTTGTGAGCCAGACGAGAGACGGTGGCGCTCAAGGTTGCGCCGTGACGCGAAGGTTCGCCCTCCGCGAGGGACGCGACTTCCGGACAAGCTTGGCAAACAGGGACGGACCTATCCTACGGTCGCTCACCGAACTGTCTCCGTCTGGCGACAAGCGATCGCTTGCATCACGCGGAGGCCGAGTGTGTCTGTGCCACCGGCGCACGTCGCGGCCGACCGGCGACACCGTGCGAGCGCTCGTGGTCGTGCTTTTCCCGGCACGCGGCGCTGCGCGCCGACGCCATCCGGCGACGAAGCCCGCAGTCAAGCGCGCCCTGCTGACGAGCCTTTGGGCTTCGGTCCGACATCAGCGCTTGGGCCGCCGGCAGAGTCTGCGCACGGGACGGTTGGCGTCGCGCGACGCTGGCCGGATGTCACTCGTCCAAGGAGGGAAGAATGAACATCCTGATCTGGTTGGTCGTCGGAGGCGTCATCGGTTGGATCGCTTCGTTGATCGTCGGCACGGACGCGCAGCAGGGCGTCCTGCTCAACGTGATCGTCGGCATCGTCGGCGCACTGATCGGCGGCTGGCTGATCTCGCCGATGGTCGGTGTGAGTACCATCAACGAAGGCACGTTCAGCCTGGCTGCACTCGGCGTGTCACTGGCCGGCGCGGTGCTGTTGCTCGTCGTCGTCAACCTGATTCGTCGCGCGACGGCGCGCGGCGCACGCTGATCCCATTCGCGCAGCGCAGCCGGCGACCGCAGCCGGCTGCGCACGCAAGGCCGCTGTCGACTCCGTCCCGCGACTAGCCTTCCGCTGCCACCGGCGGCGGAAGGACGCGCACGATGCCGCGGCGCTCCCGTCGTCAACTTCCGTTTCAGATCGTCCTGGGCCCGGCGCTCGCCGGCCCGCGGGTCACGACTGCACGGCCGCCACGCGCCTGACCGCCTGCAGCAGGTCCATGACGTCACCGCTTTTCGAGACGAACTCGATCGCGCCGATCGTGGGCAGGGCACCGGCGACGTCGTGCCGGTCGTAGCCGCTGTAGATCACCACGGCCACTCCAGGCAGTTCGCGACGCATCACTTCCATCGCCGGCACGCTCGAGCATCCCGCAAGGTTGAGGTCGAGCACGACGACACGCGCCTGGCCGTCGCGCACTGTGTCGAGCAGCGCATCGGCACGATCGATCGCGCCCACCACCTCGATGTCGGGTTCCGACTCCAGCAGCGCGCACACGGCCGCAGACAGGTCCGCGTTGTCCTCGGCGATCACGACGCGTATCGGTTCGAGTGCTCGTTGCATGTGGCTTAGTGTAGCGCTGCGCACCGAAGTCGGCAGTGTCCCACAGGTCAGTGAGGCATGGTCGAGTCGACACCCCTGTGGTGCTGTCACATGCTCGATTCGGACCGGCAACGCAAGTCGATGGATCGCGTCGTCTGCCGGAAAGACCAGCTCATGCACAAGCACCTGCCGCCGTCGCACCCGGACGCCGAATTGCCGACACGCTCGCCTCCGGGTGAACGACCCGCCCCGCCACCTCCGCCGGTGCCGGGGCCCGACCCTGCGCCGGTGCCCGAGCATCTCCCCGGCGACATTCCAGAGCCGGGAGGCGAGCCGATCGAGAAGCCGACGCCCATGCACGTGTCGTCGACACAGGTTCGACCGCACCCGCATCGCCACGACGACGAGGAAGGAACCCAGGACGTGATCGAAGTGCAGCAGCGAGCCGGCGCACCCCGGCTGATCGGCACCAGCGAAGCGATGGACGCCGTCCGGCGCATGATCGAGCGCGTCGCCCCCATCGATTCCGCCGTGCTGATCTGCGGCGAGAGCGGCTGCGGCAAGGAACTCGTCGCCGAATCGCTGCACGCCCACAGCCCGCGCAGGGCCGGGCCGTTCGTCGCGATCAACTGCGGCGCGATCCCGGCGACGCTGATCGAAGCCGAGTTGTTCGGCTACGAGAAGGGCAGCTTCACCGGGGCGTCCCGCACGCACGCCGGCGTTTTCGAGCGCGCGAACGACGGCACGCTG
Source organism: Steroidobacteraceae bacterium (assembly GCA_035554635.1). Classification (GTDB taxonomy): domain Bacteria; phylum Pseudomonadota; class Gammaproteobacteria; order Steroidobacterales; family Steroidobacteraceae; genus RPQJ01. The sequence goes on along the minus strand of DATMIB010000142.1, from coordinate 2,525 downwards.
CTGCTCGACGAGTTCACCGAGATGCCGCTCGAGATGCAGGCGCGGCTTTTGCGCGTGCTCGAGACCAAGCGGGTGCGTCGCGTCGGGGCCGAAGTCGAGATCCCGGTCAACGTGCGTGTGCTGGCCGCGACCAACCGTTCGCCGGTCGATGCAGTCGAGGCCGGGCACCTGCGCGAGGACATTTACTACCGTCTGGCCGTGGTGCTGATCCGGTTGCCGCCGCTGCGCGACCGGGGCGGCGACATCCTCGAGCTGGGCGAGTACTTCCTCGCCGACCTCAACCGGCGCCACGGGCTCTCCAAGCAGTTCTCGGCGGCGATGCGTGAGCGCCTGGTCCAGTACGACTGGCCGGGCAACGTGCGCCAGCTGCGCAACACGGTGGAGCGGGCCTTCGTGCTGTGCGACGAAGTGCTCGACGTCGACCACGACTTCGGCGCGGCGCCGGCGCGCACAGCGACGAATGGCGGCACGCGGCAATCGGACCCGCTCTCGATCACGTTGCCGATCGGATCTTCGCTCGACGACATCGAGCGCACGTTCATCGTCGCCACGCTCGAGCATTTCGGCGGCGACAAGCGGCGGGCCGCGAGCGCGCTCGGCTGCAGCGTCAAGACGCTCTACAACAAGCTGCACCTGTATCGGCGCCAGTTCGGACACGTGGCGGCCGCGAGCTGAAGGCATGCGACGCCACGTCGCAAGCGTTTGCGCTGGACCGATCACGACCGCCGCCGGTGGCACGCCTGCGGCGGCTGCGACCGGCGGCGCATGTTCGTCGCGTCGCGTGGCAGGGAAGCTGCGCGGCGCACTCCCTCGGGAACGCAGGACGCGTTCCTTTCATCCTCGAAAGCATTCCGTGGAGTAAGGACACATGACGGAACACAATCGCGACAATGAATCACGCTGGGGCCAGGGCGAGCATGGAGGCTCGCGCGGCTATGGCGAAGGAGAGCGCCAATGGGGCGGCTCCGGCGGCCAGCATCAGCAGCATCAGCAGCAGCACGGCTATGGCCAGGGCGGACAGGGCGGCTGGAGCGGCGGCCAGGGCGGCAGCTCCGGCAGCGGCCAAGGTGGCTATGGCAGCCAGTACGGCGGCGGGAGCGGCATGGGCAGCCAGGGTGCCTACGGCGGATCGCAGGGCGGCATGAGCGGCCAGTCGAGCTTCGGCGGCGCCTCGAGCGGCGCGGGCCAGTATGGCGGCCAGGGCGGCTACGGCGGTGGTGGTTACGGTGGCGGTGGCCTGGCGTCCAGTCCTGGACAGGGTGGCTACACCGGCCAGGGTTACGGCGGCCAGGGTGGCTACGGCAGTCAGGGCGGCTATGGCGGCCAGGGCGGCTACGGCAGTCAGGGCGGCTGGGGCGGACAGCAACACTCGCAGGGCCAGTACGGTTCCGGGTCGCAGTGGGGCAGCCCCGGCAGCGGATACGGCCAGGGCGGATACGGCAGCGGCATAGGCAGTTTCGGCACCGGCCAGGGCGGCTCCTACGGCGGCGGCCAAGGTGGTCAGTCCGGGCCCGGCTACGGCGGCTCGTCGTACGGCACCGGCACCATGGCTCAGGGCGGTTACGGCCAGGGCGCTTACGGTTACGGCAGCAGCAGCTACGGCCAGGGCGGGTACGGCGCGCAGGGGGGCTCGGCGGGCTCCGGCTGGGGCGGCCAGGGCGGCTACGGCGGTGGCGGCGCCTCCGGCTCTTCCTGGGGCGGTGGCCAGCACACGCAGGGCCAGTACGGTGAAACCGGTGGCCAGTACGGCGGTGGCGGCAGCGGCAGCTGGATGGGCCACGGCCAGCAGGGCCAGGGCTGGTATGGCGGCAGCGACCAGCGGCAGCAGGGCATGGGCGGCATGGCCTCGGGCACCGGCTACGGCTCGCAGGGCGGCCAGCACGGTGGCTTCCTCGGCACGATGCGATCGATGTTCGGCGGTCGTGGCAAGGCGCCGCGTGGATACCAGCGTTCCGACGATCGTCTGCGCGAGATGATCTGCGAACGGCTGATGGAGGACGGCAACCTCGACGCGAGCGAGGTCGAGGTCGAAGTCACCTCCGGTCGTGTGACGCTGAGCGGCAGCGTCGACAGCCGCATGGCCAAGTACCAGATCGAGGACATGATCGAGCAGTTCGGCGTCCACGACGTGCAGAACAACCTGCGCGTCACGCACGGCGAGTCGAGTTCGCGCGACCGCGGAAGCGACAGGAGCAGCCAGCAGGGTTCCTCGGGCGGCGCGTCGTCGCTCGGCATGTCGTCGACCGGCTCGACCAGCGATCGCACCACCGGCGCGTCGACGTCGACGTCCGGCACGAGCGGATCGACGATCACTTCCGGAGTCGGCGGCATGGCCGGCAGCGGTGGCACGTCGGGTAGCGGCACGTCGGGAGGTGGCACTGCGGGCACCTCGACGACCGGTGGCTCGTCGCGTTCCAAGGGCAGTCAGTAACCCGGCGGGATCGCCTGTCGCAGCGTGCGGCGGCGCAGCGTCCAACACGGACACTGCGCCGTCGCAGGCCCGGGCCCGACGCGGCCCGCAACCG
>DATMIB010000141.1:0-2610 GCA_035554635.1 Steroidobacteraceae bacterium | reverse complement strand
GAGCTCGGCGTCGACCACCTCGAGATGCGCAACCGCCAGCGTCGTCACCCGGATTGGCCGGTCAAGGAACTCTACGTCACGTTCCGCAAGCCGATCGACGCGGACGCCGAAAAGAACATGCTCGCGATCCCGCGCAAGCAGCGCGCGATGGTCCGCAAGGGCATCAAGGAAGGCCTGCGCGCCGAGGTCGACGCGAGCGCCGACCGGCATTACGACATGTACTCCGAGAGCCTGCGCAACCTCGGTACGCCAGTGTTCGCGAAACGCTACCTCGCGGTGCTCCAGGACGTCTTCGGCGACGCCTGCGACATCGTCACGATCGTGAATCGCGAGGGCCGGCCGGTCGCGAGCGTGCTCAATTTCTATTTCCGCGACGAAGTGCTGCCGTACTACGGCGGTGGCACGCAGGAAGCGCGCGCCGTCGCGGGCAACGATTTCATGTACTGGCAGGTCATGGAGCGCGCCCGCGAGAAGGGCTGTCGGCTGTTCGATTACGGCCGCAGCAAGAAGGGCACGGGCGCTTACGACTTCAAGACCTTCTGGGGGTTCGAGCCCGAGCCGCTGCACTACGAGTACTACCTCGTGAAGCGCCGCGAGATGCCGAACCTGAGCCCGACCAACCCGAAGTTCGGCAAGGCGATCGAGCTGTGGCGCCGGCTGCCGCTTCGGCTCACGCAACTGATCGGCCCGCCCGTGGCCAAGTACCTGGGCTGAGGACGAGCAGCATGTGCGGCATTTACGGCATCCTCACCCTCGACGGCACGCGACGGCACGAGCCGGGCGTGCTCGCCCGCATGGGCGACGCGATCGTGCATCGCGGCCCCGACGACTCCGGTGCCTTCACGGCCGACCCCGAGCTGCTGCTCGGCATGCGTCGGCTGTCGATCATCGACGTGTCCGGCGGGCACCAGCCGATCGCGAGCGAGGACGGCCAGGTCGTCGCCGTCTGCAACGGCGAGATCTACAACTTCCGCGAGCTGCGCCGCGAACTCGAGGCGGCCGGCCACCGCTTTGCGACCCACAGCGATTCCGAGGTCGCGGTCCACGCGTACGAGCAATACGGCGACGCGTTCCTGAATCGCCTCGACGGCATGTTCGGGCTCGCACTCTGGGACCGACGGCGCAAACGGCTCGTCGTGGCGCGTGACGCGATCGGCATCAAGCCCATTTACTACCGCCTCGACGCACGCGAGCTCATGTTCGCCTCCGAGGCAAAGGCGCTGCTCACGGTGCCGGGCGCAAGCGCACGGCTCGATACGGCGGCGCTCGAACAGTACCTGTCGCTTGGCTACGTCTGTGCTCCGAATGCGTTGTTCGAGGGCATGCACAAGCTCGAGCCGGGCACGGCGCTCATCGCCGAGGACGGCCAGGTCCGCAAGGTTCGGTATTACCGCCTGCCGGCCGCGATCGACGGCACGCGTGCCGAGGAAGAGTGGGTCGCGACCGTGCGCGCCGAGATCGAGCGCGCGGTCCGCGACCAGATGGTCAGCGACGTGCCGATCGGCGCCTTCCTGTCGGGCGGCATCGACTCGAGTGCCGTCGTCGCGTTCATGAGTCGCCACAGCTCGCAGCCCGTTAAGACCTATTCGATCGGCTTCCAGGGCTCGACCGGCGCCGGCCTCTACAACGAGCTGCCGTACGCGCGGCAGGTCGCGCAGCAGTTCGGCACCGACCATCACGAGATCGTCGTGCAGCCGGACGTTGCCTCGCTGCTGCCCGAGCTCGTCTGGCACATGGACGAACCCATCGCCGATGCGGCGTTCATCACGACCTACCTGGTCTCCAAGTTCGCACGGCAGGACGTCACCGTGATCCTGTCGGGCGTCGGTGGCGACGAACTCTTCGGCGGCTACAAGCGCTACCTCGACGAGCACTATCGCAGCCTCTATCACCGTATTCCCGCGGCGATCCGCTCCGGCGTGATCGCGCCGCTGGCCGGGCTGCTGCCGAGCGACCGCCACAGCCGGCTGCTGAACCAGATGCGCCTCGCCAAGGCGTTCCTGCTCGCGGACAAGCTGCCGTTCGCTGACCGGTATCGCGCCTACATGCAGGTGTTCGACGCCGACGAACGCGCGGCGCTGCGTCGTGGCGCCGACGCCGGCGTCTTCGACGACTGTATTGCACGCGGCTTCGCCGACGCACAAACCGACGACGCGTTGCGCCGGCTGATGGACGTCGACTTTGCCACGCAGTTGCCCGACGACCTGCTGCTGCTCACGGACAAGATGAGCATGGCCGTGTCGCTCGAGTGTCGCGTGCCACTGCTCGACCAGCGCCTGGTCGAGCTGGCGGCGCGGGTGCCCGGATCGCTCAAGATGCGTGGCGGCGAGCTCAAGCACGTGCTCAAGCGTGCGCTGACCGGTGTGCTGCCGGACGGCATCCTGCACCGCGAAAAACGCGGCTTCGGCGCGCCGATGGGGGCGTGGCTGCGGGCCGAGCTCGCGCCGGTCCTGCGCGACGTGCTGTCGCGCGAGTCGATCGTGCGCCGGGGCCTGTTCGATCCGGCCGCGGTCGAGCGCACGATCCGCGAGCACGAGCAGCAGCGGGCCGACCGCACCGACCACCTGCTCGCCCTGATCAACCTCGAACTCTGGTGCCGGCTTTACCTCG
>DATMIB010000140.1:0-11567 GCA_035554635.1 Steroidobacteraceae bacterium | reverse complement strand
CCTCGTAGGTGCCGACGACGTCGTAGCCCTCGGCCCGCAGGCGCGTGAGGATGCGCTCCGAGTCCACGAGTGCCTTCGGACAGCCGAGCGAAACGAATCCGATGCGGGGGGGTGTGGCGGACAAGGGGGGTGGCCGGTGGTGGCTGGGGTATCCACGGCATTCTAAAGCAAGCTTGGCTTGGGGCGTCCCATTGCGACCGGCACGGTGCGAGTCACGCCGTGGCTAGACGGGGCGGGCCCCATGGCGCGTTGCGCCGGGTTTGAATCGCCCGGACGGACCCCATATCGTCCCGACATCACAGGAGGTGCTCATGCAGGAGATCCGACGCGCCGACGAACGCGGCTACGCCGATCACGGCTGGCTCAGGTCCTTCCACTCCTTTTCGTTCGCGGACTACTACGACGCCGGTCACGTGCAGTTCGGTCCGCTGCGCGTCATCAACGAGGACCGCGTCGTGCCGGGTGCCGGTTTCGGTACCCACGGCCATCGCGACATGGAGATCCTGAGCTACGTGCTCGACGGTGAGCTGGCCCACAAGGACTCCACCGGCACGAGCTCGACGATCCGTCCCGGCGACGTGCAGCGCATGAGCGCCGGCCGCGGCGTGACGCACAGCGAGTTCAACGGCTCACGCGAGCGCCCGGTGCACTTCCTGCAGATCTGGCTCCTGCCGGACGTGCAGGGCATTGCGCCCGAGTACGAGGAGAAGCGTTTCGAGCCGGCCGAAAAGCGCGGCCGGTTGCGGCTGATCGCTTCGCCCGACCGCGCGGACGGCTCCGTGCTGATCCACCAGGACGCCCGTGTCTATGCGTCGCTGCTCGACGGCAACGAACAGGCGCGGCTCGAGGTTGCACCGGGGCGTGCGCTGTACGTGCACGTCGCACGCGGCCAGGTCGCGGCGAACGAAGTCGAACTCGGGGCCGGTGACGCGCTCAAGCTGCGCGGGGTGACGGCGCTGGACCTGCGCCACGGCAAGGACGCGGAAGTGCTGGTCTTCGACTTGCCGGGCGACGAGCGCGGCTGATCGCGGTCGACTCCCTGCCCGCGTCGGGCCGTCGGGGCTCGACGCGATCGAGGGCTGGGGGCCAACGGCGGCGCTGCGCGTCAGAACGCGCAGCCGCCTCCGCCACAACCGCCGCCACCACAGGGGCCAGAGTCGCACGGCCGTTCGTGGCTGCTGCCGAGCGTGTGCACGACACCGCTCGCACCCATGAGCTTTTCCACCTTCGCGCGACGCGAGGTGCCGTCGACCGCGATACCGGCCTTGTCGCACAACTCGCCCCAGGTGGCGATCTTCTCGGCCATCTTGTGGCTGACTTCGACGGTGCGACCGTTGGCGGGGCAGTGGTAATCGTAGGTGGGCATGGCGACGCGGGGCATGGCGTTGAAAGACGGCGATTCTAGCGTAAGGGCACCGCAGCCCGGCGCGCGACGCATCCGGCACGGGGCCCCGTCACTTCAACGCATAGAGCTTGCCGTCGGTGCTGCCGACGTAGAGCACACCGCGGTCGATCGTGGGCGAGCCGAAGATCGCGCCCAGCGACACGTAGCGGGAAAAGTCCACGTACATGTCCTGGAAGTCGCCGAACACGGGCGCAAACGCCTCGCGGTTCAGGCGGCCGTCCGGTTGCAGCAACTGCAATGCGTCGGCGCGCGATGCTTCGGTCTGCCATTCCCACGCGAGCTGCCCCGTCTTCGCATCCACCGCGTAGAGGCGGCCGTTGTGGCTGCCGAAGTAGGCCAGCCCGCCGGCGAGCGCCGGTGAGGAGAAGACGAACGCGCGGGCGTCGACGTTGAAACGCAGTCGCCCGGTGCGGGCGTCGAGTGCGAAAAAGCGCGAGCTGTCGGAGGTCGCGGCGTAGACCAGGCCGTCGCGCACCGCGGGCGTCGTGTTGACCCACGATTTGCTGGTCGGGTAGTCCCACTTCTTGCGTCCCGTCGCGGCGTCGAGCGCATAGACGTGCGCGTCGCGCGAGCCGACGTAGACCACGCCGTCGACGACGCAGGCCGAGGCCTGGAAGCCCTGCTGGTTGTGCAAGGCGGCGTCGACGCCGCCTTCGAACACCCAGCGCTGCTGACCCGTGTTCGCGTCGAGCGCGTACAGCCTGCCGTCGTAGCTGCCGACGTAGACCACGCCGTTCGCGACGGCGGGCGAGGCGTGCACGACGTCGCCGGTCGTGAACTTCCACTGCAGCACGCCTTGGGTGTCGACGGCGTAGACGTTGCCGTCGCCGCTGCCGAAATAGACGCGATCCTGGACGACCGCCGGCGACGACACGTACATGTCCCACGCGTCGGGGATCGTCTGCGCCGCAGGCCCGTAGCCGTGCAGGCCCCGCGCCTCGAACTTGCGCTCGTGCTCGACCGCGTAGACCCACTTCGGCTGGCCGCTTGCAGCGTCAATCGCGGCGAGCGAGCCCGCCGACGAGACGAAGTAGACCGTGCCGCCCGCGACCGTGGGCGAGGACGCGATGGGCATCCGCGACTTGAAGTTCCACTTCTCCGCGCCGGTCTGCCGGTCGACCGCGTAGAGGTGCCCGCTCAGGCTCGCGACGTAGACGACGTCGTCGGCAATGGCGGGCGTCGTGACGATTGGTCCGGCGGCTTTGAAGGCCCACTGGACCGCGGGTGACGCGACCGGTCCGGCACCGGTGAACACGCCGCAGCGCGCGACGTCGCCGTGGAAGGTGGCCTGCGCGAGCGACAGCATCGGCAACGCGGCGAACGCTGCGCCGCACGCTCGTGGAAATCCGCGCCTGTGCATGGCCGCCTCCGGTGAGTGAAGGTCGGGCCAACATAGCGCGCATCCCCGCCGGCGGCGTCGCGCAGTCACACGGTTCGTCGCACTCGGGGCGCGGGCGGGCGCAACCGCGGGGCGGTACTGGCGGCGGACGGCAGCGCCCGTCCGTGCGCGAAGCGGCGCCGGTCGACCTTCAGGTCAGCGTCCGACCAGGTACAACCGGTCGTCGAAACTCATGACCCACCGCGGTCGGTACACGACGGCCATGCCGATGATCATGCCGTTGGCGACGGCCTCGCCGAAGCTCATGAGCGGCAGGATCGCGAAGTACTCCGGCCCGACCGCGCCCGCCGTCAGCGTCCCGCTCGTGGCAATCAACAGCACCCGCGTGAGACCCGCGAGGTTGTACGCCAGTGCGGACCCGAGGAACGCCGTGACGAAAAAGTAGACGAAATAGTTGAGCGGCAGGCGCGCATGCACCTGCTCGTGCAGCCACTTCGTGAACAGAGCCGGCACCACCGCCATGCACAGCAGGTTCGCCCCGTAGTTCGCCCACTCGGCCTGGCCGACGAAACCCAGCACCGCCAGCACGAGCGCCCCCGCGACCACCGTGAGTTCCCAGCCGTACATCAGCGTCAGTGCGGTCACGAGCAGGAACCGCACCGACAAGCCCGGCGTGATGCCTGCCTTCATCGACCAGACGACGAGCAGCAACGCCATGGCGCTGAACCAGACCCACTGGCGCTCGCGGTCGAGGAGCCAGGCCTTCCAGGGCGCACCGTGCAACGCAAACGCGAGGCCGACGCCGCCCAGCGCCGAGGAGACGATCGCGACCCCCCCGCTGAGCAGGCCGGCCTCGATCAGCATTCCCTGGCCGGTGGTGGCGGGCCGCCCGCGGGGCCGGACGCGGCGGTAGCCGCGCCGGCGAGACGCATTGCGGCCTCGGGCGAAACGCTGCGCAGGTGCAGGTCCTGCTGCGGGAACGGGATCTCGATGCCTTCGCGCTGCAGCGTCTCATAGACACGCGCAGTCATCTCGCTGCGGATCGTCACCCAGTCGCCGAACTGGTTGGTCCACGAGCGGATGCCGAAATCGAGCGAGTTGGGGCCGAAGCCCTTGAACACGATCGCGGGCGCCGGCTCGGGCGCGATGCCCGGCGTGCCGACGGCAATCTCGCGCAGCAGCTCGATCACGCGGCGCGGATCAGCCCCATAAGCCACGCCCACGTCGACGTCGATGCGACGGTTCATGTCGCTCAGTGTCCAGTTCACGAGCTTCTCGGACAGCAGCGTTCCGTTCGGCACGACGACGTCGGCGCCTTCCCCGGTCGTCAGCGTCGTCGCACGCATGCCGATCTCGCGCACGGTGCCGGACGTGCCGGAGACCTCGACCACGTCGCCCGGCTGGATCGGGCGTTCGAACATCAGGATCAGGCCCGAGACGAAGTTGTTCACGATGTTCTGCAGGCCGAAACCGATGCCGACGCCGAGCGCGCCGAACACGAGCGCGAACTGGCTCGTCTCGAAGCCGGCCGCGGCCAGCGCGATCATGAGGCCGACGATGACGACGGCGTAGTAGCTCAGCGTGGAGACGCTGTTGCCGACGCCGCGCGGCAGCTCCATCTTGGGCAGCACTTCGTCACGCAGCAGCAGCCGCACCGTCTTCGCGACCCAGAAGGCGATCCAGATCGCCAGCACGAACAACGAGACGCTGCCGAGCGTGATCGAGATCTGCCCGGCCTCGAGCGGCGTAGTCAGCAGGGCCTCGAGCCAGCCGGCGATCGGGCGCGCAATGCGGAACTCGTTGCCGGTCACGATCAGCCAGACGACCAGCGCCGCGAACATGAGCAGCCGCCGGGCCGAGGCCAGCAACGGCCCCGCGTGTTGCGTGATGACGCGGAACCGCGAGACGGAGCGTCGGCCCAGCAGCAGGTTGACGACCGAGGACAGCACGGTCGCACCGGCGAACAACGCGAAACCGATGTACACGCTGTCGAGCACCGCACCGGTGAGCATCTCGGCCAGCGTCACGTTGCCGACGACGTTCGCGCCGATGGCGACCAGCAGCGCGGCGACCGCCAGCCAGCCCACCACGCGCACGACGCCGCGCAGCCGCTTCGACGGGATGCCCTGCGGATCCTGGCGCGTGCTCAGCATGAGCCAGACCAGCGCGGCGGCGTTCACGACCGCGACCGCGAGCAGGTACAGCCGGTACTGCAGCGGCTGGGCCAGCAGCAGGAAACTCAGGCGGTAGGCGACGTACAGTGCCGTCACGATGTAGGGCCAGATGCCGAGCATTTCGTAGAGCCGCGGCGGCAGCAGCCGCAGCACCGGAATCAGCGCCAGCAGCAGCGCGGTCTGCGCGAGGATCAGCGGCGCGTCGGGGAACAGGAACGGCATGCCGACGAGCACGAGCACGAGCCATGCCGAGACCGGCCGGTGCAGCACGTGGGCGGCCGCCTGCATGCCGGGTTCTGCGGCGACCACCGTGCGGCTGCGCCAGGCCATCCACAGCAGCAATGGCAGCAACGCGAGGGCGCCGACCTGGAACCCGCGCATGCGGTCGCGGTTGGCCGCGCCCCACTCCTGCAGGAACGCGCGGTCGATGCGCATCCCGGCGCCGGCGTCGTGCAGTTCCCGGTCGGTGTAGCGCGTGTCCTGCCAGGCGTTCCAGACCACCGGGGCGTCGGCGGTCCAGAGACGTCGGTCGTAGCTTTCGATGGCGCCGTCGATGACTTTCCGTCCCGCCTCGATGCTGGCCTGTACGGTGTTGGCGCGCCGCCCGAGCCGGATCTGCGCCTCGAGCGGGCCCGACACCGCCTGCTCGGCCACCCGGATCTGCGCGAGGATGCTGGCGACGCGATTGCTGAGCGCGCTCGCGACGCCACCGTCGGCCAGCGACTCGCGTGTCGCCTGCCAGACTGCGTGTCGCTCGGCGAGCGTGGCGGCGCTCGAGGAGTAGGGTGCGGTCACGCGGTCGAGGTCGCGTCGCCACGTGCCGAGTTCGCGCTCGTAGAAGCGCCAGTGGTGCTCGATGCTTTCCAGCCGCACGACCGAGAGGTGCTCGAGCTCGTCGGCCGTATAGGACGCTGCCAGTGTCGCGATGCCGTCGCGCAGGGCGTCGAGACGCGGCCCGAGCTCCGAGCTGGGATCACGCTGGCGCGCGCGCCGGGCCATGTCCTGCACAAGGCGTTCGTCCGCGTCGGCACGCAACGGGATGTCGGCGGCCGGTACGACCTCGACCTTAGTGGCTTCGTCCGTCGCCGCCGAAGCTCCACCGACGAGGTCGAGCGGATTGGCCGGGTGGGCCCACGGGGCGACCAGAGCCAGTGCCGCACCGGTGATCCACGCGACGAGACGGAGACGGACGAGACGGGGCGACGACGGCTGCGGCGCGCGTTGCATCGTGGGACGATTCCGCGGTGGGGACGGCCGGGCATTGTCGCACCCGCCGACCGGCCCGTCCCACCGGGAACGTCCTCTGCCGTCGTCTGGCAGAATGACGCACTTTCCGGGCTCCCCGCCCGACGAGCGCCTCATGCACGCGATCCTGTCCCCGATGCTGGAGTGGTATCTCGAGGCCCTCGACCAGGGCGGCTACCTGTTGATCGCGCTGCTCATGGCGATGGAGAGTTCGATCATCCCGCTGCCGAGCGAAGTCGTGATTCCGCCTGCGGCCTACCTGGCGCATTCGCAGGGCCGGTTCTCGTACACCGGCATCGTGATCGCGGGCACGGTCGGTTCGTGGGTCGGCGCCGCGGTCATGTACTGGGGCTCGCGCTGGCTCGGCCGGCCGCTGCTGATGCGTTACGGCAAGTACCTCGCGATCACGCCCGAGAAGATCGAAAAGGCCGAGGCCTGGTCCTCGCACTACGGCATGGTCGGCGTGTTCATCTCGCGCCTGCTGCCCGTCATCCGGCACCTGATCGGCATCCCGGCCGGCGTCTGTCGCATGCACTTCGGCTGGTATTCGCTCGCGACGCTGGTCGGTTCGGCGATCTGGTGCAGCGTGCTGGTCTGGCTCGGCGTGACGGCCGGCCAGGACGAGGAACTCATGCGCGGCAGCCTGCACCGCATCACCTTGTGGGGCGGCGGCGTGCTGCTCGTGCTCGGCAGCCTGTACTACTTCTTCGTGCACCGGCACATGCGCCGGTAACCCGATCCCGGGCTGAACCATGAACGACAGTTCCACGAGCCCGGTCCCGAGCGGTCCGGGGACGGCGGCCCCGTCGCCGCTGCCGGCGCGTCGCATCGACGCGCACGGCCGCGCGCACGTGGACTATCGCGCAGTCGCGGCCCTCGCACTGCCGCTGATGCTCAACAGCAGCCTGCAGGCCGTGATCAGCCTGACCGACACCTGGTTCGTCGGCCACATCTCGACCGTCGCGATGGCCGGCATGGGCGCCGTGTATTGGGTCGTGCTGCTGTTCATCATGCTGATCGGCGGCGTGGGGCTGGCCGTGCAGACGTTCGTCGCGCAGGCGAAGGGCGGCGGCCGCTGCGCCCGGGCCTCGCACGCGACCTGGGTCGCGCTGTGGGCGAGCCTGCTGACCGTGCCGCTGTACGCCGCGCTCGCCTGGAGCGGCGACTGGATCTTCGCGCCGTTCGGCCTCGCCCCAGAAGTCACGGAACAGGCACTCGCGTTCTGGCAGCCGCGCATGCTCGGCGCGCCGCTCGGCGTCGCGCTCTGGGCGCTGCTCGGGTTCTACAACGGCATCACGCGGCCCGCGTTCGCCGTGATGACGACGCTGCTGGTCGCAGTCGTCAACGCCGTGCTCAACTGGCTGTTCGTGATCCAGCTCGACTTCGGCATCGCCGGCTCCGCGTGGGCCACCAACCTGAGCATGGCCTGCGGTGTCGCGTTCGCGCTCGCGCTGTTCCTGTCCTCGGCGTTCCGCGACAAGTACCGCACGCACCTGACCTGGCGTCCGGACCGGCGCAGCCTGCTGCGGCAGTACCGGCTCGGTCTGCCGATGGGCGCGATGTACGCGTCGGACCTGTTCGGCATGGCGTTGTTCCAGCTGATGCAGGTGCGCCTGAGCGCGGTCGAGGGTGCGGCGACGCAGATCATCATGATGCTGACGTCGATGGCGTACATGCCGGGCATCGGGCTCGCGCTCGCCGGGACCACGCTGGTCGGCCAGTCGATCGGCGCCGGTGATCGCGCCTGGGCCCGCAAGCTCGGCAACACCGCGACGGTGCTGACGATGGGCTTCATGGGCACGCTAGGCGTGCTGCTCGCGCTGGCCGGGCCGTGGCTGCTGCCGTCGTTCATGGACCCGGCGGACCCGGACCTGCACGCGGTGGTCGAGCTCGGCGTCGTGCTGCTGTGGATCGCGGCCGGTTACCAGATCTTCGACGGGCTCAATCTCGGCAGCGGCTTTGCGCTGCGCGGCGCCGGCGACGTCCGCGTGCCTGCGGTGCTGTTCTTCGTGCTGTCGTGGGGCGTGTTCGTGCCGCTCGCGCACGCGTTGTCGTTCGCCCCGGGACAGGGCTGGGTCGAAGTGCTGCCGCAATTCGGACTCGGCGCCGTCGGTGGCTGGGCCGCCTTGCTGGTCTACGTCGTGCTGCTCGGCAGCGCCCTGTTCCTGCGCTGGCGTTCGAACGCCTGGCTCGAGGTGAAGATCTAGGCGGGCAGGGGCAGGTGCATTGACGCGCACCGAGTTCAGCCCGGACACTTGCGCAGCGCGCGTGGTTGCGGTGGTCGTCGGGTCGCGGCGGCGCCGTCGACCGGTGGGATCCGGACAGCACATCAGGAGGATGCCGTGCACAAACGCTCGAGCTCGATCGTCGTCGTGATCGCCGCGACGGCTGCGTGGTCCGCGGCGCCGGACGTCGCACACGCGGACGCGACAGCGGGACAGAAGCTGTTCGCGGCGAATTGCGCGGAATGCCATGAGCGAGGGGAGTTCCGGGGCGAGCCGTCCCGGCAGCTCGCGGCGACGGTCCGGGCGATGGCGGCGGGCACCCGCGAACACCCGGCGCCGGTCACGCTGAACGACGAGCAGATCGCCGACGTCGTCACCTATTTCGCCTCGGGACGCAAATAGCCGCCGCCGCGGGGCGCGGCCGGCTCACTGCTCCGCGAGCACACCGGCCTCGGGCCGGTAGTCGTAATGCCAGGGCTCGTCGGGCACCGGCAGGGGACCGTGGAATCGCGGGCTGGCGGTGCGCACTGCGTCGCGCAGTCGTTCGCGCCAGCCTTGGGCGTCCCAGACGCTGGCGACCTGTCGCGTGTCGGGCGTGGCGACGGTCTGCTCGCCCTGCCGCACGTGGAAGTCGACGGCGCCCATGCGTCCATGCGGCGACAGGCCCGGTGCCGCCAGCGCCGCGGGTGTCGGCGGCGCGTAAGCATCCAGAAATGTCGCGAGCCGGGCGCCAGCCGTCGCCGGGCCGCGGGCCTCGGCGATGGGCGCAGCCATCGCCCGGCGGACGTCGGCCAGCAACGTCGCGCCGGCCGTGGCGACCGAGGCGTTGGTGTTCCAGCCCTCGAGTTGCACTTCGAGGCTCCGCACCCGCGGGTTCACCCAGAGCGTGTAGCCGGGATTGGCCGTTTCGAACGCGATGCGCACCCTGTCGATCTCGACCTCGAGTGCGTGCCGCAGGGGCGAGGTCTCGTGATTCGCGATCTGCCGGTCGGTCCAGCTCCAGCGCTGTTGCAGGGATGCGCCGGCGCGCAGATACGCCCGCAACGCGAGCAAACGGGGCCCGAGCCCGTCGATGCGATCGAGCGTGGCGGCGACGCGCGGGTCCAATTGCCGCCCGAGTGCAGCGGCTTCCCTTTCGAGGTGGGCGTCGATGGCGGCCGGCGCATCAGGGACACCGCTCGACACCGGCGTCGCGTTCGGTGTGGTCGGCGATGCCGTGGTTTGCGGTGAAGCTCCGAGCAGCGTCGCCACGAGCAGCATCGTCACGACCACGTCGTGCGAAGCATGGCTGCGACCAGTCATCGACATCGCATTGCCCTCCTTGGCAATGTGGTCCCCGCCCTCACACGGCTCCGGCGCCCCTCACCGGCCTGCGGCCGACCTCTCCCGTGCACGGGAGAGGTGTTTGGCCCCTCTCCCGCTTCCGCGGCAGAGGGTGGGTGAGGGTCTACCTCATCACGCCGCCTTCGGCACCGGACCGTCGATCGCGTGCGCGACGGCGTCCTCGACGCGTTCGAGCCAGACGAATTCGACGTCGCGCCGGACGCTTTCCGGGATGTCGTCGTAGTCGCGCCGGTTGCGCGCCGGCAGCATCACCGTGCGAATGCCCGCGCGGTGCGCCGCCACCGTCTTTTCCTTGATGCCGCCGACCGGCAGCACGAGGCCGCGCAGGCTGATCTCGCCCGTCATGGCGACGTCGTTGCGCACGGTCTTGCCGGTCATCAGCGAGACCAGCGCGGTGTACAGCGCCACGCCCGCACTCGGGCCGTCTTTCGGGATCGCGCCGGCCGGCACGTGGACGTGCACGTCCGACTTCTCGAAGCGCGTCGAATCGACGCCGAGCGACTCGGCCTGCGACTTGAGCAGCGACAGCGCGGCCTGTGCGCTTTCCTTCATGACGTCGCCCAACTGGCCCGTCAGGATCAGCCGGCCGCTGCCCGGCACGCGCGTCGCTTCGATGAACAGGATGTCGCCGCCGACCGGCGTCCAGGCAAGGCCCGTCGCCACGCCCGGCACGCTCACGCGCATCGCGACCTCGTTCTCGAACTTCGGCGCGCCGAGCACGCGACGGACGTCGTCGGCTTCGATGCGCACCGAGCTCGCCTTGCCTTCGGCAATACGCACCGCCGCGTTGCGCAGCACCGCGCCGATCTCGCGCTCGAGGTTGCGGCAACCTGCCTCGCGCGTGTATTCGCGTGCGATCGCGTGCAGCGCGTCGTCGCTGACCGAAGCCTGTTCGGGCTTGAGGCCGTTGGCCTCGAGCTGCCGCCGCACGAGGTAGCGGCGCGCGATCTCGACCTTCTCCTCTTCGGTGTAACCGGTCAGCTCGATGATCTCCATGCGGTCGCGCAACGGGCCCGGGATCGTGTCGAGCTGGTTCGCGGTCGCGATGAACAACACCTTCGACAGGTCGAACGGCACGCCGACGTAGTTGTCTCGGAACGTCGAGTTCTGCTCGGGGTCGAGCACCTCGAGCAGCGCCGAGGCCGGGTCGCCCTGGATGCCGTGGCCGAGCTTGTCGATCTCGTCGAGCATCAGCACCGGGTTGCGCGTGCCGGCCTTGCGGATCGCCTGGATCACGTTGCCGGGCAACGCGCCGATGTAGGTGCGGCGGTGGCCGCGGATCTCGGCCTCGTCTCGCATGCCGCCCAGCGCCATGCGCACGTACTTGCGGCCGGTCGCGCGCGCGATCGACTGCCCCAGCGAGGTCTTGCCGACGCCGGGCGGGCCCACGAGGCACAGGATCGGCGCCTTCACCTTGTCGACGCGCTGCTGCACCGCGAGGTATTCGAGGATGCGGTCCTTGACCTTCTCGAGGCCGTGGTGGTCGTCGTTCAACACGTCCTCGGCATGCGCCAGGTCGTGCTTGATCTTCGTCTTCTTGCTCCAGGGCAGCGCCGTCAGCACGTCGATGTAGTTGCGCACCACCGTCGCTTCGGCCGACATCGGCGACATGAGCTTCAGCTTCTTCAGCTCGCCGTCGGCCTTCTTCTTGGCCTCCTTGGGCATCTTGGCGGCCTTGATCTTCTTCTCGATCTCCTCGATGTCGGCGCCCTCTTCGCCTTCACCGAGTTCCTTCTGGATCGCCTTGACCTGTTCGTTCAGGTAGAAGTCGCGCTGGTTCTTCTCCATCTGGCGCTTGACGCGGCCGCGGATCTTCTTGTCGACGTTCAGGATGT
>DATMIB010000139.1:0-4110 GCA_035554635.1 Steroidobacteraceae bacterium | reverse complement strand
CCACCAGAACTTGTTGTCAGGAACCTGCGGGCGATCGGCGGCATACGAGGTCGCCCCGTACGCGCACAGCAGGATGGCGACCGACGCCACCTGTCGGAACTCGGGTTTGTTCATGTTGTTGGATGCTCACATTGCTGAGATGGGGTCCGCGCACTCGCGGTGCCCGGCAATGTAGCGACGGGGCGAGGTCGGCTCTAATCGATGCTTTGGATTCGCTCGATAGACCGCTTCGATTGCGGACGGCCTCGGCGGCGTCACCGGCGGCGTCGTGCGCCAGATCGTCGGGACAGGCCAGCTGCTGCAGCGGACGCATCCGATTGCTGATTGGACGGCGGTCCGGTTTCGGCGATTTGTTTGAGATCGCACGAGACGGCACACTCTGCCGGATGCGGGTCGGCGGCGGTCCGCGATCGATGGAGCTGCCATGAACCTTGCTGTCGCATGAGAGCACTGAACGTTCTCTGGATCGTGGCTTCGTTGGCGTGCGCGGCGTGTGGCACGACCGGAGGGGCCCTCGAGGAACCGGAACCGATCCTCATCGGGCCGGAGCCGGTCATCACCGGGGACGATGTCTCGGCGCTGTCCCAGGAAACCCCGGGCAGTCCGAAGGCCAAGGAAGGCGTGGAAGGCGAAGTCCCGGTGGTCGTCGCCGAGTCCGAGCGACCCCAACCTCCCGTCGCGGACGACGATGCACTCGAAGAGGTGGTCGTGGCAGCCCCGCGCGAACGTCACGCGGTGATTCGGGACCTCGTGGCCGAGGCCCAGGCGCGGCTTCGCGACGTGGAACTCCAGTACTACTTTTCGGGGAAAGGCAGACGCGAAGTGCTCCGCGGCCGGCCGGTCGCGTTCGCGCTGTGGAGCGACGCGAAGCGGGACTGGACGATCGCGCACATCGAAATTCCGCGCCCGCCCGTCAAGTGGAAGCCCGGGAAAAAGCCGTTATCGTTCATCGTTCGTACACCGGGCGTAACGGCCCGGCACGTCCGCGGGACGGGTGCCGAACGGTTGATGTTTGCCTTTTCCTCGGCAGACGGCGAGCCGCTCAAGGTCTACGGCAGGAAATTCCCGGTCTTCGACAGCGCCCTGATCGCGAAAAAGCGCTGGAAGGACGTCGTCCGGACGGCGACGCCGATCGTCTACCTGCCGTCGAACGACGACACGCTCGACCCGATGTTCGTCAGCGGCGGGAAGGAGTTCCTGCTCGGCACGGCACAAAAGGCCATCGATGAACTGCGTTTGGCGCGCGCTCCCAGCGTCGCCTTCCCTGGGGAGTTGCTCGCGGACGTCGTCCCGGCATCGGTCATCACGACGCTGGCGGTCATCGAACAGACCGACGACGCCGACTTCCTGCGCAAGAGCACGGTCGCGTTCGACGACGTGCTGAGCCATTACGGCCTGAAGCGCGAAGAGGCTTACCGCTACAGCGTCTCGAGCGCCAAGGCGCTCGGCCCCATGCAGTTCACCAACCGACGCGGCAACGGCACCTACGCGCTGGTGGTGAGGCGCTGCCCGGCGGCGAGGCTCGACCCGAATTTCGAGCGCGGCGCCACGAACCTGCTGAATGCCATGAAGGCCGCGATCTGCCTGTTCGACATCGAACTCGCCCAGATGCGATCGGAGATCCGCGAGCCGTATCGCAGCAACCAGGCGGTGCTCGGCATCTTCCCGGTCGCCGCGTACAACGGCGGCCCGAGGAATGCGACCAAGCTCTACGGCGTCATGAAACGGGTGGGCGTGTATCCGGAGGACCTGCGGGCGCCCGGGGAGCACCCGCCCGGAAGCACGGTGAGCTGCCCGTGCTTCTGGAAGGAGTTCGCAGGGAGCGTCTACCCGATCACCATCCCGAAGTACAACAACGAGAACCGGTGGTACGTCGAGAAGTACCAGAGCATCCTGCGATTGTTCCAGTGAGGCTGCCACGGCCGGCCGGGATGCCGCCCACGGGATCTCCGCGCGACACGAAAAAAAGAGCCCGGCTCGAGAGCCGGGCTCATCGAAGGCGAGAGCTTCGGTCGACTAGTTGGGCGCGTACATGTTGAGCGCGGCCGCCGCATCGACCAGGCCGAATCCCGAATTGAAGTCGTACCCTCGCGGGCCCGTCTCCTGCACCGGGAACGTGATGATCGGCCGGTTCGAAATGAAGCGAAGGTGCATGGGCCGTGCGGTCTGCTCGAGCACCTGCTTGATGTACGCGGGCGATCCGCCCGCATTCTTGTCGAGCATCAGTGCCGCGACGCCGGCGACATGCGGCGCGGAGGCCGACGTGCCGAAGAAGTTCGGGAACTCGTCACCCGGCCGATCCAGCCGCGGCGTGATGAACGTGCTCGTCGGGCTGTTGAGGCCGTCACGATCGTCGTCGTCGTAGCTCGAGTCGGTCAGGAAGAACGTCG
Organism: Steroidobacteraceae bacterium; assembly: GCA_035554635.1. Classification (GTDB taxonomy): domain Bacteria; phylum Pseudomonadota; class Gammaproteobacteria; order Steroidobacterales; family Steroidobacteraceae; genus RPQJ01. Next base: position 1,720 of record DATMIB010000139.1, on the reverse strand, counting down.
TGTTGCCACCGTCGGGGCCGGTGACACTCGGGGTGCGCCTGATCTCCGGTCGATCGAGCCTGCGTCCGAACCGGTCGAGGTAGATCGGGATGCGGCCTGCCGAGGAGAAGTCGTTGAGACAGGCGGGCCTGCACGGGCTCAGGTCGATCCTCGGCGTCAGGTAGCGGTCGTTCGGCGGGACGTTGTCGCTCGTGCTGTACGGGACCGTCGCGTACCAGGACGCCGCGCCGACAGCGACGTTGGTGCGGGCGTTCGAGTGGCCGAAGGAGGTGCCGCTCGCGGTGTCGAACTTCTGCGGTGCGAAACCGCCGGCGAACTCGAACCAGTTGTACTTCACGACGTTCGGGTCCGGCCCGCCCGAGATCACGAGGCCGACGTACAGGTCGATCCGCTCCCTGGGCGGACCGACGTAGATGATCTCGGCGAGGTCCACCGCATCACGACCGATGTTGGCGTCGCCCGTGAACTGGCACGTGATCACGTCCGGAAACACGTCGGGGCACGGTCGTATCGGTCGACCTTGGCCGTCGAAGAACACGATATCGAGGTCGCTGGTTGCGCCGCGGCTGAGCGTCGCGGCTTCGCCGACGGACGCGCCCGCCTTGATCCAGGCATAGGTCGTGGCGGTCTTGTGCGGCTGGTCCCACTGGAACGTGAACACGATGTCGCTCACGCCTCCGCTCGCGGACAACGAGATCGGCTGCAGCACCTGCACTCCCTCGCCCGGGTTGAAGTCGTGGAAGCGACGCACGTTCGCGTCCGGGTTCGTTCGCCGGTTCACGCCCCGGAAGGCGCTCTCGTACGAATTCCTCGCCTGGTTGCCGGCCGAGGAGAAGTACGGCACGCCGCGCCCGGTCACGATGTCGACGGCCTGCGCGATCATGCCGTCGGAGAAGAACGGCTCGGCGAAATAGCGCACGTCGTCGACGATCACGTCCGCGCCCGCTTCCTGCAGGTCGATGATGCCTTCGGCAAAGTCGAGCTCGCTGTTGAACGCGGTGTGGAAGGCGATACTGGCGCCGGGCGCCACGTCGTGGACGAGTTGCGCCATCGCGCGGCCTTCGTCGATGCCGTCCGCGCACGGGCCCTCGGAGAGCACCAGCACTCGCGGCGGGAGCTCGTCGTTCGAGATGTCCTCGTGACGGGTCGAGGTCGGCGCACCCTCGATGAACGGATCCGGATGACAGGCGAAGCTGTCCGACAGCGTGCCGACCATGATGCCCGTGCCGTCGACGTTCGCCTGCTGTCGCGCAACCTGCGCACGCATGCTGGCCACGCCTTGGGAAATGACCTTGGCCGGCAGGGCATCGGTCGTCGCCGTGACGGGCCGGGCATAGGCCAGTGCCTGGTCGGCCGCAAGCCGCCCCAGCGCACTGACCGGCACGCGTGCCGAGACCAGCGGCCCCACGGCACGCACCTTCGTCGCGCCGAGCGCCTCGAGCGCACGGACGAGCGCGGCACCGTCGCCGCTGGCCATCGCATCGATACCCACCATGCCGCCCTCGACGCGCAGCGACTGGCGTCGACTGCCGAGCGCTTGTGGCGCCGCACTGGCGCTGCCTGTGGCGAGATAGCGTTTGTAGAGATGCTCGAGTCGCGGACCGATCTTCGCGTTCGGTGATCGCTTGATGCTGGCGAGCATCGCGTCCGGGCTCTCCGGAACGGGCTCGGCGAGCACCGGGCCCGCGGCGAGCGCCCCAAGCGCACTCGCACTTACAAG
>DATMIB010000138.1:0-9663 GCA_035554635.1 Steroidobacteraceae bacterium | reverse complement strand
GACGGGCCGGGTCGAGCGCGGCGTGATCAAGGTCGGCGAGGAAATCGAGATCGTGGGCATCAAGCCGACGCTCAAGACCACCTGCACCGGCGTGGAAATGTTCAGGAAGCTCCTGGACCAGGGCCAGGCCGGCGACAACGTCGGTATCCTCCTGCGCGGCACCAAGCGCGAGGAAGTCGAGCGCGGCCAGGTGCTGGCCAAGCCCGGCTCGATCAAGCCGCACACGCACTTCACCGCCGAGGTGTACGTGCTGTCCAAGGAGGAGGGCGGGCGCCACACGCCGTTCTTCAACAACTACCGCCCGCAGTTCTACTTCCGCACGACGGACGTGACCGGCGCGGTGGAGCTGCCGAAGGACAAGGAGATGGTGATGCCGGGCGACAACGTCGGGATCACGGTCAAGCTGATCGCGCCGATCGCGATGGAAGAAGGCCTGCGCTTCGCCATCCGCGAGGGCGGCCGCACCGTCGGCGCCGGCGTCGTCGCGAAGATCCTCAAGTAAGCAATCAACCGCAGGAGGCAGGGCACCACCCCGCCTCCTGCCCCAAGGCTCCAATCGTTTCGATCCGCCCACACGACATCTTCAGCACAGGCCAGTAGCTCAATTGGCAGAGCGGCGGTCTCCAAAACCGCAGGTTGGGGGTTCGATTCCCTCCTGGCCTGCCAGTCGCTGAACGATGCACGGATGGATGGACGCGACGGACAGTGCGTGACAACCGAATGACCGAACAGGCTCAAAGCAGCGGCCCGAGCGCGCTGGACACCGCCAAGCTCGTCGCGGCGCTCGCGATCCTCGTGGGCGGCATCGCGGCGTTCTACGTGCTCGACACGTACCCGCTCGCCGTGCGCTGGGTGATCGTGCTCGCCGCGCTCGGCGCCGGCTTCTTCGTCGCGCTGCAGTCGCTGCAGGGCCGCGCGTTCTGGCAGTTCGTGCAGGGCTCGCGCGTCGAGTTGCGCAAGGTCGTGTGGCCCACGCGCCAGGAATCGCTGCAGACCACGCTCGTGGTCTTCGTCGCGATCCTCGTGCTGGGCATCTTCTTCTGGCTGCTCGACATGCTGTTGGGCTACGTCACTCGCGTCCTGACCGGAGGCTGACACCGTGGCTCTGCGCTGGTACGTCGTTCACGCGTATTCGAACTTCGAGCACAAGGTCTCGGAGAGCCTGCAGGAGCGCATCAAGCTCCACTCGCTCGACGACAAGTTCGGCGAGATCCTGGTCCCGACCGAGGAAGTGGTCGAGATGCGGGACGGCCAGCGCCGCAAGAGCGAGCGCAAGTTCTTCCCGGGCTACGTGCTCGTGCAGATGGAGATGAACGAGGACACCTGGCACCTCGTGCGCGAGACGCCGAAGGTGCTCGGCTTCATCGGCGGCACGCCGGAACGCCCGGCGCCGATCACGGAGCGCGAGGCGAACGCGATCCTGCGTCGCGTCGAGGAAGGCGCCGAGAAGCCGCGGCCGAAGGTGCTGTTCGAGCCGGGCGAGGTCGTGCGCGTGACCGACGGTCCGTTCAACGACTTCAACGGCGTCGTCGAGTCGGTGAACTACGAGAAGAACCGCATGCAGGTCGCGGTGCAGATCCTGGGGCGCTCGACGCCCGTCGAATTGGATTTCAGCCAGGTCGAGAAGGCCTGAGCTCAACGGGGAGCTCGCTGTGAGCGGGCGCTTGGACCCACAGAGGTAGAGAGAGATGGCAAAGAAAGTACAGGGCTACGTCAAGCTGCAGGTGCCTGCAGGCCAGGCAAACCCGAGCCCGCCGATCGGGCCGGCGCTGGGCCAGCAGGGCGTCAACATCATGGAGTTCTGCAAGCAGTTCAATGCGCAGACCCAGCAGGTCGAGAAGGGCCTGCCGATCCCGGTCGTGATCACGGTCTACAGCGACCGCAGCTTCACGTTCGTGATGAAGACGCCGCCGGCCGCCGTGCTGATCCGCAAGGCGATCGGCATCGAGAAGGGCAGCGGCACGCCGAACACGAGCAAGGTCGGCCGCATCACGCGCCAGCAGCTCGAGGAAATCGCGAAGACCAAGACCCCGGACCTCACCGCTGCCGATCTCGAGGCGGCCGTGCGGACCATCGCGGGCAGCGCCCGCAGCATGGGTGTCGACGTGGAGGGGGTGTAACATGGTTGCCGTAGCCAAGCGCATGAAGCCGTGGGCCGAGAAGATCGTCCCGGGCAAGACGTATTCGATCGACGACGCCATCGGCATCGTCAAGCAGTTTGCCGTCGCCAAGTTCGACGAAGCCGTCGACGTGGCAGTGAACCTCGGCGTCGACGCGTCGAAGTCGGACCAGCAGGTCCGTGGCTCGACCGTGCTGCCGCACGGCACGGGCAAGACGGTCCGCGTCGCCGTGTTCACCCAGGGCAAGAACGCCGACCTCGCGCGTGAAGCCGGTGCCGACATCGTCGGCATGGACGACCTCGCCGCGCAGGTCAAGGCGGGCGAGCTCAACTTCGACGTCGTGATCGCCAGCCCGGACGCGATGCGTGTGGTCGGCCAGCTCGGCCAGATCCTCGGCCCGCGCGGCCTGATGCCGAACCCCAAGGTCGGCACCGTGACGCCGGACGTCGCAGGCGCCGTGCGCAACGCCAAGGCCGGCCAGGTGCGCTTCCGCACCGACAAGGCGGGCGTGATCCACTGCACGATCGGCAAGGCGAGCTTCGACGCCGGGAAGCTCAAGGACAACCTGCAGGCCCTGCTGAACGACCTGCAGAAGTCCAAGCCGGCCGCGTCGAAGGGCGTGTACTTCAGGCGCGTGTCGCTGTCGTCGACGATGGGCCCCGGCGTGCCGGTGGACCAGTCGACGCTCGCGACGGCCGCGCACTGAGCCGGACGCAGCAGATTTATTCAGGTTTCGTTTTCACGATTTGATGCAGGGCCGGCCGACGCCCGGTGCCACGCGAGTGGCGCAAGGCGCGGGCCGGTCATCATCGAAGACCGCAGGCGGGAGGATGGCGGCGACGCCGCCGTGGCTCCCTTAATCACCGATGCCTGCGCAGATGGTGGTACCCGAGTCAGTGGCCTCACTGCCGAAGGTCCGCCTTCTAAAGAAGGGCGAACGCCTACGGACGGGTGTTCGATGTTCGATCTTCAGGCCAGAGGAGGACTTAATGGCGCTTAGATTCGACGACAAGAAGGCGCTGGTCGCCGAGGTCGCCACGGTCGCGCAGACAGCGCAGTCCGTGGTGGCAGCGGAGTACCGGGGGCTGCCGGTCGCAAAGCTCACCGAGCTGCGCGCCAAGGCCCGCGCCAACCGCGTCTACGTGCGCGTGGTGAAGAACACGCTGGCCCGCCGAGCCGTTGCCGGCACTCAGTTCGAGTGCGTGGGAACCAAGCTCAAGGGCCCGCTGATCCTCGCCTTCTCGCAGGACGATCCGGGCGCGGCGGCCCGGCTGATCAAGGCATTCGCGAAGGACAACGACAAGCTCGTCCCGACGCTGGTGTCCCTGGGCGGCCAGGTTCTGCCGGGCAGCGACCTCGAACGCGTCGCGAGCCTTCCTACCAAGGAACAGGCTCTCGCGCAGCTGTTGGGAGTCATCAAGGCCCCGATCGGCAAGTTCGTTCGCTGCGTTGCCGAGCCTCACGCGAAGCTCGTGCGCACGATCGCCGCGGTCAAGGACCAGAAGCAGGGCGCGGCTGCCTGACCGGCGGCAGTGCTCAACATCTCGGGTATTCAGGCAAACGTTTTTTCAGGAGCTACTCAAATGGCTGCTAGTAAGGAAGAAATCCTCGACGCAATCTCCAACATGACCGTCATGGAGATCGTCGACCTCGTCAAGATGATGGAAGACAAGTTCGGCGTGACGGCGGCTGCCCCGGTGGCCGTCGCTGCGGTCGGTGGCGGCGCCGCCGCTGCCGCCCCGGTCGTCGAAGAGAAGACCGAGTTCACCGTCACCATGACGAGCTTCGGCGCGAACAAGGTCGGCGTGATCAAGGTCATCCGCGAGATCACGGGCCTCGGCCTCAAGGAAGCCAAGGACCTCGTCGAGGGCGTGCCCTCGGTGGTCAAGGATGGCGTGCCGAAGGCCGATGCCGATTCGATCAAGAAGAAGCTCGAAGAGGCCGGCGCTGCCGCGGAGATCAAGTAACCGCGATGCGCGGGCTCTCGCCCGTTGCACGGGGCGCCGGGCGGTGGAATTGCTCCACCGCCCGGTGGCCCCTGTTTGTCGTTTTTTCGTCCCCTAGTTTTCGTCGCGCTCAGGCGCCGGCGTCGGCAGCCTCGAGAGGGTGATCGCAATGGCATATTCCTTCACCGAGAAGAAGCGCATCCGCAAGGATTTCGGCAAGCGGTCGAGCATCCTCGAGGTGCCCTACCTGCTCGCCATCCAGCTGGATTCGTACCGCAAGTTCCTGCAGGCCGACACGGCCGTGGACGGGCGTGACGAGATCGGCCTGCACGCGGCGTTCCGCAGCGTGTTCCCGATCGTCAGCTACTCGGGCAACGCGTACCTCGAGTACGTGAGCTACCGGCTCGGCGAGCCGGTGTTCGACGTCAAGGAGTGCCAGCTCCGCGGCCTCACCTACGCGGCCCCGCTGCGCGTCAAGGTGCGCCTGGTCGTGCTCGACAAGGAAGCGCCGGGCGCCAAGAAGCCGGTGAAGGACATCCGCGAGCAGGAGGTCTACCTCGGCGAGCTGCCGCTGATGACCGACAACGGCACGTTCGTCGTCAACGGCACCGAGCGCGTCATCGTCTCCCAGCTGCACCGCAGCCCCGGCGTGTTCTTCGACCACGACCGCGGCAAGACGCACAGCTCGGGCAAGCTCCTTTTCAACGCGCGCGTGATCCCCTACCGCGGCTCCTGGCTCGACTTCGAGTTCGACGCCAAGGACTGCGTCTACGCGCGCATCGACCGCCGCCGCAAGCTGGCGGTCACGATCCTGCTGCGCGCGCTGGGCTACAGCGACGAGCAGATGCTCGACCTGTTCTTCGACAAGAACACGTTCTATCTTTCGCCGAACGGCATCGAGCTCGCGCTCGTGCCGGCGCGGCTGCGCGGCGAGACCGCCGCGTTCGAGATCAAGGCGAACGGCAAGGTCGTCGTCGAGGAAGGCCGCCGCATCACGGCGCGCCACGTGCGCCAGCTCGAGGACGCCGGCATCGACCGGCTGACCGTGCCGACCGAGTACCTCAACGAGAAGATCCTCGCGCACGACGTCGTCAACACCGAGACGGGCGAGATCCTCGCCAAGGCGAACGAGAAGCTGACCGCCGTCACGACGCTCAAGCTCGTGCAGGCCGGCGTCACCGAGATCCGCGTGCTCTACGTCAACGACCTCGACCGCGGCCCGTTCATCTCCGACACGCTGCGCATCGACCCGACCAAGAACCGGATGGAAGCGCTGGTCGAGATCTACCGCATGATGCGCCCGGGCGAGCCGCCCACGCGCGATGCGGCCGAGAACCTGTTCCAGAACCTGTTCTTCAACCCCGAGCGCTACGACCTCTCGGCCGTCGGCCGCATGAAGTTCAACCGCCGCGTCGGCCGCCAGGAAGTCAAGGGCGCCGGCATCCTCTACGACGTGCTGCACTTCCAGCGCCGCGGCGACGAGTTCGCCAAGGGCCTGATCGAGCAGTACGGCGAGAGCTCGGACATCATCGACGTGCTGCGCACGCTGATCGACATCCGCAACGGCAACGGCACGGTCGACGACATCGACCACCTCGGCAATCGCCGCGTCCGTTCGGTCGGCGAAATGGCCGAGAACGCGTTCCGCGTCGGCCTGGTCCGCGTCGAGCGCGCCGTCAAGGAGCGCCTGACGATCGCCGAAAGCGAAGGCCTGATGCCGCAGGACATGATCAACGCGAAGCCGGTCGCGGCCGCGGTGAAGGAGTTCTTCGGCTCCTCGCAGCTCTCGCAGTTCATGGACCAGAACAACCCGCTGTCCGAGGTCACCCACAAGCGCCGCGTCTCGGCGCTCGGCCCGGGCGGCCTGACGCGCGAGCGCGCGGGCTTCGAAGTCCGCGACGTGCATCCGACGCACTACGGCCGCGTGTGCCCGATCGAGACGCCGGAAGGCCCGAACATCGGCCTGATCAACTCGCTCTCGGTCTACGCCCGCACCAACGACTACGGCTTCCTCGAGACGCCGTACCGCAAGGTCGAGGGTGGCCGCGTCACCGACGAGATCGTCTACCTGTCGGCGATCGACGAGGCGCAGTACGTGATCGCGCAGGCGAACGCGACGCTCGACGGCAAGGGCGCGTTCACCGACGAGCTCGTCTCGTCGCGCTTCCAGAACGAGTTCATGCTCTCGACGCCGGACAAGATCGAGTTCATGGACGTCTCGCCGAAGCAGATCGTCTCGGTCGCCGCTTCGCTGATCCCGTTCCTCGAGCACGACGACGCGAACCGCGCGCTGATGGGCTCGAACATGCAGCGCCAGGCCGTGCCGACGCTGCGCGCCGAGACGCCGCTCGTGGGCACCGGCATGGAACGCCCGGTCGCGATCGACTCGGGCGTCACGGTCGTCGCGCGCCGCGGCGGCGTGGTCGACTCGGTCGACGCCTCGCGCATCGTGGTCCGCGTCAACGACGCGGAGACGACCGCGGGCGAAGCCGGCGTCGACATCTACAACCTGACGAAGTACACGCGCTCGAACCAGAACACCTGCATCAACCAGCGCCCGCTGGTGCACGCCGGTGACGCGATCGCGCGCGGCGACGTGCTGGCCGACGGCCCGTCGACCGACCTCGGCGAGCTCGCGCTCGGGCAGAACCTGCTGGTCGCGTTCATGCCGTGGAACGGCTACAACTTCCAGGACTCGATCCTGATCTCCGAGCGCGTCGTCCAGGAAGACCGCTTCACGACGATCCACATCGAGGAGCTCACCTGCGTCGCGCGCGACACGAAGCTCGGACCCGAGGAAATCACCGCGGACATCCCGAACGTCGGCGAGTCCGCGCTCGCGAAGCTCGACGAGGCCGGCATCGCCTTCATCGGCGCCGAGGTCAAGGCGGGCGACATCCTCGTGGGCAAGGTCACGCCCAAGGGCGAGACGCAGCTCACGCCGGAAGAGAAGCTGCTGCGCGCGATCTTCGGCGAGAAGGCCTCGGACGTTAAGGACACCTCGCTGCGCGTGCCCCCGGGCATGGACGGCACGGTGATCGACGTCCGCGTCTTCACCCGCGACGGCGTCGAGAAGGACAGCCGCGCGCTGTCGATCGAGAAGTCGGAGATCGAGAAGGTCCGCAAGGACCTCGCGGACCAGCAGCGCATCCTCGAGGAGGACCTCTTCTCGCGCGTGCACTCGCTGCTCGTGGGCAAGGTCGCCGCGGGCGGCCCGCGCAAGCTCAAGCCGGGCAGCAAGGTCACGGCCGACTACCTCGCCGACCTGCCGCGCGAGCACTGGCTCGAGGTGCGGCTCGAGGACGAGGAGGCCAACGCCGGCCTCGAGGTCACGGCCGAGCGCATGCGCACGCAGCGCAAGGAGTTCGAGCGCCGCCTCGAGGAGAAGCGCCAGAAGATCACGCAGGGCGACGACCTCGCCCCGGGCGTGCTCAAGATGGTCAAGGTCTACCTCGCGGTGAAGCGCCGCGTGCAGCCGGGCGACAAGATGGCCGGCCGCCACGGCAACAAGGGCGTGATCTCGATGATCGTGCCGGTCGAGGACATGCCGTTCGCCGCGGACGGCACGCCGGTCGACATCGTGCTGAACCCGCTGGGCGTGCCGAGCCGCATGAACATCGGCCAGATCCTCGAGACCCACCTCGGGTGGGCCGCGAAGGGCCTCGGCATCAAGATCGGCAACATGCTCGACGCGGGCCGCCAGGCCGGCGAGCTGCGTGCGCTGCTCGACGAGGTCTACAACCGCTCGGGTGGCCGCAACGAGGACCTCGACTCGCTCAACGACGACGAGATCCTCGCGCTCGGCAACAACCTGCGCGCGGGCGTGCCGATGGCGACGCCGGTGTTCGACGGCGCCGCGGAGTCGGAGATCAAGTACATGCTGAAGCTGGCCGACCTGCCCGCGAGCGGCCAGACGACGCTGTACGACGGCCGCACGGGCGAGCGCTTCGAGCGCGACGTCACGGTCGGCTACATGTACATGCTCAAGCTCAACCACCTGGTCGACGACAAGATGCACGCGCGCTCGACGGGCCCGTACTCGCTCGTCACGCAGCAGCCGCTCGGCGGCAAGGCGCAGTTCGGCGGCCAGCGCTTCGGCGAAATGGAAGTCTGGGCGCTCGAGGCCTACGGCGCTTCCTACACGCTGCAGGAGATGCTGACCGTCAAGTCCGACGACGTGACCGGCCGCACCAAGATGTACAAGAACATCGTGGACGGCAATCACCAGATGGACGCGGGCATGCCGGAGTCCTTCAACGTGCTCGTGAAGGAAATCCGCTCGCTCGGCATCAACATCGAACTCCACCAGGAAAAGCGGTGAGCGGCGGCTTCGCCCTCACCCCTGCGCAGGTGACCCCATGAAAGATCTCCTGAAACTGTTCAAGCAGCAGCCGACGACCGAGGACTTCGACTCGATCCGCATCGCGCTGGCTTCCCCGGACATGATCCGGTCCTGGTCGTACGGCGAGGTCAAGAAGCCGGAAACGATCAACTACCGCACGTTCAAGCCGGAACGCGACGGCCTGTTCTGCGCGAAGATCTTCGGGCCCGTGAAGGACTACGAGTGCCTTTGCGGCAAGTACAAGCGCCTGAAGCACCGCGGCGTCGTCTGCGAGAAGTGCGGCGTCGAAGTGACGCAGGCCAAGGTGCGCCGCGAGCGCATGGGCCACATCGAGCTCGCGAGCCCGACCGCGCACATCTGGTTCCTCAAGTCGCTGCCCTCGCGCATCGGCCTCATGCTCGACATGACGCTGCGCGAGATCGAGCGCGTGCTGTACTTCGAGGCCTTCGTGGTCATCGACCCGGGCATGACCGAGATGCAGCGCGGCCAGCTGCTCTCGGACGAGATGTACCTCGACGCGATCGAGAAGCACGGTGACGACTTCGACGCCCGCATGGGCGCCGAGGCGATCCACGAGATGCTGAAGAGCCTCGACCTTCCGTCGGAGATGACGCGCGTCCGCGAAGACATCGCCGCGACCAGCTCCGAGACCAAGATCAAGCGCCTGACCAAGCGCCTGAAGCTGATCGAGTCGTTCATCGAGTCGGGCAACCATCCCGAGTGGATGGTGCTGACCGTGCTGCCGGTGCTGCCGCCGGACCTGCGTCCGCTCGTGCCGCTCGACGGCGGCCGTTTCGCGACGTCGGACCTGAACGACCTCTACCGCCGCGTCATCAACCGCAACAACCGCCTGCGCCGTCTGCTCGAGCTCAACGCTCCGGACATCATCGTCCGCAACGAGAAGCGCATGCTGCAGGAGTCGGTCGACGCGCTGCTCGACAACGGCCGCCGCGGCCGTGCGATCACCGGCACCAACAAGCGCCCGCTCAAGTCGCTCGCCGACATGATCAAGGGCAAGCAGGGCCGCTTCCGCCAGAACCTGCTCGGCAAGCGCGTCGACTACTCCGGCCGCTCGGTCATCGTGGTCGGCCCGACGCTGCGCCTGCACCAGTGCGGCCTGCCGAAGAAGATGGCGCTCGAGCTGTTCAAGCCGTTCATCTACTCGCGGCTTGACGCCAAGGGCCTGTCCACCACCGTGAAGCAGGCGAAGAAGCTGGTCGAGAAGGAGCGTCCCGAGGTTTGGGATATTCTCGAC
>DATMIB010000137.1:0-49970 GCA_035554635.1 Steroidobacteraceae bacterium | reverse complement strand
GGGGGCGTCAGGAACGGAAACGCCCAGTCGACCGCGTCGGGCAGTTCCTCGAACTCGGCCTCGGTGTCGGGGTCGGGCCGCGGCGCCGGTACGAGCTCTCCCGTGACGGCGGCGACCGGTGAGCTCGCCTGGGCCAGCAGTGCGATGAACGCGTCGAGCCCGCCGGCAGCGGCGGCGTCAGTGGCGCCCGCGCCGGCGTCGCGGCTCGTGGCGACCGGCCCGGCGGCCGGGGTCGGGGATGCGGAGACGTTCATGGTTCCTCGCTGTCCGGCCGGGCCGGGGCGGCGGCGTCACGACGCGCCCGGTCGGCTGCAATGAATGAGCGCTGCGCACGCTCGTCGCTGTCGCTCTGTTCGCGACGCTCGCGCAGCTGTCGTTCCTGGGTCGCCGCCTGCTCGACCGCCTTGGCGACCGTGCGCGCGCGTCGGCTGGCCTCGAGCCACCGTTCGCGCGCCGCGTCGCGCTCCTCGCGCGCACGCTGGATCACGACACCCTGCTGTGCGGTCGCCTCGCCGAGCCGGCCGATGAAGCCGTGGAAGGCGCGCAACTGCGCGACGCCGATGCCGCTCGTGGTGCGCTGCTGCAGCGTCGCGCGGTACTCCTGCGCGTAGCGCTCGAGCTCGGCGAGTTTCTTCTCGGCCTCCACCACGCGCGTCTCGGCGGCGGCCAGCGCGGTCGCGGCCTTGCGTTCGGTCTCGCTCGCGATGTCGAGGACCGGCTCGAGCCGTTGCGAGCGGCGCATCAGCCGCGCACTCCGCCAAACTCATCGGGCCGCGCGGGCGTGTCGAGCGTGGTCGCGAGCGCCGCGACGCTCGCGGCGAAGTCGTGGCGCTCGTGCATGTCCTGGCGCAGGTAGTTTTCGATCCGTGGCCACAGCGCGATCGCGGCATCGACACGCGGGTCGCTGCCGCGCTGGTACGCACCGATCGCGATCAGGTCGCGGTGGCTTTCGTAGGTCGCGCTCGCCTGGCGCAGCATGCGCGCCACCTGCAGGTGTTCGCGGTCGACGATCTCGTGCATGACGCGACTGACCGAGGCGTCGACGTCGATGGCCGGATACCGGCCCGATTCGGCGATGCGCCGCGACAGCACGAAGTGGCCGTCGAGGATCGCGCGGGCCGAGTCCGCGATCGGGTCGTTCTGGTCGTCGCCTTCTACCAGTACCGTGTAGAAGGCGGTGATCGAGCCGCCGCCCGCCTCGCCGTTGCCGGCGCGTTCGACCAGCTGCGGCAGCTTGGCGAACACCGACGGCGGGTAGCCCTTGGTCGCCGGCGCCTCGCCGATCGCGAGCCCGATCTCGCGCTGCGCCTGCGCGAAGCGCGTCAGCGAGTCCATCAACAGCAGCACATTGAGGCCGCGGTCGCGGAAGTACTCGGCGATCGAGGTCGCGAGCCACGCGCCGTGCAGCCGCATCAGCGGCGGGTGGTCGGCCGGCGTCGCCACGACCACGGCGCGACGTCGCCCCTCGGGGCCGAGGATGCGCTCGATGAATTCCTTCACTTCGCGGCCACGCTCGCCGATCAGCCCGACGACGATCACGTCGGCCTCGGTGTAGCGCGCCATCATGCCGAGCAGCACGCTCTTGCCGACGCCGCTGCCGGCGAAGAGCCCGATGCGCTGGCCGCGCCCGACCGTCAGGAGGCCATTGATCGCGCGCACGCCGACGTCGAGAGGTTCGCTGATCGGTTCGCGCGCGAGCGGGTTGATCGGCACGCCGGTCAGGCGCACGTGCGCCTCGGCCTCGATCGGCCCGAGCCCGTCGAGCGGGCGGCACGCACCGTCGACGATGCGGCCGAGCAGCTTCGGGCCGACGGCCGCGCGTCCCGCCGAGGGCTTCGGCACGACGCGGGCGTCGGGTCGCAGGCCGTGGATGTCGCCGGTCGGCATCAGGTACAGCCGTTCGGCGCCGAAGCCGACGACCTCCGCCTCGACCCGCGAACCGTCGGGCGAGACGACCTCGCAGTGGTCGCCGACCGCGGCCTGGCAGCCCGCCGCCTCGAGCGTGAGCCCGATCATGCGCGTGAGCCGGCCCTCGACCGGCACGCGCGGCGTGGTCGCAACCAGGCGGCCGCGCGCCGCCAGCATCTCGGCCCAGCGTTGCGAACGCTGTGCGCCGGTGGCATTCACTGCGGCGTGTCCCGCGTGGCACCGGCCGGCGCGCGCTGGTCACCCATGACGTTGGCAATGACGCTGCCGATCAGCGTCTCGACGCGGGCGTCGACCTGCGAATCCTCGGTCACGACACGACAACCGCCGCGTTCGAGCACGGGATCCTCGACGATGGTCCAGGCGCGGCGCGACTGCGGTTCCGCGAGTCGTTCGCGCAGGATCGCGGCGTCGTCCGGGTGCAGGTGCACACGCACGTCGCGGGCGGCGATCGGCAGCAGGCCGACGGTCTCGCGCACGGTGGCGACGACCTGCGACGGATCGATGCGCAGTTCGCGCCGCACGACGTGGCGCGCGATCGAGCAGGCCAGCGCGGCCAGCTGCGCCTCGACGGCCTCGTCGAGCTCGGCAAGCGGCGCCGCCAGGAAATCGAGCACGGCCTGGAGCCGCTGCGCACGGTGCTGCAGCGCGAGCTGCACGGGTTTCTGCTGCTGTTGCGCGGCCACCTGGCCGGCCTCGAGGCCCTTGGCGAAGCCCTCCTCCCAGGCCTGCTGGCCGATCGCGTCGAGCTCGGCAACCGAGAACTTCGAGCGCCGATTGACGACGGGGCCCGAGATCTCGGGCAGTTCCCAGGCGGTGACAGCGGGCTCAGACATATTCCTCGCCCTTGCCGCCGAGCGCGAGCGCGCCGGACTCGGCCATGCGCCGCGCGACCGCCAGCACTTCCTTTTGCGCCGCCTCGACCTCGGCGAGCCGCACCGGGCCGCGCGCCTCGAGGTCGTCGCGCAGCATCTCGGCCGCGCGCTGCGACATGTTGCGGAAGATCTTGGTCTTGAGGTTTTCGTCGGCACCCTTGAGCGCGAGCAGCAGCTTGTCCTGCGGCACTTCGCGCAACAGGTCCTGCATGCCACGGTCGTCGATGTCGATCAGGTTGTCGAACACGAACATCAGGTCCTCGATGCGCGCACCGAGCGCCTCGTCGACCTTCTTGACGTGGTCCATCACGGCGGACTCGGCCGAGCCGTCCATGAAGTTCAGGATGTTGGCGGCGACCTTCGGCCCGCCGAGGCTCGACGACTGGCTGCCCGCGTTGCCGGCGAACTGCTTTTCCATGATCTCGTCGAGCTCGGACAGCGCCGAGGGCTGGATGCCGTCGAGCGTCGCGATGCGCATGATCACGTCGGCGCGCAGCCACTCGGGCAGGTGCGCGAGCACGTCGGCCGCCTGGTCGGAGTCGATGTAGGCGAGCACGATCGAGATGATCTGCGGGTGCTCGAGCCGGATCATTTCCGCGATCGCCCGCGGTTCCATCCACTTGAGCGCCTCGAGGCCCTTGCTGGTGCGGCCGAGCAGGATGCGGTCGATCAGGCCGCCGGCCTTGTCCTCGCCGAGCGCCTTGATCAGCACCTTGCGCACGTAGTCGTCCGACCCGATGCCGACCGAGGTCTGGTTCTCGACCGTGCGCGTGAAGTTCGCGAGCACGCTCGTGACTTCGTCGCGCGAGACGTTCTGCAGCTGCGCCATGGCGGTGCCGACGCGCTGCACGTCCTTCGCCCCCATGTGCTTGAGGATCTCGGCGGCCGTCTGCTCGCCGAGCGTCATCAGGAAAATCGCTGCGCGTTCGGTGCCCGAACGCTTGTCATAGGCCTCACTCATCGGTGCCTACCCAGTTCTTGACGACCTGCGCGACGCGCTTCGGGTCCTGCGACACGAGCGTGCGCGCCGCCGCGACCTGCTCTTCGTATTCCATCTGGGGCGTCTTTTGCTGCTTCGGCGCGCCGAGTGCCGGTGCGTTCGACGCGGCCGGCGCCTCGAGCTGGCCGCTCGGGTCGGCGATGGCGCCGGCCGGCAGGTTCGGCGCGGCCGCACGCGCAGGCGACATGAGGCTCCGCATCAGCGGTCGCACGACGACGAGCAGCAGCACGATTGCGACGATCGCGCCGAGCAGCAGTCGCGCGGCGTCGCGCGCGAGCGGGTGCTCCCAGAGCGGCGCCGGCTCGATCTCGCCGACTTCGCTGCCGTCGTCGATGAACGACGCGTTGACGACGTTGACGCTGTCGCCACGCTGCTCGTTGAAACCCACGGCGTCGCGCACCAGGCGCGTGATGTCCTCGAGTTGCTTCGGCTCGAGCGGCTGCTCGACCGGCTTGCCGTCCTTGTCGAGCGTGCGCGGGTTGTCGACGAGCACGGCGACGGTCAGCCGACGGATCTGGCCCGCCGGCTGTTTCGAGTACGACAGCGTGCGGTCGATTTCGTAGTTGCGCGTCTGCTGCTTCGACGCGTTCTCGGGCGTCGTCGCGACGGTGGCCGCCGCCGCGGGGTCCTGCGGCGAGGCGGCGCCACCGGGATTCGCATTGGCGTTGGCCGGCGTGTTCGGCGGCAGCGCGACACCCGCGGGCGGCGGCTGGTTGGTCAGCGCGCCCGGCACGCCGCCGGCACCGTTGCCGCTTTGCGTCATCTGTTCGGAGAGCTGCTCGCTGCGGACGACCTGGCCCTGCGGGTTGTAGATCTCGCGCGCCTCTTCGGTCGCGCTCGAATCGAGCTCGGCCGTGACCTGCGCGCGCACGCGCCCCTGGCCGACCAGCGGCGTCAGCAGTTCCTCGATACGACCGATGTAGGTCGCCTCGATGCGTCGCGATGCCTCGAGTTGCTCGTCGGCGGCCTGCGCCTCGGGCGATTTCGGTGCCGACAGCAGGCGGCCCTGCTGGTCGACGATCGTGACGCCGTCGGCTTCGAGCCCCGGGATGCTCGAGGCGACGAGGTGCACGATACCGCTCACCTGGTTCGCTTCGAGCTGGCGGCCCGGACGCAGCTTGACGAACACCGAGGCGCTGCCGGGCTTGCGGTCGCGGACGAATGCCGACTGCGCCGGCGTCGCGAGGTGCACGCGCGCGCCCTCGACGGCCTGCAGGCTCATGATCGTGCGGGCGAGTTCGATCTCGAGCGCGTGCTGGTAGCGCGCCGTCTCCATGAACTGGCTCACGCCGAAGCCCGGGTCCTTGCGGATCAGTTCGAAACCGCCGCCGTCGCCGGCCGGCAGGCCCTGGCCCGCGAGCTTGAGACGCGCGTCGTTGATGCGCTCCTGCGGCACCATCACCGCGCCGGTGGCGCTGTCGACCTTGTACTCGATGCCCGCCGCCTGCAGCGCCTGCACGACGTTGGCAGCGTCGTCGGCCGCGAGGCTCGCGTACAGCAGTCCCCAGTTCGGGCCCTGCGACCAGAGGGCGACGGTGACACCGGCCGCGACCGCGGCGGCAATGCCCATCAACACGAGGAAGGGTCGGACGCCCGCCCCGATTCGGGCGAGCTGTGGATTGGGGAGTGCGGCGGCGTTGGTGGCCATGGCGTGCTAGTGGCGTGCGGTTGGCTGCTGCGACTGCGGTCAGATCGGCATGTTCATGATGTCCTGGTACGCCGCCACGAAGCGGTTGCGCACCTCGACGGTCGCGCGGAACGCGACCCCCGCTTTCTGCGACTCGACCATGACCTCGCCGAGCTCGACGCCCGGCGTGCCGCGCGCAAACGCCTGCGCCTTGGCGTCGGCGCTCTGCTGCGTCGCGTTGACCTTGTCTAGGCCCTGCTTGAGCACCTGGGCGAAGCTGGTCCCACCGGACTGCTGCGGTCCCTGGCCGATCGCGGGCGTGGGCGGCGCGATCGCGTTGCGCTGCGTGGCCTGCAGCGAGCGGATCTGCGACAGGACCTGGTCGATGGCGAACTGGCTCATGTGGCGACGGGCTCCCGGCAGTCGATGGCGAGACCGAGCTCGCGCAGGCGCGCGAGCTTGTAGCGAAGCGTGCGGGCGCTGATGCCGAGGCGTTCGGCGGCGCGGCCCTTGCTGCCGGCGTCGCGCAGGGCACCGAGGATCAGGTCGCGCTCGGCGAGCGCGAGGCCGCCCGCGAGGTCGGCGGCCCGCGGCGTGGCCGCCTGCGGCACGGTTGCAGCGGCGCACGCGAACGGTGCCTGGCGCGTCTCGAACGGCACCTCCGGCTCGAACAGGATGTGCTCGGCGCCGACGATGTCGCCGCCGCACAGCACGAGTGCGCGCTGTACCAGGTTGTCGAGTTCGCGCACGTTGCCCGGCCAGTCGTAGGTCAGCAGCAGCTGTGCCGCGGGCGCGGCGAGCGCCGGCACGCGCACGCCGGGCCGGCAATGCGAGGCGACGAGCTGCATCGCGAGCGGCAGGATGTCCTCGCGTCGTTCGCGCAGCGGCCCCAGCGCGAGCGGAAACACGTTGAGGCGGTAGTAGAGGTCCTCGCGGAAGCGACCTGCCGCGACCTCTTCGCGCAGACGGCGGTTGGTGGTCGCGATCACGCGCACGTCGAGCGCGATGGCGCCGCGGCCGCCGAGCCGCTCGACTTCCTTTTCCTGCAGCACGCGCAGCAGCTTGGCCTGCAGCACGAGCGGCATTTCCGAGATTTCGTCGAGCAGCAGCGTGCCGGATTGCGCCTGCTCGAACTTGCCGGCGTGGGCGGCCTGGGCACCCGTGAACGCGCCGCGCTCCCAGCCGAACAGCATTGCCTCGAGCATGTTGTCGGGAATCGCGGCGCAGTTGACCGCCACGAACGGCCCGTCGCGACGGGCCGAATGCCGGTGCACGTACTGTGCGAGCACTTCCTTGCCGGTGCCCGACTCGCCCGCGATCAGCACCGTGCAGTCGGTCGCCGCCA
The DNA here is from genome assembly GCA_035554635.1 of Steroidobacteraceae bacterium. Taxonomy (GTDB): domain Bacteria; phylum Pseudomonadota; class Gammaproteobacteria; order Steroidobacterales; family Steroidobacteraceae; genus RPQJ01. The sequence continues at coordinate 43,197 of DATMIB010000137.1, read as the reverse complement.
CGCGCCGGGCGATCTCGGCGATGCGCAGCGACGCGGGGGCGCAGACCACGAGGTCGCGGTCGGGCACGCGCGGCGCAGGCGTGACGAGGGGTCGCGGCGTTGGGCTCGGCAGGGTCATGCGGGCGTTCTCGGCGTCTGAAGCATGGCGCCCGGAAGGCCTAGCAAGTTCCATGCCGCCGGCGGAAACCGCCCGTGTCGTCGCGGCTCAGGACCGGGAACCGGCCCCGAGAGTCAAGAATCCGACGCGCCGTTCGAGTCGACCGCAACCAGCGCGAACTTGCGCAGTTTCTCGACCAGCGTGGTGCGCCGCAGCCCAAGCAGGCGGGCGGCGTGGGCCACGATGCCGTCGGATCGGCGCAGCGCCTGCTCGATCAGCTTGCGCTCGATCGCGTCGAGGTGGGCGCGCAGGTCGAGGCCCGCGGCCGGCAGGACCGCGGCGTCGTAATGACCCTCGGGCTCGGCGGGGCCCGGCGCCGCCAATGCGGTTTCGAGCAGGCCGAGTTCGCTTTCCGGCGACAGCGCGACGGCCGGGGGCGCTGCCATTTCGATGGCCAGCTCGCGTTCGTCCGCCGCGAGGTCCGCAGCGCTCGGCTGCCAGTCCGCCGGCCGGTAACGCGACGGCAGGTCGCTGACCTGCACGATGCGGTCCCCGCACTGGATCGCGAGTCGCTCGAGCAGGTTGTGCAGTTCGCGCACGTTGCCAGGCCAGCGATGCCGCTGCAGCGCCGCCTGGGCGCTCGTCGACAGTCGTACCTGGACGCCGTCGATCGCGGCGAGCCGGCCCGTGATGTCGGCGATCAGCAGCTCGATGTCCTCGGTGCGGTCGCGCAGGCTCGGCATTTCGAGCGGAAACACGTTGAGCCGGTAGAACAGGTCCTCGCGGAACGCGCCCTTCTGGATCGACTCCTCGAGGTTGCGGTGCGTGGCGGCGATGATGCGCACGTCGCAGCGCTGCGGCGAGCTGCCGCCGACGCGTTCGAAGATCCGCTCCTGCAGCACGCGCAGCAGCTTGACCTGCATGGTCGGGCTCATGTCCCCGATTTCGTCGAGAAACAGCGTGCCGCCCTCGGCGATCTCGAAGCGGCCCTTGCGCGTGCTGATCGCACCCGTGAACGCGCCCTTTTCGTGGCCGAACAGTTCGCTTTCAAGCAGCTCGGCCGGGATCGCGCCGCAATTGACCGGCACGAACGGGCGGCTGGCCCGGGGTGAGGCGTCGTGGATCGCTCGTGCCGCCACTTCCTTGCCGGTGCCGGACTCGCCGAGGATCAGCACGGTGCTGTCGTGGCGGGCGACCTGGTGGATCTGGCGATTGATGTCCCGGATCAGGCTGGACTGTCCGGTCGGGTACCGGACGCTCGGCGAGCGCGCTGCATGCTCCTGCCGTCCGCGCATCAAGGCTTCCAGGACGTTGGACGATGGACGCAGCCACCGGCCGGACGCGGATGTCTCGAACGCTTCAACTGGCATGCCTGCGCTCCATTGGCCTCAGTCTCGTTGTTCTGTAAACGATATTGCCCGTCGGAGCGGAGCTCGATACGTGGTTGTTTCCTATTTGGTTGGGATCGGGCTGTCGCCGATGCGACACACTAAGTACAAACGCGTAGGTTCGGGACGTCAGCGGGGCTTGCGGACGCCGGCCACGTGACGCCGATGGCGCCGGAACGCGAGTTTTTCGATCAGGTCCGCGACCGGTTCCGACAGCGGCATGAAGCGCAGCTTCACCTGCTGGGCGTCCACGGCGACGACACGCGCCGGCAGCGAGAGCGGCTGCGGCAGCGCGTTGCGCAGGAAGATGTGGGCGACGCCGGACGAGCCGAGTTCCGGACGGATGCCCGGCGACGAGAACGTCGCGCCGATCGCATTGAACCGGATCGTCACGGGATCGGGACGGCGCAGGTCGCGGCTCGCCAGGTGCACGACGAGGTCGAGCAGCAGCGTCAGCTTGAAGTCGAGCCGCGCGAGTTCGGCACCGAGCGGCGAGCCGTCGTCGAGTTTTTCGCGGGCCACGAGCGGCTGTTCGTCGAGCGCGGCGCAGGCCTGCAGCAGGCGCATGTTCGGCTCGTCGTAGCGGGCGGCCGCGGTCGCGTCGAGCGGCTCGCGCGCCGGTACCCAGCTCACCGGCAGGACGTCCTCGTAGGCGAGCTCGTCGTAGAGGATGATCGTGTCGGTACCGTCGTACATGGCTTTCCTCAGCGCGGGCGCGCCGGTGCGGCCGCAACGGCGGTCCACGCCGTGCGCAGCTCTCGCAGCAGCGAACTCACCTCGTCCAGCACGTCGACGCGGTTGGTGGCGTTGGCGAGCAGCAGCTGGCGCGTGACGTAATCGTACAGGTCGTCGAGGTGCGCCGCGATCTCGCCGCCGCGCACGAGGTCAAGCGACCCGCGCAGCTCGCCGACGATCGCGAGCACCCGCGTCAGCAACTCGCACTTCTCGTTGATCAGGCCGTTGTCGATGCAGCCGCGCGCGGCCGCGATGCGTTCGAGCGCGCCGTCGTACAGCTTGACGATCAGCTTCTGCGGCTCGTCCTCGGCGAGGCTGCTCCACGCCGCGACGCTCTGGTATGCGCCTGCCTTGCCGTACGCCAACCCGGGTCCCATGGCCGCTTCCTCGTTGCCGGGCGCGCCCCTGCGCACCTCGTACGAGGTGTATCGGCGCGGGTGCGGCATGCTTGAGGAAGCGGGCGCGGCCCGGCCGCGCTCAACCCTTGGACGACGCCCCGAGCTGCTGGGTCAGGAAGCTGCTGGTCGACTGCATCTGCACGAGCAGCGTGTCGAGCGCGGTGAACTGCTTGAGGTACCGCGCCTCGACGGATTCCATGCGGCTGTCGATCCTGTCCTGCTCCTTCTCGAGACGCTTGAGCGTGTCGTTCAGCGTGTCCGTCCGCGTCGCAAGCTGCGCGTCGGACTTGAGCGCCGCGTCGAGCTTCGCGTGGATCCGCGTCGCGACGCCGTCCGACGCCGCGAACATCGAGGCGATGCCGTCGAAGTCCGCCTCGAGCGCGGCCTTGAGCTTGGTGTCGTTGACCACGAGCTGGCCCGTCGAATCGGTCGTGATGCCGATCGAGGCCAGCGTCGTGTAGCTGCCGGTGCCCTCGGTGACCGGGTCGCTGATCATGCGTCGCACGTCGCTGTGCAGGCCGCGCACGTAGGCGTCGCCGAGCATCGCGCCCGCCTTGCCCGTCGTCGCGTTGTAGGACTGCAGACTGCCGAGGACCCTGGCGAGCGAATTGAAGTCGGTGACGAACTTCTTGATCTTCGTGACCGTGCCATCGAGGTCGTCGGCGATGGTGACCGTGTACTCGGTGCCAGCGTCCGCCTTGGCCAGGTTCAGCGTGAGGCCATCGACCGCGCCGGTGACCGAATTCGTCGGGCCCTTGTAGTCGTGCCCGTTCACGCGCACGTGCGAGTCCTTCGCGGCGGTTTCGGTCAGCGTGTTGGCGCCCGGGTTCGCCGGGTCGAACACCAGTGCCGACAACCCGCCGTCGCCGCCCGATTGCGTGATCGTGACGGCATTCCCGATGCCCGAGTTGCGCGCCGTCAGCACGAGCCGGCTGCCGCCGCTCTCGTTGATGATGCTGGCCGTGACGCCCGAGTTGCCCTTGGCAGCGTTGATCGCGTCGCGGATCTCGGCGAGCGTGCCGTGGCCGTCGGCGATATTCACGTCGAACGAAGTGTCGCCGTAGGCAACCTTCAACGTCCCGGTGCCGACCACGGCGGTGCGCCCGCCGACGAACGCCTGGCTCGTGAGCTTCTGCGCGGTCGCGAGGCTCACGACTTCGACGTCGTAGCTGCCCGCAGGCACTTCCTGCGTCGCCGTTGCCGTGAAGACGTCCTTGTTCGAGGACGTCGCCGTGCGCAGCGCGAAGGCAGAGGTGGTGCGCAACCCGGCCAGGGCGTCACGCAGGGAGCCCATGCTGCTCTTGAGGCTGCCGAGCGCCGAGATCTGCGTGTTGGTGGAGGTCTGCTCGCGCGTGATCCGCGCATCGAGCGGCGCTCGCTCGGCCGCGACCAGCTGCGAGACGAGCGTGGAAATGTCGGTTCCCAACCCGAGGCCGGACGATTGGATGGTTGCCATGCGTTGTTCCGTTGTTGCCAGTGTCGGCGAACCGACACGCTGGAATTCCTAATGCAAGTGCCGGGCCACGATCACGCCTGTTCGCGGATCAGCGTCGGCAGCGCGCGATCGAGGTTGCGTGCGATCCGCAACGCTTCCTCGCTCGGCACCTGGCGGATCAGTTCGCCGGTCGCCGGGTCGCGCACGGAAATGACCGTCCGCCCGGTGTGGTCGTCGACCGCGAACGACAGTTCGTGACCGGCGTCGCGCAGGAAGCGCTCGATGTCCTCCGCAGCCTTGCGCACCGCCTCGGCGGAGGGCCGGGGTTCCTGCGGCAAATTGTTGCCGCCCGCGGGCAAAGCTTTGCCGCGTGCCAATGGCAGCGGCTGCGCGGCCTCGACGGCGCCGGCCGCCTCGCGTGGCTGTTGCACGGAATCCAGTTTCATTCAGACGCACCTCGCGTCACGAATGGGCAAAGGCGGGTGAGAGCCTGCTGGCCCTCACCCGCCGCTCGATTGACCGCCGGGCCCCGAGGGCGACCCGGCCGCTGCCCTTAGCGGAGCAGCGACAGGACGTTCTGCGGGACCGAGTTCGCCTGGGCGAGGATCGCCGTACCGGCCTGCTGCAGGATCTGCGAGCGGGTCATGTTGGCGGTTTCCGCGGCGAAGTCCGCATCGAGGATGCGCGAACGCGAGGCCGACAGGTTCTCGGACGTGGTCGACAGGTTGGCGACGACCGACGAGAAGCGGTTCTGCACGGCGCCGAGCGAGGCGCGGGCGCTGTTCACTTCCGAGAGCGCGGCATCCATCATCTGGATCGTGAGCTGCGCGTTCGCGAAGCCCGAGACGTCGGCCGAAGCGACGCCGGCCATCGGCGTGCTCACCGGAGCCGTCGCGTTGGCGAAGCCCGCGGTCGCGGCGTCGTTCGCCGAGCCCGTGATCGCGAACGTCGCGGCACCACGCAGGGTGATCGTGCCGCCTTCGAGCGAGGCGCTGACACCCGACTGCGGCGACACGCGGTTGAACGCGTCCACGAGCTGCGAGGCGCGCTCCTGGGCCGTGCCGGCCGCGGCGATGGCACCGATGTCCTGGCCGTTGACGAGAACGCCGCCCGCGGCGATCGCGTCGAGATCGGTCAGCGTGGCGGCGCCGACGCTCGCGGTGTACGACGTGATCGTGCCGCCGAGCTGCGCGGTCTGCGCGTTCGGCAGGCCGCTGACGGTGATGACTTCACCGGCGTCGGCGCCGACCTGGAACGTGAACGAGGGCTGGCTGCCGTTCAGCAGCGCGACGCCGTTGAACTTGGTCGTGGAGGCGACGCGCTGGATTTCTTCCTTCAGCTGATCGACTTCGACCTGGATCGCGTCGCGGTCGGTCTGGCTGTTGGTCGCGTTCGAGGCCTGCACGGCCAGTTCGCGGATGCGCTGCAGGTTGTTGCCGATTTCGCCGAGGGCGCCTTCGGCCGTCTGCGCCAGCGAGATGCCGTCGTTGGCATTGCGGGCTGCCTGGTTCAGGCCACGGATCTGCGCCGTGAAGCGCTCGGAGATCGCGAGACCGGCGGCGTCGTCCTTGGCGCTGTTGATGCGCAGGCCGGACGAAAGACGCTGCAGGGACGTCGCGAGCTGGCTGCCAGACGTGTTCAGGTTGCGCTGAGCATTCAGCGACATCACGTTGGTGTTGATGACTTGGGGCATGACGATCACTCCTCAGTTTGTTGAGCCCCGGGCCACGCCTGGAGCCTCCACCTTCTGCGGCATCGATCGCGTGATCGCACCGCCTACGTGCCCTGTATCGGAGGCAGCGCGGGCAACTTTAGGAAGTCGATCTGGCGGAACGGGCCGTGGAAAGTGCAGACCGTCACGCCAGGGCGTCGGCGCGGCGGGCTCAAGTTCTGGCGCAAGCGGTCGTGTCGAGCCGCCGCACGGCGCCCGACCCGTGCGGCAGCGAAGCGCAGGTCAGAGGTAGTCGAACAACGACAACTGGCCCACGTTGGCGATCGCCTTCTGCGCCGCCTGGAGGCCGGTGTACTGCACGTTGAGACGCGTGACCGCCTCGGCGTAGTCGAGGTCGCGCACGTCGGAGATCAGTGTCTCGAAGTTGAGCGCGGCGTCCTCCTGGGCGGACTGCGCCACGTCGAGCATGTTGAGCCTCACGCCGACACTCGAGCGCATCTCCAGGATGCGGTCGAATGCCTGGTCGAGCTGTTCGAGCGAGCCGTCGACCGCGGTGCGCCACTGCCCCTTGGCGGCCGGCGTGTCGGTACGGGTGGCGAACGTGCTCACGAGCCTGTCGAGCGACGAGAACAGGTCGGTGGCACCCGACGGTCGCACCGTGAAGCTGTCACCGGCCGCGGGAGCGCCGCTGATCGCGACGCTGACGCCGCCGAACAGGATCGCGTCGCCGCTCTTGTACGTGCCCGTGGAAACGACGTTCGGCGTCGGCACGGCCGAGTCGACCACCTGCCAGTCGGTCGCGGAGGTGAATTGCACGGTGTAGGACTGCCCGGTCCAGGCGGCACGGTCGACGAGGCTGCCCACCGACACCGAGCCGGAACCGGTGTTGGCTGCGGCGGCGCCGGTCACGAACGTGCCGTTGCCCTCGTCGATGCGGCCGAACACCTCGGCGCCCGAGTCGCCGTCGGCGACGCGCTGAGTCTCGCCGACCTGCTGCATGCGCTGGGACTGGTCGCCAAAATAGGTGACGACGCCCGCGACGCGCGCGAACGGCTGCGTCAGCGTGGCGAGGCCCGAGAACAGGTACTCGCCCTGCGCGTCCTTGCGGTTCGCGATGTCGAGAATCTCCTGCGTGCGCCCCTCGATCTCCAGCCGGATCATCTGCCGCGACTCGTAGTCGACCGTGTCGGTGCTCCCCTGCACCAGCAGTTCGCGGATGCGCGTGATCGCGGTCGACACGTCGGCGAGCGCCTGCTCTTCCAGCGAGAGACGGCTGCGCGCGACGTCGTTGTTCGCCAGGTACTGGTCGGACGCCGACAACTGGCGCGCGAGGTCCTGGATCCGCGTTGCGCCGATCGGGTCGTCGGCCGGCGTCAGGACGCGCTTGCCCGAGGCGATCTGCTGTTGCGTCCTGGCGAGCTGCGACTGCGCGTTGAGCAGCGCATTGAGCGAACGGTAGTGCTGCCCCGCCGTGGAGATTCGTGCCGTCATCGCGCGATCGCTCCAAGCAAGGTGTTGAAAGTCTCGTTGGCGACCTGCACGACCTGGGCCGCGGCCTGGTAGGCCTGCTGGTAGCGAATCAGGTTCGCGGCTTCCTCGTCGAGGTTGACCCCGGACACCGAATCCTTGGCCGCGATCGCATCCTGCTGCACGGCCGCGAGCGCGTCGCGCGACACCTGGGCCTGCCGCGTCTGCACGCCGACGTCGGCCACGACGCGGCCGATGGCGCCGCTGAGCGACGTCTTGCCGTCGTCGAGGTACGGCTTGCCCAGCCGGTCCGCGAGCGTCAGGAAGTTGCGGTTGTCACCCACACCGGTCGAGTTGTCCTTGACGCCGAACGTGTCGCCGGCCGCAGGCGTGCCCTCGAGCATGAGGCTCCAGCCGTTCGCGACGATCGGCTGGCCCGGCACGTAGGTCTGTGCCGGCCCGCCGTCGATGCTGTAGCTGGTCGGCGAACTGAACACGATCGATGCCGTCGTGCGCAGGGCGGGGTTCGTCGCGTCGACGACGCTGAGTTCGCCGAGCCGGCCGCTGCCGGTGTTGGCCGAGGCGGTGCTGGCGATCACGGGCACGGCCGCGGCGAGGCTGGACGGGTCGGTGAACAGCACCTTCATGCCGATCGCGGCGTTCTGCGTCGGGCGGATCTGGAATTCGTCACCGTCGACCGCGCCGGCCGGCACGACGATCTCGAGCCCGTCGGCCACGAACGGGTCGGCCGCGGTGCCGCTGCCGGTCATGGGGACCGCGGCGCCGGTGTCGGCATTGCGCAGCGACCACGTGCCGGCCGCGAGCTCGAGCCGGTAATTGGACGTCGTGAGCTTCGTCGCATCGGCGCGCGTCACGCTGAGCGAACCGGTGCCGGTGTTGTTCGCGCTCCGCAGCGTCTCGACGCCGCCGACCGCGAACAGCGCCTTGCCCATCTGGCCATGCAGGTCCATGCCCTGGGCCTGCTGCTCGTTGACCAGCGAGGCGATGCCGACGGCGAGCTGTCCGAGCGAGTTGCGCGCTCCCTCGAGCATGCCGTCGCGGAACTGCAGCAGGCCGCCGATCTCGCCGCCCGTCAGGCTCTTCGTGACGTCGACGGCACCCGACGTCGTCTGCATCGACACCTGCAGCCGCGACGCGTCGAACTCGTCCGGGCCGATCACGAGCTTCGACGCCTGGCGGCCGAGCACGAGCGGCTGGCCGGTGCCGATGAAGACGTTGATCGATCCGTCGTCCTGCCTGAGTGTCGTCACCGCGACCTTGGCGGACAGTTCGTCGAGCAGCACGTCGCGCTGGTCGAGCAGGTCGTTCGGCGGCTGGCCCGTGCGGTTCTGCGCCACGACGATCTTGTCGTTCAGGTCGGCGATGGCGGTGGCGAGTGAATTCACCTCGTTGACGCCTGAGGTCACGCGCTGGTTGAGCTCGCTGGCGATGCCGTTCAGCGTCGTGGCGTACGAGTTCATCTGCGCCGCGAGCGTGTTCGCCTCGGACAGCATCACCTGTCGCGCCGACGACGAGGACGGCGCGTTGGCGACGGACTGCAGCGCATTCGAGAACTTCTGCAGCGTTGCAGACAGGCCGGTCGTGCTGCTGGCGTAGAGGTTGTTGATGCGCTCGGCGAGCGAGGCGTAGGCCGCCTGCTCCTCGTAACTCGTGGTCGACGACCGCGCCTGCATCGTGACGAACTCGTCGTAGACGCGACGGACCGTGGAGACGTCGACGCCGGTCCCGACCCAGCCGTTGCCGTACGGCATGGCCTCGCGCGTCACGGTCTCGATGCGCTGGCGGCTGTAGCCGGTGGTGCCGACGTTGGCGATGTTGTGGCTGGTCGTGTCGAGGCCGCGACGATAAGTCTGCAGCGCCGAGACGGCGGTCGAAAGCAGGTCAGCCATGGTTCATTCCTGGCGCGCAGGCGACGTCCGGCCGCGTCACGTGGCGCTCCTCGTTGGGGTTATCGGCGCGGCGGCGGCGACCTTGAGGCCGTCGGCCGGTGCGAGCATGGAGTTCACCTGCGCGGCGACCGCGCGCAGCTTGTCGGCGTACTGCGGGTCGGTGGCGTAGCCCGCACGCTGCAACGCACCGGCAAAGGCATCGACGTCGGCCCCGGTATTGCGGGCGGCGGCGTAGCGCGGGCTGCCGCCGAGCAGGCGTGCATAGTCGGCGACGCCGTCACCGAGCGAATCGTACGCACGGAACTGTTCGCGGCTGCGGACCATCGCACCGCCACGGAACTCGAGCGTGCTCGAGGGTGCCGACGCGCCTTCCCAGCGGCCGCCGGTCTTGATGCCGAACAGGTTGAAGCTGGACTGGCCGTTGGCCTGCTGCGGCAGCGAGCGGCCCCAGCCGGTCTCGAGCGCGGCGTGCGAGACGATGGTCGCCGGCGCCACGCCGAGCGCGCGTCCCGCGGCCTGTGCGTGCGGCCAGAGCTGCCGGACGAACTCCTCGCGGCTGGCGGGGCGCCACTCGTCGGTCGTCGCCACCTCAGTTCCGCTTGCGCGGGAGAGGTCGGCCGTCTTCACCTCTCCCACGCGCGCGCGGGAGAGATCGGCCGTCTGGCCGGGTGAGGACTCGTTCGAGGTCGGGCCAAGCGCGTCGTCCGAGGCCGACGTGCCTGCACCGGCGCCGACGACCGAGCCCTGTGACAGCTGCCGCACGAGCATGTCGGCGAGCCCGAGGCCCTTGCCCTCGCTCAGCTCGACCGCGAGCTGCTGGTCGAACATGTCGCGGTAGAACTCGCTCTGCTCGCTGTCCATGAGGCCGTCGCCGAAGCTCGTCTCGCGCATGCTCTTGATCAGCATCCGCGCGAACAGGCTCTCGAACTGCTTCGCGACCGCACGGATCGTCTCCGGCGAATCGTCGCCCGCGCGCACGTCGCGCTTGAGCCCGTCGATCCCGCGCGGGTCGATGCTCAGCTGGCTGCGTGCGACGTCGAACCCCATCCCCGATGCCTCAGATGACGATCAGCTGCGCGCGCAGCGCGCCGGCTTCGCGGAGCGCCTCGAGGATCGCGACCAGGTCGCCCGGCGCGGCCCCGACCTGGTTCACGGCACGCACGATCTCGTCGAGGCTGACACCGGCCTCGAACTTGAACATGCGCGCCGGCTCCTGCGCGACGTCGATCTGCGAGCGCGGCGTGACGACGGTCTCGCCGCGCGCGAACGCCTCGGGCTGGCTCACGTCGAAGCGCTCGGTGATTGTGACCGACAGCGAGCCGTGCGCGACAGCCGCGGGCAGCACGCGCACGTACGAGCCGATCACGACCGTGCCGGTGCGCGAATTGACGATCACACGCGCCGGCCCTTCGCCCGGCTGCACCTCGAGTTCCTGCAGTGCCGAGACGAACGCGATGCGCTGCGTCACGTCGGCTGGCGCGGCGACCTGCACCGACACGGCGTCGAGCGCCTCGGCCGTGCCCGCACCGAGCAGCTGGTTGATGCCGGCCGCGAGCCGCGTCGCGGTCGTGAAGTCCGGCGAATTGAGGTTCAGCGTGACGCGCGGCTGCACCGCGAAATCGTTCGGCACCTCGCGCTCGACCGTCGCGCCGTTCGGCACGCGACCGGCGCTCGGCACGTTCAGTGCGATGCGCGAGCCGTCCTTGCCGTCGACGCCGAAGCCGCTCACGACGAGGTTGCCCTGCGCCATCGCGTAGATCTCGCCGTCGACGCCGTAGAGCGGCGCGACGAGCAGCATTCCGCCGCGCAGACTCTTGGCGTTGCCGATCGAGGCGACCGTGACGTCGATCGTCTGGCCGGCCTTCGCGAACGGCGGCAGGTCGGCCGTGACCGTGACCGCGGCGACGTTCTTGAGCTGCGGGTTCACGTTCGGCGGGATCGTGACGCCGACACGCATCAGCATGTTCTTGATGCTCTGGACCGTGAACGGCGCCTGGCTGGTCTGGTCGCCCGTGCCGTCGAGGCCGACGACGAGGCCGTAGCCGACGAGCTGGTTTGGTCGCACGCCCTGCACCGAGGCCAGGTCCTTGACGCGCTCGGCGCGCGCGCTGGACGCGAACATCGCGACGAACAGCGCCAGCAGCACGGCGAGACGCTGCAGTGCACGCTGGCGCGACTCGAGCCGGCCCCACCACTGGTCGCTCGTCGCCGAACGGCGCAGCTGCCGGGTGTCGCGTCGCCAGGCCGATGCCGACGGCGGCGCCCCGAGACGTGTCGTGATCATCGACGGCTCCTCAGAACGGCATCACCGGCGACTGGAAGAAGCGCGCCAGCCAGCCCATCGAATTGGCGTCCTCGAGCGCCCCGCGACCGCCGTAGGCGATCTTCGCGTCGGCAACCTTCCACGACGCGATGGAGTTGTCGGGCTCGACGTCGATCGCACGCACCACGCCCTCGACGCGAATGAATTCCTTGCCCTGGTTCAACGCGAGCCACTTCTGGCCACGCACGAGCAGGTTGCCGTTGCCGACGCGGCCGATCACGGTCACCGTCACGCTGCCTGACAGCTGGTTGCTCTGCGCACTGTCACCCTCGCCGTCGAACGCGTGCTCGCTGCCGAGCTCGGTCTCGAGGATCGGCACGCCGTTCAGCGTCACGGGGCGGCCACCGATCGTCGGTCCCGGGATCTTCGTGCTCGTCGACTTGCTGGTCGACGTCGTGGCGCTCTTCGAGGCGCTCGTGCGTTCCTCGAGCCGGATCGTCAGCAGGTCGCCGATGTTGCGCGCGGTCGCGTTCGAGAACAGCGAGGCGTCGCGCCCGGCCTGGTAGATCGAACCGTTGGGCGCCGCAGGTGCAAGCGCGGCTGCCTGGTTCGGCGTGTCCCAGCCGCCCGGCTCGCGCGGCGCCTGGCAGCCCACGAGCGCGCACGCGACGAGGACGAGACCGGCCGAGGAAAGTGGTCTGACGTTGCAAGTCATCTAGAAGTCTCCGTCGCGTGCGCGTCGCAGCCTTACAGCTGGTTGTTGACGTATTCGAGCATCTGGTCCGTGGTCTGGATCGCCTTCGAGTTCATCTCGTAGGCGCGCTGGGTCTCGATCATGTTGACGAGCTCCTCCACCACGTTGACGTTGGAACTCTCGAGCGAGCCCTGGGCGATCGAGCCGAGGCCGTCGAGCCCGGGCGTGCCGACCTGGGCGGGGCCGCTCGCCGCCGACTCGAGCAGCAGGTTCTCGCCACGCGCCTGCAGGCCCGCGGGATTGACGAAGTCGACGAGCTGCAGCGACCCGACCTGGGTCGGCGCGGCCTGGCCCGCGAGCTTGACGCTGACCGTGCCGTCGGCGCCCACCGAGATGCTCTGCGCCGAGTCGGGGATGCTGATGCCGGGCTGCACGCGGTAGCCGCTCGAGGTCACGAGCTCGCCTTCGGCGTTGACCTGGAACGAGCCGTCGCGCGTGTAACCGATCGTGCCGTCCGGCAGCGCGACCTGAAAGAAACCGCGGCCCTCGACCGCGAGGTCGAGCGGGTTGCCGGTCTGCACGAGGTTGCCCTGCGTGTAGAGCTTTTCGGTGGCGACGACGCGGACGCCGGTGCCGAGTGCGAGGCCGCTCGGCGCGAGCGTGTCCTGGGAAGTCGAGGCGCCGACCTGCTTCACGTTCTGGTACAGCAGGTCCTCGAACACGGCGCGGCCCTTCTTGTAGCCGCTCGTGTTGACGTTGGCGAGGTTGTTGGACACGACCGTCATGCGCGTCTGCTGCGCGTCGAGTCCGGTCTTGGCGGCCCAGAGTGCTGGATTCATGAGAAGTGGCCAGTGGTTGGTGGCTAGTGGTGGGCAGGAACGCTTCGCGTCAGGAGGTGCGCAGCAGTTGCGAGGCGGCGGCGCCGTTTTCTTCGGCCGTGCGCATCGCCTTGACCTCGATCTCGAACTGGCGCGACAGCTCGATCATCCGCACCATCGCGTCGGCGACGTTGACGTTGCTCGACTCGAGCGTGCCCTGCGACAGACGCACGTTCGCGTCGGCCGGTGCCTCGCCGCCGTCGCGCAGGCGAAAAAGACCGTCCTCGCCCTTGACGAGGTCAGCATCGGCGGGCGCGACGAGCTTGATGCGACCGACCGTCGCGAGCGTCTCCGGTCCCTGGCCGAGCGGAACGACCGAGATCGTGCCGTCGACACCGACCTGCAGGCTCGAGTGCGGCGGCACCGTGATCGGCCCGCCGTCGCCGATCACCGGGCGACCCGCGCCGTTGACGAGCTGGCCGTTGGCGTCGAGTCGCAGGTCGCCGGCGCGCGTGTACGCCTCGGCGCCGTCAGCGCCCTGCACGGCGATCCAGCCGGTGCCCGCGACAGCGACGTCGAGGTCACGCCCGGTCGATTGCAGCGCGCCGTGCGACGAGTCCCAGCCGTTCTGGCCGGCCGTGGCGTAGGCGCGCGTCCCGAACCCCGGCCCGACGACGTTGCGCGTCTGGAACGCGGCGAGGTCCTCGCGGAAACCGACGGTCGAGGCGTTGGCCAGGTTGTGGTTGTTCGTGGCCTGCAGGCGCAGCGTTTCGCTTGCGCCGGTCATCGCCACATAGAGGAAGCGGTCCATCGTTCACTCAGCGCATGTTGATGATGGTCTGGGTGATCTGGTCGGACGTCGAGATCATCTGCGCGTTCGCCTGGAAGTTGCGTTGCGCCGTGATCATGTTGACGAGCTGCTCGGTGATGTCGATGTTCGACGCCTCGAGCGCGCCCGACTGGATCAGGCCGAGGCCCGAGGCACCGGCCTGGCCGCGCAGCACCTGGCCGGAGTCGTAGGTCTCGGCCCAGTTCGTGTCGCCGAGCTGCTGCAGGCCCTGCGGGTTCGCGAAGTTCGCGAGCGCGACCTGGCCGAGCGGGATCGAGCGGCCGTTGGTGAAGCGCGCCTGCACGATGCCGCTCGAGCCGATGTCGATGCCGATCAGGCGGCCGGTCGTGTAGCCGTCCTGCGTGAGCGAGCCGACGCTGAAGGTCGAGCCGTACTGCGTCGTGCCCGACATGTCGATCGTCAGGTCCATCGGCGCGGCGCCGGTCGACGGCGTGTAGGTCGGGAACGTGAGCTGGCCGTTGCCCGGCGGAGTGACCAGCACGCCGGTGTTCGAGTACTCGAGCGTCTGCGCCGTGCCGACCGCCGTGCCGTCGACGTACAGCTGCGCGGTCCACTGGTTCGGCGTCGCCGTCTTGGTGAAGTACAGCGTGCCGGTGTGGGCGGCGCCGAGCGAATCGTAGAGCGTCAGCGACGTGGCGTTGTTGTAGCTCGTCGGGTCGGTCGGGCTGAAGGTGCCGTTGGCGGGCGGCGTCGCGCTCGCCGGCAGCGTGGCGACGAGTTCGGCCATCGTCGTGGCCGAGGGGGGGCTCTCGGTCGTCACGATGCGCAGGTCCGAGAGCGCGCCCGTGTTGAAGCCACCTCCCGCGACCGGCTCGTAGACCTGCAGCCGCTTGCCGTCGGCGTTGACGATGTAGCCGCTGCGGTCGGCCTGGAACGCACCGGCACGCGTGTAGGCGTGCGCACCGCCGTCGTTGAGGATGAAAAAGCCCTGGCCGCTGATCGCGAGATCGAGGCTCGAGTCCGTGAAGTCGATGTTGCCCTGCGTGAACTGCTGGGCGACGTTCGAGACCTTGACGCCGTGGCCGGTCTGCGTGCTCGACACGCCCATGTTGGACACCGCGAACAGTTCCGCGAACTCGGCACGCGAGCCCTTGAAGCCGGTCGTCGAGCTGTTGGCGATGTTGTTCGCGGTGACGTTGAGGTCCGCGGAGGCGGCGTTGAGCCCGCTCAGTGCGACGCGAAAGGTCATGGTTCGGTCTCCGTGGGAATGCTTGCGTGTCAGAAAATGCGCCGCACCTGGGCGAACGCGACGGTGCCCTGGGTGGCGGTGTTGAGCACGAGGCTCTGTGTCCTGGAGTCGAGCGTGACGCTGCCGACGCGATCGGCGAGCAGCATCTCGAGCGACGCGGTGGTGGTGCCCGCGATGCCGGTGGCTTCGAGTTCGTAGGTGCCGGCGGGAGCGCGCGTCCCGTCCTCGAGCTTGCCGTCCCACTCGAAGTCGCGCAGGCCGGCGTCGGCGGGAACGCTGAAGCGGCGCACGAGCTGGCCGGTCGAATCCTTGACGGCGACGACGACTTCCTGCGCGCCCGTGGGCACCTCGATCGCACCGGTGATCGTGCCCTCGGTGCCGAGCGTGGCCTCGTTCGACGGCACGAGCACGTTGCGGCCGACGAGACCCGCGCCCGTGAGCATCTGGTCGGAGCGGAAGCTGTCGACGAGGCTCGCGAGCGAGGTCTGCATGCCGTCGATGCCGTTGACGGTGCTGAACTGCGCGAGCTGCCCCAGGAACTGCGTGCCGTCGACCGGCTTGAACGGGTCCTGGTACTGGAACTGCGTCATCATCAGCTTGAGGAAGTCCTTCTGGCCGAGCGACTCGCGGTCCGCCGCGGCGGCGGTTGCAGCACTGCTGCCGCCGGAATTGGTGACGTCGCTGACGGAAGTCATTTGGTGTCTCCTGGGTGCATCACTGGCCGAGTCGCAGGGTCGCGAGCATCAGGTCGCGCGCCGTCTTCATCACTTCGACGTCGTTCTGGTACGAACGCGACGCCGAGATCATGTCCACCATTTCCTCGACCACGTTGACGCCGGGCGCATAGACGTAGCCTTCGGCGTCGGCGAGCGGGTGGCCCGGTTCGTAGCGCTTGACCGGCTCGTTGGTGCTTTCGACGATGCCGCTGACCTGGACCGAGGCGCCCGCGACGGCACCGGGCGTCGCATTGCCGGGCTGCGCGACTGCGAAGACCGGGTGCTTCGCGCGGTAGACGCCGTTGGGATCGCCACTCACGGCATCGGCGTTGGCGAGGTTGCTTGCCGTCGTGTTGAGACGCACCGACTGCGCGCTCATGCCGGAGCCCGCGATGTCGAAGATGTTGAACGAAGGCATGGCGGTGCTCCGTCTTACTGGCCGGTGATGGCCGTCATCAGCGAACGGAACTTGCCGTTCAGGAACGTGAGCGTGGACTGGTAGCGCACGGCGTTCTCGGCGAACGCGGCCTGCTCGAGGTGCGCATCGACGGTGTTGCCGTCGAGCGAAGGCGCGAGCGGCGTGCGGTACTTCAAGGAGTCGTCGGTCGCAGCCGTCCCGCCTGCGGTGCCGAGGTGCCGCGCATTGCTGCCCGCGAGGCCGAGCGTCGAGCCCGGCGCACCGGCCTGCGCCAGCGCCGCGCGGAAGTCGACGTCGCGCGCCTTGTAGTTCGGCGTGTCGGCGTTGGCGAGGTTCGCCGCAATCACTTCGGTGCGTCGCGACTGCAGCTTGAGTGCTGCAGGCAGGACGCCGAGGTGCTTGTCGAAGTCGATGGCCACGCGGCCTCCGCGGTCGGGTTCGTTGCGGAGGACTGGTGCAAAGGCCGTGCCACGGCGGAAATCCGGCGCGCACGGGTCGTTTGCGGCCCGGACCGCGGTCGCGGCGGGGCCCGGGCGGCAAGGTGTTGCCGCCCGCGGCAAACGGTCGCCGCTGGCACGACACTTGCTCCATACCGACATCGGCCGCGAAGACGGCGGGTTCAGGTCATGGTGCGTACTTTCATTGCCGGGTGGTTGATCGCTGCGTCGCTGCCGCTGGCGACGGCGGCCCCGACGACGATTTCACGCACGGATCCGCAGCAAATCCGTGCGGCGGCCGAGCGGTTCGTCACGGGCCTCGGCGCGCCGGGTTCGACCGTGCACGCCGCCGCGGGCCACCTCGACCCGCGCCTGAACCTGGCGCCATGCGTCGAAGAATTGACGCCTTACCTGCCGACCGGGGCCGCGGTCCGGCCACGCACCATGGTCGGTGTCCGATGCCCGGCCGCAGGCGGTTGGTCGATCTTCGTCCCGGTCGTGGTCGAATCCGACGCGCCCGTGCTCGTCGCCCGGCGGACACTGTCGCGTGGCGAGATTCCCGGCGTCGGTGACGTCGACGCCGTCACACGCCGCGTGCCGGGGCTTGGCACTCAATTTCCGGCCAGCCTGGCCGACGTCTCGGGAAGACGCCTGCGACGGGCCGTGGCCGCCGGCCAGCCGGTGCCCGCCGATGCGCTCGCCGCACCGGTGCTCATTGAACGGGGTGCGCAGGTGACCGCGGTCGCCGCAGTCGCGGGCGTGGCCGTGCGCGCGGGCGCCGTTGCACTCGAGGCCGGCGGCCAGGGCGACCGCGTCCGCGTGCGCAACGTCGTCTCGGGCCGCGTGGTCGAAGGCACGGTGCAGGCCGACGGCACCGTAAGCATCGGGCCGTGAACGGGTTTTGGCAGCTAAAGTTTCGGCACTGCGGGCCGTTAACGCAGTCGTGAGGATGCAGGAGCAGCGACCATGACAGGCAAGATCACCGGTTTCGACCAGCGCCCCGTGCAGGTGGCGAACCACGGCGCGACCGAACGCACCGCGGGCAAGTCGTCTTCCGCGCCTGGGCCCAAGGCTGCCGATGCGTCCAGCGTCAAGCTCACGGGTTCCGCGATGCAGCTGGCCGCGCTGGAGAAGGCGCTGGCGCAGGTGCCCGAAGTGGACCTCGAGCGCGTGCAGCAGTTGCGCGCCGAGATCGAGTCCGGCACCTACAAGGTCGATTCGCAGCGCGTCGCGACCAAGCTGTTGCAGCTCGAGCGCGCACTCGCGGCGACCGCGGTCCCGGCGGCCGAACAGGCGCCCGTGGACGTGCCCGGGCAGCAGGTCTGAGGGGCGGCGCGACGATGGACGCGGCGCTCGTTGCCGACCACATGCGGGACCTGCTCGCGCAGGAAGCCGTGCTGCTGTCCGAGCTCGAAGCCCTGCTCGACAAGGAAACGGAAGCACTGCGGGTCGACGACCTGCCCGAGATGGAACGCATCGGCCGCGAACGCCATCGCTGCGTCGAGGCGCTGATGGCGATCGATTCGGAACGTCGCGTCGCGTGCCGCATGATGGGCATCGGCGAGGACAAGCGGCAGTTCGAGCGCCTGCTCGACCACTGCGACCGCACCGGTGCGCTCAAGGCTCGCTGGCAGGCGGGGCTCGAGGTTGCCGCGCGCTGCAAGGACCGCAACGAACGCAACGGCGCGGTCGTCACTTCCAAGCTGCGCCGTGTCGAGGCGTTGTTGATGACGGTGCGTGGCGGCCAGAACCAGGTCGCGCCGGTCTACGGCGCCAGCGGCCAGCGCAACGTCACCGCGCGCGGGCTGGAACTCGGCTGCGCCTGATCCCTGCGTCTACCAGACGCCCGTGTTCGGCATGCTGGCCCAGGGCTCGGCCGGCGGCAGCGCCGCACCCTGCTGCAGCAACTCCACCGAAATGTTGTCCGGCGACCGCACGAACGCCATGCGCCCGTCGCGCGGCGGGCGATTGATCGTGACGCCGTGCTCCTGCAGTCGACGGCACGCGGCGTAGATGTCCGGCACCTGGTAGGCCAGGTGACCAAACGCGCGGCCGATCCCGTACGGCTCGGGATCCCAGTTGTGGGTCAGCTCGACCTGCGCAGCGTCGTCGCCCGGCGCCGCAAGGAAGACCAGCGTGTAGCGCCCCTGCGGGTAGTCGTTGCGACGGACTTCGCGCAGGCCGAGCGCGTCGCAATAGAACCGCAGCGAGGCGTCGAGGTCGGTGACGCGCACCATCGTGTGCAGGTACTTCATGGCGCGATGGTAACGCACCCCGCCCTGCGACATCGCGTCGCCAGGCCGGCGGGCACGGCCGGCTGACACGCGCTTGCGCGCTGCGTCGCGATTGCGCACGCTGCCGTCCATGCACCCCTCCGATCGACGCTCCCGGGTCGGCGGCCTCGCGGCCGTCGTGTTCGCCACCACGACGCTGCTGCTGGCGGGATGTGCCACGCCCGTCGAGTCGCCGGCACCGTCGGGCGCACCTGCTGCGACGGCCAGCGAACCGCCCGCCCGCGCACCGGGCAGCCAAGGCGACCCGCGCGTGCTCGGCGTCGACACCGCGCCGGTCCTGATCGTCGAGTTCACGGACCTGCAGTGCCCGTACTGTGCACGGTTCGCGCTCGAGACCTGGCCGTTGCTACGCGCACGCTACGTCGACACCGGGAAGGTACGGTTCGCATCGCGCGACCTGCCGCTGTCGTTCCACGCGCATGCGTTGCCGGCGGCCGTCGCCGCGCGTTGCGCCGCCGAACAGGGTCGGTTCTTCGAATATCGCGAGGCGCTGTTCCGCGCACAGGCGCGGCTCGGCGAAGCGCCCTACGACGCGCTCGCAAAGGATTTCGGACTCGATCTCGCACGCTTCGCGGCCTGCCGCCAGAGCGACGCCACCGTCGCCGCCGTCAGGGGCGACGTCGCACTCGCCGCGGCCAATGGCATCACCGCGACGCCGAGCTTCGTGGTCGGTCGCGAAGTCGACGGCAAGTTCGTCGGCGAGATCGTCCGCGGTGCGATGCCGTTCGAGGAATTCGCGACGCGGATCGATGCGCTGCTAGGCCAGGCGCAACAGCAGCAGCCCTAGCGCGGACGCGCCGCACAGCACGGCAGCGAGCGGCCACCGCAGGCGCTCGAGCGCGACCCACGTCGCCGCTGCGAGCAGCACGGCACGCCAGTCCGGCCACGCAGGCCAGCCGTCCGGAAAGAAGACCACCTGCGCGAGGAGCAGCGCGAGCGTTGCGATGACGCCGACGACCGCCGCCGTGATCGCCGCGAGTGCACCGGCGATGCGCGGCACGCGGGTCAGGCGCTCGACGTGCGGCGCACCGAGAAAGATGAACACGAACGACGGCAGGAACGTGGCCCACGAGGCCAGCGCCCCGGCCAGCAGCGCGGAGCCGAGCGGCGTGAACCCGCCCGGCTGGTTCCACCCCGCCATGAAGCCCATGAACTGCAGCACGATGATCAACGGCCCCGGTGTCGTCTCGGCCAGCGCGAGGCCGTCCACCGATTGCTGCGCGGACACCCAGCCGAGGCCGTCGACGAGCCGCTCGGTGACGTAGCCGAGCACCGCATAGGCGCCGCCGAAGGTCACGAGCGCCGCCTTGGTGAAAAACAGGTAGATGCCCGACCACAGCGAGCGCAGGCCCACGGTCGGTGCGAGCAGCACGAGTGGCACCAGCCACAGCGCCAGGCCGATCACCCCGACACGCAGCGTGTGCGCGCCCGTCGCCTGCGCCGGTGGCGGCGGTGGCGATTGCGCGACCTGCGCGTGGCGCGATGCATAGGCTCCGGCCAGGCCGGCGACGAGCACCACGAGCGGGAACGGTATGCCGAGGAATTCGAGCGCAAAGAACGCAGCGATCGCAAGGCCCTGGTGCAGCGGGCTCTTCAGCGCTCTTGTCCCGATCCGCAACAACGCCTGCGCCACGAGAGCGACGACCGCGGCCTTGAGCCCGAACAGCACGCCCGCGAGCCACGGCAAGGACCCGTACAGCACGTAGACGACGGACAGCGCGAACAGCAGCAGGACGGCCGGCAGGACGAAGCCGAGCCCGGCGACGAGCCCGCCGCGCGCGCCGTGCATCTTCCAGCCGAGGAAGATCGCGAGCTGCAGCGCCTCGGGCCCGGGCAGCAGCATGCAGAAGTTGAGCGCGTGCGTGAACGAGGTTTCGTCGAGCCACCGCCGTCGGTCGACGATCTCGCGATGCATGATCGCGATCTGGCCCGCGGGACCGCCGAACGAAATGAAACCGAGTCGGGTCCAGAAACGCGCGGCGACCGCGAAACTCGGCACGGCATCGGCGGCTTGCACGGCGCGGTCGAACCTCACGCGGCGCGGCCGCGTCTGTGCCGTCTTTATACATAAAGCAGATGTCGGCGCGGTGACGAATCGGTGACGCTGCGTTTCGGTCCAGCGTGGTGCCAGTTTGCACCGCGGCGGATTGTCGCGACGCACGTGCACGTTCACGCTTGCCGTCGTCGCCGCGACCCCGCGCGTCGCGACGACCTGCGTCGTCCGGAGCCTGCATGAACCTGTTCGATCAACTGTTGCCCCGCCCGCGTCACCGACGTGAACTGTCCGCGCTGCTCGACCGCATCGACGACACGCTCAAGCACGCGGACCTCCGCCGCTACGACGGCCACCAGCACGCCGTGCGCCAGCCCGGCACCTTCGCGGCCCGGTTTGCGCAACTGGCGCGCACGTTGCCGGAGCTGCGCGCACGGGCCGCGGCGCTCGCGACCGGGCTCGGCTGCGGCGGTGCCGGCCGCGACACCCGTGGCGAACGACGACAGGTCGAGGCCGAGCTAGAGCTGGCCGAGTCGATGACGATCGCGGCGGCCACGTTCCGTCACGCCCATGTCGAACTCGACCTTGCGTTCTTCTCCGGTGCCGACTGGCGCGGCGACTGCGGCGGCGAGTGCACGCTGTATTCGCAGGCGCGCGACCACACTTTCTGCGACTTGAACCGCCGCTTCGTCGAACTCGAGCAGGCGTTCTGGGCGCAGCCGTGCGACGAGACGGGTTCGCCGCTGCTGCGCGAGGTGCTCGACGTCCGCGCGGCGACGTTGCGGGCCGATTGCCGCGCATTCCTCGACGCGGCACCGTCGCCCGGCCTGGTCATCGAAGTGTTGCGCCACATGGACTGCGCAGGCGTGATCGCGCGCGAGACGCCGTACTACCGCCACCACCTGCTCAAGGGCTGGCTCACCGAGGCCGGTGAAGCGCTGCGCGACTGGGACGACGCGATGCAGCGGCCTTTCGAATTCGACGTCGTGCGCAACGCCTACCACCGGCTCGAATGCCTGCAGGCGTACCCGCAGTCCGCGGGGCTGGCCGCGGCGGCCGCGTACGCGACGAATCCGCGCGACGTGCTCACCGCCTGGCGCGACACGCTCGTCGCGCCGCTCGTCAGCAACGAGATGTCGTGCCTGTATCAGGAAGCGGCCGGCGGCGAAAAGTGGACCACGGCGGCGTTCATCTACGGGCTCGCGCTCGCCGCGCAACGCCGCGAGGTCGAGCACGTGCGGCCGCAGGCAACCCCGGCGGCGGCTGGCGCCGCGTAGGGCTCAGAACATCCCGGAGGCGTCCGGCTCCTTCGTGCCGGCCTGCGGCGGGTCGCGGGCCTCGATGAAGTCGCCCGTGATCATCTCGTCGTAGGCTTGCCCCGGGCCTACCATCGGGTAGACGCCCGCGTCCGGGTCGATGATGACCTCGAGGAACGCCGGGCCGTCGAACCGGACGAACTCCTCGACCACGCGCGGCACGTCCTGCTTGCGGTCGAGCCGCACGGCGAACGGGAAGCCGTCGGCCTGCGCGGCCTTGACGAAGTCCTTCTTGTGCAGGGACTTGTCGCTTGCGGCGTGGCGGCCCTTGAAGAAGAGCTTCTGCCACTGCTTGACCATGCCGTCGCCGAAGTTGTTCAGCACGACGACCTTGACGGGCAGGTTGTAGGTCGTGACGGTCTCGAGTTCGCCCAGGTTCATGCGAATGCTGGCATCGCCGTCGATGTCGATGACGAGCTTGTCACGGCGTGCGAACTGCGCGCCGATCGCCGCGGGCAGGCCGAAACCCATCGTGCCCATGCTGCCCGAGGTGAGCCAGAGCCGCGGCTCGCGGAAGTCGAAATACTGCGCGGCCCACATCTGGTGCTGGCCGACACCGGTCGCGATCACGGCTTCGCCGCGCGTGAGGCGGTTGATCTCCTCGATCACGTAGTAAGGCTGGATCTGCTCGCTCGCGCGGTCGTAGTTCATCGCGTGGCGACGACGCAGCGCGTCGAGCTCGGCGTGCCACGCCGACCAGTCGCGCTTGAATCCGGTGCGCAGCGCGTGCTCGCGCAGGCACCGCAGCGCTGGCGCGAGCAACCCGACGTGGCTCCACTGCACGCGCTTGACCTTGTTGATCTCGGACGCGTCGACGTCGAGGTGGGCGATGCGCTTCGCGTTCCTGGCGAACTTCTTCGGCACGCCGGCGACGCGGTCGTCGAAGCGTGCGCCGAGGCACAGCAGCAGGTCGCAGTCGTCGACCGCGTAGTTCGCAAACGCGGCGCCGTGCATGCCGAGCATGCGCATCGACAACGCGTCGGTCGTGTCGAACGCACCGATGCCCATCAGCGTCGTGACGACGGGCACGCCGAGTTCGTGCGCAAACGCACGCAGCTCGGCCGCTGCCTCGCCGTGGATCACGCCACCGCCCGCGTAGATCAGCGGGCGCCCGGATTCGCCGAGCATCTGCAGCAGCTTGTCGGCATGTTCGTCGTCGAGCGCGTGCTCGCGCACGCTCGCCATGCGCTGCTGGTAGCCGCGGATCGGCAGCAGGCCGCTGCCCTGGAACGTGCCCTGCCAGTTCTGCACGTCCTTGGGTACGTCGATAACGACCGGCCCCGGGCGGCCAGAACGCGCGATCTCGAAGGCCGTGCGCACGGTCGCCTCGAGCCTGGCCGGGTCGGTGACCAGGAAGCAATGCTTGGCCACCGCGCCCATGATGTTGGCGACCGGTGCTTCCTGGAAGGCGTCCGAACCGATCGCCGCGGTCGCGACCTGGCCGCAGATCACGACGATCGGCACCGAGTCGGCGGCGCAGTCTCGCACCGGCGTCACGGTGTTGGTGGCGCCCGGGCCGGAGGTGACGACGCAGACACCGACCTTGCCGCTCGCACGCGCGTAGCCCGCGGCCATGAACCCCGCGCCCTGTTCGTTCGCGGGCACGATCAGCGGCATCGGCCGGCCGCCCTGGGCCGGCTCGGGCTGCTCGTTGTTCCAGCGGAAAATCGCGTCGTAGGTCGGCAGGATCGCGCCGCCGCTGTAGCCGAAGATCGTGTCGACGCCCTCGTCGGCGAGGACCTGCACGATGATGTCTGCGCCGCTCAGGGTCAGGCCGGCCCGCGGGTGCGCGGACGGGGGGTTCGGGGGCACGTTTGCCGGCATGCTGTTCACGGCAGGGCTCGTCCGGGCTGCAGCGTGGTATGTTGCGCTGCAAACGAGACTAGCAGCCCCGTCGCACCCCCGTCCATCGGGCGCGGAGCGGCGACAGCGCGTCGCGCAAGCATTGCGCGATGCCGGGCCGCGATGGCAATAACGAACAGGCGATCAACGACTTAGCAGCGACCTCGTGCGGAGCCCAGCATGGCCAGCCAGCAGCGCCACATCATCGCGATCACCCTGCAGAACGAGTCCGGCGCGCTGACCCGTGTCGCCGGTCTGTTCTCGACCCGTGGCTACAACATCGAGTCGCTCAACGTCGCGCCGACCGACGACCCGGCCGTCTCGCGCCTGACGCTTGTCACCACCGGCAGCGACGCCGTGATCCACCAGATCACGCAGCAGTCGCTCAAGCTCGTCGACGTGGTCGACGTCGAGGACGTGACCCGCGAGGAGCATTTCGAGCGCGAACTGCTGCTGGTCAAGGTCAAGGCCAAGGCGACCCAGGTCGGCTCGCTCTGGTCGGCGTCGCAGCGTGCCGGGGGGCGCGTGCTCTGGGACGCGGCCGACAGTTTCACGATCGAGCTGACCAGCAGCGAAGCCGACATCAACCGGTTCATCGCCGAGGTCGCCAACTTCGGCGAAGTGCTCGAGGTCGTCCGCAGTGGCGCGCTGGCCATCCAGAAGGGACGGCAGGTGCTGGAGAGCTGAGGAAGTGGTTAGTGGCTCGTGGTTAGTGGCTAGTACAAAACGAGCAGCGGTCCCCGCGGCTCGTATCCTCCTAACCGCTAACCGCTGACCACTGGTCACTTTCTTCAGGGCAGCGCCGCGAAGCCCGCATACCCGTCCTGCAGCGCCTCGAGCGCCTTGCGTACCGGCGCCGGGATCGGCACCGGCCGGCGGGTCGCGTCGTCCACGTACACATGCACGAAGCGCCCGAGCGCCGCGGGGTCGGCGTCGTCACCGCGGAACAGCCCGATCCGGTAGACGACGCTCGTTTTGCCAAGCCGCTCGATCGCGAGCCCCGCGTGCACCGTGTCGGGGAAGCTCAATTCGCGCAGGAACCGGCAGCTCGTCTCGGCGACGATGCCGATCGCGGGCAGCCGGCGCACGTCGCAGCCACTGGCTTCGATCAGGTAGCCGTTCACGGCGGTGTCGAAGTACGAGTAGTAGACGACGTTGTTGACGTGCCCGTACTGGTCGTTGTCCATCCAGCGCGTCGTGATCGCGCGCAGCACGCGGAACTCGTCGCGGCGCGTCGGCAGCGGCGGTGCCGCTTGTCCAGTCTCGACTTGCATCACTCCCCTTCCGTGCGGTGCGGCGGACACAGGTGCCCGGCACGGTCGCCGGCATTATCGCAGTAGTCCGACGCCCGTCGCTTGGGCTACGCTCGGCGCATGCTCAGGATCAAGGCAGCCGTCCTGCGCGAGCTCGGCACGCCCGGGCCGTATGCCACGTCGCGTCCGCTCGCGATCGAGGAATTCGAGCTGGCGCCGCCGGGCCCCGGCGAGGTGCTCGTACGTGTGCGTGCTGCGGGCCTTTGTCATTCCGACCTCTCCGTGATCGACGGCAACCGGCCTCGGCCGCTGCCGATGGTGCTCGGCCACGAAATGGCCGGCGTGGTCGAAAGCATGGGCCACGGCGTCACCGACCTGCAGCGCGGCGACCATGTCGTCGCCTCGTTCGTGCCGAGCTGCGGGGTTTGCGCGCCCTGCGTGGCACAACGCCCGGCGCTCTGCGAGCCCGGTCTCGCGTCCAACACGGCCGGCACGCTGCTCTCGGGCGCGCGGCGTCTCAGCCAGGCCGGCCAGCCGATCAACCACCACCTGGGGGTGTCGGGCTTCGCCGAGTACGCGACGGTCTCGCGTCGCTCGCTGGTCCGTGTCGACCCGACGCTGCCGTTCGCCGAGGCGGCGCTGTTCGGATGCGCGGTCATCACCGGCGTCGGCGCGGTCGTCAACACCGCGTCGATGCCCAAGCTCTCGTCGATGGCCGTGATCGGTCTCGGCGGCGTCGGCCTCGCCTCGTTGCTGGCCGGTAGCATGCTCGAGGCGACGCCGATCGTGGCCATCGACCTCAACGAGGCCAAGCTCGCCACCGCGCGCGCACTCGGCGCGAGCGCGACCATCAACGCTGCCGACCCCGACTGCGTCGAACGAGTGCGCGAATTGAGCGGCGGGGGCGTCGCCTATGCGTTCGAGATGGCAGGCTCGGCACGTGCACTCGAACTCGCGTACCGCATCACGCGACGTGGCGGCACCACGGTCTCCGCGGGACTGCCGCACCCGCAGCACCAGGTCGCGCTGTCGCACGTGAGCCTGGTCGCCGAGGAACGCACGCTCAAGGGCAGTTACCTGGGCAGTTGCGTGCCGGAGCGCGACATCCCGCAGTACATCGAGTGGTACCGGACCGGACGTCTGCCGGTCGACCGGCTGTTGAGCGAACGCATCCGGCTCGACGACCTCAATGCGGCATTCGACCGGCTGGCCGCGGGTGCCTCGATTCGGCAGGTCGTCGAACTCGACTGAACGGCCGTCTGACAGACGGCCCTCTATGAACGCGTAAACGCGAACAATACTTATTTGCATATCCAAGAGGGTTCTGCGAGAGTCCGGTGCCATGCCGGCCAGCTGCGCCGGTCCGAGGAGGTCCGGATGACCACGGCACCCACGCCCGACGCCCCCCGCTGCCTGCGCGATTGCGCACGCGTGTCGGTCTGCGACCTGAGCGGTGTCGAGCGGTTCGTCGTGTGGGCCATCCGCTGGCGCACCTCCAACGAAGACGAGGACTCGTTCGCCGACTCCTGTCTCGAGGACTCGTTCGACCGCGCCGGGCTGCGGAGCGCGCAGCCAGCCTTCGAGCGGTTCGTCGAGGCCACCTGCCCGATCCGCATGAACTGCCCGGCGGTGCACCGGCTCGGCTGCTGGCGGTTGAGCCCGCTCGAGGCCCATGCGCTGCACGCGATCGCCTGCCTGCAGACCGGCCTGCTCGGCGAGGCCTGGAAGACGCTTGCCCAGGTCTGTGCACGGCGCCAGGTCGGGCGCGCGCTCGAACACCTCAACGATCTGGCCGAAGCGCTCGACCGCGTCGGCGGGCGCGTCGAGCGCTGGCGTTTCGACGAGGCGCCGTCGGGTCTGAGGCAGACGCTGGCGGTCAGCGGTTAGTCGGAGCAAGAAAGAGTTCAGAGTCTAGAGTCTAGAGTTCAGTCGGAAAGCGGCCAATGGCCGCCCGGCGTCGGCGCGACAGCGCGTCCGACTAGACTCTGAACTCTAGACTCTTAATTCTTGCCACTAGCCACTAGCCACTAGCCACTTCCTCAAAACCGGGCCTTCGTCTCCACGACGAACTGCACGCTGTCGATGTCCTCGTCGCCGTCGAGCGGGAAGGCGAGGTCGATGTGGATCACGTTGCCGAACGCCGAGCGACTCGAGCCGAGACGCAGGCCGATGCCGACGTCCTTGAGCAGCCCGTCGCTCGTTGCGCCGGTGACGTCCGTGCCCCAGGTCCGCCCCATGTCGAAAAAGACCGCGCCCGCGACGTGGAAGAGCCGGAACGGATACCAGTTCGTGTAATAACGCTCCTCGAGCGTCAGCAGCGCGAGCGACGTGCCCGCCTGGTAGCGCAACGGATAGCCACGCAAGCCCGTGTCGCCGCCGAGCAGCAGCTGTGTGTCGTCGTCGAGGTTCTCGCTGGTCGTGCCGCCGATCGTGGCGAAGAACTTGGTGCGGTCGCCGGTGCGGGCGTAATACCGCGCCTCCGCCGACAGCACGGCGTCGCGCAGCCCGTCCGACTCGAGCCTGCCCGAGCCGGATGCAGTGACGAACAGCGAGGTCTCGCGGCCGAAGTTCCAGCCGTTCTGCGCGTAGGCACTGAACAGCATCGCGTCGCGGTCTGAGCCGATGGCCTCGCCGGCGTAGCCGAGCCGCGCGCCCGCACGCAGGCCGACCAGCACGTCCTCGGTGCGCTCGATCTGGTCCTGGTTCGTGCGTTTTTCGTAGACGTCCTGGATCAGGTCGAAGCCGACCCACGGGTAGACGAGCGTGCGGTCCTCCGGCAACGGGCCGCCGAGCGCCTCGTCCACGATGGGCGCGAACCGGTTGCGGTCGTAGGTCACGCCGGCCGTCCAGCGCTTGACCCAGCCCTCGCGCCAGCCCGCCGACCAGCCGCCGTAGACTTCGTAGAACTGCTCGTCGCGCTGGTACTTGCCGACGCGTTCGCCGTAGGCGTAGCGCGGCTCGTCGAGCTGCGTGTCGAAGAGATAGAGGCCACCGGCATGCCGGGTGTCGAACGAATAGAACGGGCGATCGACGCGCAGGGCTTTGGTTGCACCGTCGTCGGCGTCGCTGTAGGTCAGGCCCAGCCGCGTCCAGGTCGAGTTGAAGTGGGGATTCACGTAATCGAAGTTGAACGCCTCGCGGTCGACGTCGTTCGACCAGCCGACCGAGAGTTCCTGGCCGCTGCCGAGCAGGTTCTTTTCCTCGAGTTCGATCGAGCCGGAATTGGCCCCGCCCTGGCGGTTGTAGTTGATGCCTGGGTTCAGCGTCCAGGTGTCGCGGGTGTGGACTTCGAGGTCGACCGTGTGGCCGTCGTACCGGATCGGGCGGATCGTCGCGTCGTAGAGGTAGTCGTTGCGACGCAGGATGCGTTCGGTCTCCTGCACGACGCGGTCGACGTAGGGCTGCCCGGTCTTGAACAGCAGCTGGTTGCGCAGCACGGGCTCGCGCGTGTTGATGTGCAGCTTGTTCGCGGTCCGATAGAGCCAGCCGCTTTCGCCGGGTTGCTCCGGGTCGAACACGTCGTCGTTGACGATGCGGATCTCGCCGATCACGGCTCCCGCCGCCTCGAGCTGTGGACCCGACGGGATGTCGGCCGGCCAGCCTTGCGGCAGGTCACTCGCCGCACCCTGCACTTCCACGGGCAAGGGCAGCAGCAGCACCGCCAGCGCACAGGCGATCCCGGCCCCGCGCGTGCCTGGCATCAGGGCAGCAGCACGGTCGAACCGACCGTGCGTCGCTCCTGCAGGTCGCGGTGTGCCTGCTGCGCGTCGTGCAATGCGTAGGTCTGGCCGATCTCGATGCGGACGATGCCGCGACCGATCACGTCGAACAGCTCCTGGGCGGATCGCAACAGGTCGGCGCGCCGGGCGATGTAGCTGAACAGCGTCGGCCGTGTCAGGAACAGCGAGCCGCGACGCGCGAGTTCGAGCGGTGCGATCGCGGGCACCGGCCCCGACGAGTTGCCATACGTGACCATGAGGCCGAGCGGGCGCAGGCTGTCGAGCGAGGCGAAGAATGTGTCCTGGCCCACCGAGTCGTAGACGACGTGCGCGCCGGCGCCGCCGCTCGACTCCCTCACGCGCGCCGCGACGTCGTCGCGACCGGTGACGAGCACGTCGTTGCAGCCGAGCGCGCGCACCACGGGCACCTTGCCTTCGCTGCCGACCACTCCGATCACGTGCGCCCCCAGGTGTCGCGCCCACTGCACGAGGATGCTGCCGACGCCGCCCGCGGCTGCGGTGACCACGACGACATTGCCCTTGGCGACACGGAAGGTCCGTCGCAGCAGCACCTGCGCGGTGAGCCCCTTGAGCAGGGCCGCCGCGGCCAGCCGGTCGCTCACGCCATCGGGCACCGGCACGAGTCGCTCTGCGGTCACGTTCGCCTCGTCGGCGTAGGCGCCGCGCGTGTTCACCGCGTAGGCGACCCGATCCCCGACCTTGACGCCGCGAGCGCCCTTGCCGACGGCCGCGACGACGCCGGCGGCTTCGTGGCCGAGCCTGGTCGGCAACGCTCCGGGATAGAGGCCCGTGCGCTCGTAGACGTCGATGAAGTTGAGCCCGACCGCCGTGTGACGCACGCGCGCCTCACCGGGACCCGGTGGCGGCAAGTCTTCCTGTTCCCAACGCATCACTTCCGGACCACCGTACTCGTGGACACGCACGACATGAGCCATGGAGGGTCAGCCCTGGTCGAAAAGGAGGATCGAAATGATGACGACGGACCGGCCATTCGACCAGTGGACCCGCAACCGCACGTGCCGTTCCTTGCTGTGAGACGTTGCCTGCGCGCGAAATCAGCCACGCCTACGCGGCCGTGAGTGGGTCGTCCGCAATGACGAGATCGGCCACGGGAATGCCACCGACGAGGTGCGACTGCAGGATGCGCTCGAGGTTCTTCGGCGTGCACTTGCGGTACCAGGTGCCGTCCGGATAGACGACGGCGATCGGGCCGTTCACGCAGATGCGCAGGCAGTTCGCCTTGGTGCGCAGCACGCCGCCATCGGCGTCCTGCAGGCCCAGCTCCTTGAGCCGGCGCTTGAGGTAGGCCCAGCTCTCCTCCGACTGTGCTTCGGACGCGCACTTGCCACCGCCCACGCACAGGAAGACGTGGCGGCGCTGGTGACCCAGGTGGAGCTTGGCGACGGCGTCGTGCAGCGCCTGGACGACGGCAGGATCGGGCATGGCGGGCTCGGTTCCGGCAAGGACCGGAACCGATGCTAACCCGTCGCCCGATGCGGCGTCAGAGCGCCTGGTCGTCGGCTTCGCCGGTGCGGATGCGGATCGCGCGTTCGAGGTCGGAGACGAAGATCTTGCCGTCGCCGACCTTGCCGGTGCGCGCCGCGCCGACGATCGCCTCGATCACCTGGTCGACCAGCGATTCCTTGACGGCCACTTCGATGCGGGTCTTGGGCACGAAGTCCACGACGTATTCCGCGCCGCGA
This sequence comes from Steroidobacteraceae bacterium, assembly GCA_035554635.1. GTDB lineage: Bacteria > Pseudomonadota > Gammaproteobacteria > Steroidobacterales > Steroidobacteraceae > RPQJ01. The sequence continues at coordinate 12,569 of DATMIB010000137.1, read as the reverse complement.
TAGAGTTCCGTGTGGCCACGCTGACGCCCGAAACCCTTCACCTCCGTCACGGTCATGCCGGACACGCCGAGTTCGGACAGGGCGGCGCGGACGTCGTCCAGCTTGAAGGGCTTGATGATTGCGCTGATCAGCTTCATGGGCTTTAGGCTCCTAGTTCTCGTACTCATTGTCCGGCGGCCGGTCCCGGCCCCACGCTAGTGGAAACCGAAACGCCTGTCATGCACCTCGCCGCCTCCCCCGACGGGGACCTCGACTGCTCGATGCAGAAAGCGTGCCGACCTGTACGGGCCGCGTGTTCCGCGGCACGATCGGCGCAGACGCGCACCACGTTGGCGCAGGGTGGCCTGCGATTGCCCACGGCTGGTGCGGCCAGCCCCCGCTCACGACGCCCCGGGCAGCCATCTTGCCGAGCGAAGCGCTCCGGCGACAGGGACTCGCCCATTGGCGACGCAATTTTGCTTTGCGGGCATCATAGGGCCCCTTTGGCCCCGAGGAGGTGACGGATGACGACTGACGCCGTGGTGATCGTCGGCGCGAGCCACGCTGCCGTGCAGGCGATCGACACGCTTCGGCGCGAGGGCCACGCCGGCTCGATCACGCTCGTGGGCGACGAGGCCTTCCTGCCCTACAACCGCCCGCCCCTGTCGAAGAAGTACTTCTCGGCCGAGCTCGAACGCGACCGGCTGCTGCTGCGCAGCGCCCAGTTCTACGACACGCACCGGGTCGACGTGCGGCTCGGCGTACGCGTGACGGCGATCGACCGCAACGACCGCCGACTGCGGCTCGGCGACGGCGGCGAGCTGCGTTACGACAAGCTGGTGCTCTGCATCGGCAGTCGCAACCGGCAGCTCGAGGTTCCCGGTCACCAGCTCGCCGGCATCCACTACCTGCGCACCATCGCCGACGTCGACGCGATTCGCACGGACCTCGCGGCCGCGAAAAAGGTCGTCATCGTCGGCGCCGGCTACATCGGCCTCGAAGCGGCGGCCTCGGCGCGTCACCTCGGCCTCGACGTGACCGTGCTCGAAATGGCCGACCGGCCGATGAACCGCGTCGTCGCACCGCAGATCTCTGATTTCTACACCGAGCGGCACCTGCGCGAGGGCGTGAAGCTCCGCTGCAACGAATCGGTGACCGGCTTCGTCGACGACGGGCGGGGTCGCGTCCGCGCAGTCGTCTGTGGCGACGACGAATTCCCGGCGGACTTCGTGATCGTCGGCGTCGGCATCCTGCCCGAGACGTCGCTCGCCGCGGCCGCGGGGCTGCGCTGCGAGAACGGCATCGTCGTCGACGAGCAGTGCCAGACGTCCGACCCGAACATCTACGCCGCCGGCGACTGCACCTGGCATCCCAGCGTCCGTTACGGCCGTCGCGTGCGCCTCGAATCGGTCGACAACGCCGTCGAGCAGGCGAAGACGGCCGCGATGAACATCTGCGGCAAGCCCGCGCGCCACGAGCACGTGCCCTGGTTCTGGTCGGACCAGTACGACCTCAAGCTGCAGATCGCCGGTCTAACGCAGGGGTACGACGAGACGGTGCTCCGGGGCGACCCCGCCACCAGCAAGTTCGCGCTCTATTACCTCGCGCAGGGCGAGCTGCTCGCCGTCGATGCGATCAACAGCGCCAAGGACTTCATGACCGGCAAGAAGTGGATCGCCGAGCGCAAGCGGCCGGACACCGGCAAGCTCGCCGACCCCGAGGTGGACCTCAAGACGATCTGAGGCGAGGGAGGGAGCCCATGAGCCACGCGGCAAGACGCCCGACACGCGACGTGCCGCAGGCGGTCGGCGATGACCTCTCGCGGGAGCTGCTCGCGGCGCTCGGCCAGTGGACGGCCGGACTCTCGCCGCAGGCGTTTGGCGGAGCCTGGGTCAACGTGCTGTCGCGGCTCGCGCTGGCGCCCGGCCGCCAGCTCGAACTGGCGCAGGCAGCCCTTCAGGCGACGTACGCGCTCGCTCGGTTCACGGCCGGCGCAGTCCGCCACAGCGGCGAAGCCGCCGCCGCGCCGCAGGTGCCCGGCACCCCTTACGCGCACCGTTTCGGCGATCCGGCCTGGACCCGCTTTCCGTTCAACGTGCTCGCACAGGCCTTCGTCACGGGATCGGCGCTCGCACGCGACGCCGTGCGCAACGTGCCCGGCGCCGACCGCGACGCGGAGAGCCTGGTGGGCTTTGCGGTCCGTGAAGGGCTCGAGTTGCTCGCGCCGGACAACTACCTGCCGACCAACCCGCAGTTGCTCGACCAGACCGTGCAGGAGCGCGGCCGCAACCTCGCGCGCGGCGCCAAGCATTTCGCCGAGGACGTGCAGCGCGCGTTGAAGGGTCTCGGACCCGTCGGCGTCGAACAGTACCGGGTAGGCGAGCAGACGGCGACGAGCCCGGGAAAGGTGATCCTGCGCAACTCGCTGATGGAGTTGATCCAGTACGCGCCCACGACCGCCAAGGTGCACGCCGAGCCGGTGCTGATCGTGCCGGCGTGGATCATGAAGTACTACATCCTCGACCTGTCGCCACGCAATTCGCTGGTGAAATACCTCACCGACCAGGGTCACACGGTCTTCATGATCTCGTGGAAGAACCCGACCGCCGCGGACCGCGACCTGTCGATGGACGACTACGTCTCGCTCGGCGTGCTCGCGGCGCTCGAGGCCGTCGCCAGGGCAGTGCCGAAACGCAAGGTGCACGCCGTCGGCTACTGCATCGGCGGCACGCTGCTCGCGATCGTGGCGACGCTGCTCGCGCAGCGGCAGCAGCAGCGGCTCGCGAGCGTGACCCTGCTCGCCGCGCAAACGGATTTCAGCGAGCCCGGTGAGCTGTCGGTGTTCATCAGCCCCGCACAGCTTGCGATGCTCGAGGCGCTGATGTGGAAAAAGGGCGTGCTCGAGAGCCGGCAGATGGGTGGCGCCTTCCAGCTGCTGCGCACCTACGACCTGCTCTGGGGGCCCTCGGTCCAGTCGTACCTCAAGGGCGAGCGGCTCGGTGTCAACGACCTGATGTCGTGGAACGCCGACGGTACGCGCATGGCCTACCGCATGCACACGGACTACCTGCACCAGCTGTACCTGAACAACGACCTCGCCGAGGGGCGCTACGTCGCGCTCGGCGAGCCCATCGATCTCGCGGCAATCGAAGTGCCGATGTTCGTCGTCGGCACGGAGACCGACCACGTCGCCCCATGGCAGTCCGTGTACAAGGTCGGCCGGCTCGTGCGTTCGCGCGACTACACGTTCTGCCTCACCAGCGGCGGCCACAACGCGGGCATCATCAGCGGCCCGGAGCACCCCAAGCGTCGGCACCGCGTGCTGGCGCTGCGGCCGGGTGCGCGACTGCCGTCGCCCGAGCATTACCTGCAGCGGGTCGAACCCGCGCAGGGTTCCTGGTGGCCGACGTTCGCGGACTGGCTGGCACGGCATTCGAGTGCCCGCAAGGTCGTCCCGCCCAGGCTCGGCGGCCGCGGCCAGACGCCGCTCGGCGACGCGCCGGGCACCTACGTGCTCGCCCGGTAAGCCGAATCCCGCGCACTGCCCGCTCGAAGACCCCGGCGCAACGAGCGCCTTGGCGATACCGCGCGTCGCCGCGTTGCGATAACTGAACATCGTCTGCGTACGCCGAGGATTGGTCATGGGCGACCTGAGCCGGGCCTGGCCGCCGCACGAGGCGACGCCATCGCGGCACGACCCCGCGCGAGCGATCGTGCGCCGCCCGCGACGACATGCGACGGGATCGCGCTTGCTGCGAAGCCGTGTCGCAAAGGTGCTCGCGGGCAGCGGCGTTGCGCTCGACGGGTCGAGGCCGTGGGACATCCAGGTGTGCGATCCGAGGTTCTACGGTCGCTGTCTCCTGCAGGGGTCGCTCGGTTTCGGCGAAGCCTATGTCGACGGCTGGTGGGACACGGCCGATCTCGACGGTTGCCTCGAGCGGTTGTTGCGTCATCGCGCCGAGATGCGCACCGGCGTCGCCGTGCGCAGCCTGCACACCGCGCGACACCTGCTGCGCAACGTCCAGCGCGGCGCGGGGGCCTGGCGCGTCGGCCGACGCCACTACGACCTCGGTGACGACCTGTTCGACGCCATGCTCGGGGCACGACGCGTCTACAGCTGTGCCTACTGGGCGGAAGCACGCGACCTCGATGCGGCGCAACTGGCCAAGCTCGACCTGGTCTGTCGCAAGCTCGGACTGGCACCCGGCATGCGCGTGCTCGACATCGGTTGCGGCTGGGGCGAGGCGCTGCGCCACGCCGCGGAACGCTACGGCGTGGCCGGCCTCGGCGTGACGGTGTCGGCCGACCAGGCACGCGCGGCACAGGTCGTCTGTCGTGGCCTGCCGGTCGAGATCCGCCTCGCCGACTATCGCACGCTGCGCGACGAGCGCTTCGACCGCATCTTCTCGATCGGCATGTTCGAGCACGTCGGGCCGCGCAACCATGGCCACTTCTTCGACGTCGTGCACCGCTGCCTGCAACCCGACGGGCTCATGCTGCTGCACACGATCGGCACGCAGACGGGCAATCGCGTGCCCGACCCGTGGATCGAACGGCACGTCTTCCCGAACTCCGTGATCCCGCGACTCGACGACATCGTGGCCGCGTCGTCGGCGCAGCTCCGGCTCGAGGACCTGCACGCGTTCGGGCTCGACTACGTGCGCACGTTGCAGGCCTGGCGCGAGCGTTTCGACCGCGCCTGGCCGCGGCTCGAACCGAACTACGGAGCGGCCTTCCGCCGGCTCTGGCACTACTACCTCGCCGCCGCGATCGCGAGCTTCCGTGCGCGTCGAAACGACCTGTGGCAGATGGTGTTCGCACCGCACGGGCGGACGGCCGTGTACCGCAGCCGCCGCTGAGGCCGCGGCCGGACGGTCCGTCGCCAGCCGCCGACGAGGCGGTCCGGCCACGTGGGCCGGCGCCCGCCGAAATGCCGGCTCAGGCCTCGGCGTGTCCGCCGGCAAAGATGCGATTGAGGATTTCAGGGTCGGCCGGCTTGACCACGTGAGCCTCGAACCCCGCCACGCGAGCCCGGGCGATGTCGTTGGTCTGGCCGTAGCCGGTGATCGCCACGAGCCGGATGTGCTCGGTGGCGGAATGGGCCCGCAGCCGTCGCGCGACCTCGTAGCCGTCGACACGCGGCAGGCCGATGTCGAGCAACGCGAAATCGGGCGCGAAGGACACGGCCGCGTCGAGCACGTCTTCGGCGTGGTAGACCGTGCGGACCTCGTGTCCGTCGAGCCGCAGCAGCATGGCGAGGCCATCCGCCGCGTCGACGTTGTCGTCGACGACCAGCACACGGCGCGCGGGCGCACTCGGACGGTCGGGCTGGCGCGACGGCATGGGTCTGCCCACGCGCGGCAGCCGCACCGTGAAGGTCGAGCCGCGACCGATGCCGGCGCTGGCCACGCCGACGGTGCCCCCGTGCATCTCGACCAGGCGCTTGACCACCGACAACCCGATGCCGAGGCCTCCGTCCGAGCGATCGAGCGTGCGTTCGCTCTGCACGAACAGCTCGAACACGTGCGGCAGCAGTTCGGCGGCGATGCCGCAACCGTGGTCCCGGATCTCCACGACGACGTGGGCCGCGTCGCCGGCGAGGCTCACCTCGATGTCCTTGCCGCGGTCGGAGTATTTCGCCGCGTTGTGGAGGATGTTGCCCAGGCACTGGACGAGCCGTGCCCGGTCGGCATCCACGTGCAGCGGCTCGATCGGCCGCGACACGACGAGACGATGACCGGCCTGTTGCAGCAGCGGGCCGACCGATTCGGCCGCCTCGTCGACCACGTGGCCGATCTCGACGACCTCGCGCTTCAGCGTGACGCGGCCACGGGCGATCCGCGAGACGTCGAGCAGGTCGTCGATGATGCGCGTCAGCTGCTGTGCCTGGCGACGCAGCAGCGCGAGCGGCGCCTGCGCGGCCGGGGCCGGACCGAGCGTCCGCGCGAGCACCTCGGCGGCCGTGGCGATCGAGGCCAGCGGGTTGCGCAGCTCGTGCGACAGCATGGCGAGGAACTCGTCCTTCTGCTCGTCGGCCCGGCGCAACGCGCGTTCCGCCCGTCGTCGCTCGGTGATGTCGCGCGCGACCTTCGACGCACCGACCACGGCGCCCGCGGCGTCGCGGATCGGCGAAATCGTCAGCGAAATCGGCACGACGGTCCCGTCCTTGTGCAGCCGCTCCGTGTCGAAGTGCTTGACCGACTTCCCCTGTGCCACGAGCGACAGCAGCTCCGATTCCTCCGCCATGCGGTCGCCCGGGATCAGGCGCGTCACCGGCTGACCGATCACCTCCTGCGCCGAGTGGCCGTACAGGCGTGCCGCGCCGTCGTTCCAGGTCTGGATCACGCCGTCGAGGTCGATGCTCAGGATGGCGTCGTCCGAGTTCTCGACGATGGCCGCGAGCTGGGCATTGAAGACCTCGGCATGCTTGCGCTCGGTGATGTCGCGCACGATGCCGAACATCGCGGTGGCCCCGCCGCGGGCGTCGCGACTGGTCCAGACGCGCAGGCTGACCGGAAATACGGTGCCGTCCTTGCGCCGGTACTCCTTCTCGTACTCGCCGGAATCGCCGAACGGCAGGATCCTCTCCTCCACGATCGCGCGCTCGTAGTCGTGCCAGCGCGCGGGCGTGAGATCGTGATAGGTCATGCTGCGCAGCTCTTCGAGCGTGTACCCGACCATGGCGAGGAAGCCCTTGTTGGCGTGGCGGATGCGTCCGGACATGTCGACGGTGACGATGCCATCGCGCGTGGCCTCCTCGAGGTTGCGCAGCTGCTCCTCGCCCCAGCGCGAATCGTCCGCACGCTCGTCCTCGAACCGCACCATCGCCGTCAGGCCCTCGACACGCTCCTGCATCGACGGAACCTCCTGCCCTGTCACGCCGCGCCGCGCCGCGCCGCGCCGCGCGAACTTGGATTTGTCGTGTACATGGCGTCCGCTGGCGGTGCAGTATGCCGGACGCCCGGTCGCGGCTATGCAGGACGGACACCGACACTGCCGGTCCGGTCAGTCGAGGGTCTTGCGGAATCGCAGTGTTGCGATGGCGAGTCCGACCGACAGGAAGACACCGAGCTTGGCCGCCGGGCCGGCCACGTCGGCCAGCGAGGCGCCGCGCAGCACGATGCCGCGGATCATCGCGACGAAATGCGTGAGCGGCAGCACCTGGGCGATCCACTGCGCGACCGCGGGCATGCCGTCGAACGGAAAGACGAAGCCGGAGAGCAGGATCGAGGGCAGCAGCGTCATGAACGAGAGCTGGAAGGCCTGCATCTGCGTGCGCACGAGCGTGGAGATCACGAGCCCGAGCGTCAACGTCGCCGCGATGAACAGCAGCGCGGCAAGGTAGAGGTCGAGCAGGCTGCCGTTGATCGGGACGTCGAACACCCAGGCGCCCACAGCGAGAATCAGCGTGGTCTGCACCAGCCCGATCAGCACGTACGGCACCAGCTTGCCGGCCATGAGTTCCCAGGAGCGGATCGGCGTCGTGATCAGGAGTTCCAGGTTGCCGCGTTCGCGCTCGCGCACGATCGCGACGGCGGTGAAGATCACCATGGTCATGTTCAGGATCACGCCGATCAGCGCCGGCACCACCTGCACGGCCGTGCGCCGCTCCGGGTTGTATTCCGTGAGCAACTCGAACACGGGCGCGCGCGACCGCACGTAGTCGCCCGCGCGGACCGGCAGCGGCACCTGCGCGAGCCCGCGCGCGACGCTGTCGATCATCGGCTCGGCGCCGTCGACGAGGATCTGCACGGCGGCGCGTTCCGTGCCGAGCCGCCGTCGTTCGAAGTCCGCCGGGATCACGACACCGACGCTGATCTCGCCACGCGCGAGTCGGCGCCGCAGGTCCGCGACACCGGCACTCGGCGCCACGAACTCGACGACGCCGCTGGCCGCGAGCGCCGCAACGAGCGCGCGCGAATGGCTGGTCCTCGCCTCGTCGACGACGGCGGCGCGGATGTCGCGGACGTCGTAGTTGATCGCGTAGCCGAACAGCAGGATCTGCAGCAACGGAATGCCGACGATCATGCCGAACGTCAGGCGGTCGCGGGAAAGCTGCCGCACTTCCTTGACCATGATCGCGAGCACGCGTTGCAGCATGGTCCGGTCTCAGTGGCCGTCGGCCGCGCCGTGCGAGGAGCGTCGAAAACCGGTCGCGGCCACGAACACGTCTTCGAGGCTCGCACCGACCGCCGCGACCTGCGCCGGAACGTCCGCGTCGCGCAGCCGGTCGGCGCAGCGGGTCGCCGGGTCGACGGTGTCGGGACGCAACAGCACGTGCAGGCGCGTGCCCAGCTGCGCGACGCTCAGCACGGCCGGATCGTCCACCAGCGCCCGTCGTGCGGCGACCGTGTCGTCCGCTTCCACTTCGACCACGCGTGCAGCGATGTCGCGCATCAACTGCTTCGGTGCGCCTTCGGCGACGAGCCTGCCGTCGGCGAGGATCGCGAGCCGGTGGCAGCGCTCGGCCTCGTCCATGTAGTGCGTCGACACCAGGATCGTGACGCCGCGGGCAACCAGTGCGAACAGGCTCTCCCAGAAGTCGCGCCGGCTCTGCGGATCGACGGCGCTGGTCGGTTCGTCGAGCAGCAGCAGCTCGGGTTCGTGCAGCGTGGCGGCGGCGAGTGCCAGCCGTTGCCGTTGGCCGCCGCTCAAGGTGCCCGCCCGCTGCACGAGCAGCTTGCCGAGGGCGAATTCCTCGACGACCGCGGCGGTGCGGTCGCGGCGCCGCGAGGGCACGAGGTCGAACACCTGCGACATGAACTGCAGGTTTTCGGCGACCGTGAGGTCGTCCCAGAGCGAGAACTTCTGCGTCATGTAGCCGAGCCGCGGCCGCAGCGCCTCCGCCTCGCGCGGCATTTCGTGGCCGAGCACGCGCACCGTGCCTGCCGTCGGCTGCAACAGCCCGCAGAGCATGCGGATCGTCGTCGACTTGCCGGAGCCGTTCGGCCCGAGGAAGCCGTAGATCTCGGCGCGTGGGATGTCGAGGTCGACGCCGTCGACCGCGGTCACGTGTCCGAAACGCCGCGTGAGGCCGCGCGCGACGATCGCGGCGCCGTTCGGGGAGGCTGTCGCGACATGAGCGGGTGCGGCCATCAAGGCGCCGTGGCCAGCGAGACCCGCACCGGCACGCCTGCGGGCAGCGCCGCGGCGGGCTCGCCGTCGAGCGTGATCTCGGCCAGGTAGGCGAGCCGCGAGCGATCCTTCTGCGTCAGCGAGTAGTACGGCGTGAACGCGGCTTCGGCCGAGATGTAGCGCACGGTGCCGGCGAATGCGGTGGCTTCTCCGTCGACGTTGACCCGCACGCGGGCGCCGGCCACGAAGCGTGTCCGCAACGGCTCGGGCACGTAGACCCGCGCGTACGGGGCGCCGTCCGCGAGCAGGATGGCGAGCGGTCGACCCGCGGCCGGTCGCTCGCCGAGCTTGTACGGCAAGGCTTCGACGATGCCGGCCCGCGGGGCACTCACCGAGTAACGATCGATCACGGTCTGCTGTTCCGCCAGCGCCGCTTCCGCGCGCGCGAGCGCGGCGCGCGCCTCGGCGACCTGTTCGGCGCGCGAACCCTCGCGCAGCAGGCCCAGCCGCGCGCTTGCGGCATCGCGCGTCGAACGTGAGGCGTCGCGTCGTGCCAGCGCCTGGTCCAGCTCGGACGCGCTCAACAGCTTGCGTTCGACCAGCGCACGGATGCGCTCGTACTCGCGCTCGTCGGTGGCGAGCGTGCTCTGCGCCCCGACCAGCGTGGCCTGGGCCTCCTCGATCTCGCGGCCACGCGGGCCCGCGACGAGGTCCGCCAGCCGGCGTGCCGCTTCTTCGCGGGCGGCCCGGGCCTGGTCGATGCGGGGTTGCGCCGTGCCGGCTTCCTGCACCACCAGCCGTGCGCCAGTCGCGACGTGCTCGCCTTCCCGCACGGCGATCTCGACGATGCGCTCGTTCGATTCGGCAACGAGCTCGAGCCGGTCGCGCTCGACGGTGCCCAGGATCTCCTGCGGCTCGTCGCGCGCGCACGCGGACAGCAGGCCCGCCAGCAGCGTCAGGGGAACGAGCCGTGCGATGACAGTCATGCCGCGTCCTCCGTGCGTGCGAACACGCCCTCGCGGAACAGTCGTGTCGTGTGCCGGACCAGCCGGTCGAACTCCTCACCCTCGACCGAAAACCCGAGCACGCGGCGCGTGATCGGCTGCGACACGAACGGGAAGATGCAGAGGCTCAATGCCGAGATCGCCGCGAGTCGGGGGTCGAGGTCGCGTCGCAGCAGGCCGCGCGCCCGCTCGCGCTCCAGCACCGCCACGAGCGCCGGGGCGAGCCGGCCCGCGAAATGCTCGACGAACTGCTCGCGCAGCTGGCCGCCCTCGTCGAGCACCTCGTGCACGATCAGCGCCGGCAACCAGGGGTTCGAGGCCAGCATGCGCATGTAGGCCGACACGAGCGCCTCGAGGTCGGGCGCCGCGGTCGCCCGCATGGACTCCAGCCGGCGCAGGTTGTCGACGAGCGGGGCAATCGCCTCGTCGAGCATGGCGCGGTACAGCCCGAGCTTGTCGCCGAAGTAGTAGTGGATCATTGCCGAGGTCGTGCCCGCGGCCGTGGCGATGCGCCGGATGCCGACCTTGCCGAAACCGTGACGCAGGAACAGCTCGCGTGCGGTCTGCAGCAACGCCGCACGGATTTCCGCATCGCCGCCGGAGGGGCGGCCGGGTCGACGCGAGGGTCTGCGTGGAGACGGCGGTCGCGTGGGCATGGCATCGGCGGCAGTGGGTCGTGCAGATATATTAATCGACCGATTAATAACTCGCAACGAACGACGCAGGCGCCGGACGGCGCAGCTCGAGCTGTGGGCGGTGGGCGCGCGGCGCGTGATGCCCGCCGGCGCCGGTCAGGCCAGCAGGTCTGCGACCTGCACGGTCGCGATCGACTGCAGCGGCTGCGGCTGTCCGACGACGAAGCCCTGCGCGTAGTCGACGCCGATCTCGCGCAGCTTGTCGAGCACGGCCTCGCTCTCGACCGACTTGGCGATCACGACCTTGCCCATGACGTGGCCGATCTCCTTGATCGACCGCACCATCGCGTAATCGACGCGGTCCCGCGACAGGTTGCCGACGAACATGCCGTCGATCTTGAGGAAATCCGCGTTGAGCGCCTTGACGTAGGCGAACGACGAGACGCCGCTGCCGAAGTCGTCCAGCGCGAAGGCGCAACCGGCGCGTCGCAGCGAGGAGATGAGCTGGTTCGCCTTGCCGAGGTTGCCGATCGCCACGGCCTCGGGCGTCTCGAAACCGAGACTCGCGGGATCGACGCCGGTCGTCGCGAGCGTCTGGCGCACGAACTCACCGGTGTCGGCGTCGACCAGGCTGTCGCGCGTCAGGTTGACGAAGAGACGCGAGCCGCCGGCGAACAGGGCCACGTTCTCGCTCGCCCAGCGGCAGGCCTCGGCGATCACCCAGCGGTCGTAACGGACCGACAGGTTGTAGCGCTCGACCGCCGGCAGGAAGGCACCGGGTGGCACGACGCGACCCGATTCGTCGCGCATGCGCAGGAACAGTTCGTAATGCGGACGCCGCGGAGCGCCCTCCGGGCCCGGGCCGAGCGGCACGATGCGCTGCGCCTCCAGGAACAACCGGTTTTCCACGAGCGCGCGCTTGGCGCGACTGACCCAGCCCAGTTCGCCGTGACGCTGCTGCTGTTGCAGCGCATCCTCCTGGAACACCGACACGCGGTTGCGCCCGGCGTCCTTCGCCTGGTAGCAGGCCGAGTCGGCGGCGTTCAGCACCTGCGCGATGCGCTTGAAGTGGGCATCGACCGCGACCAGGCCGATGCTCACGCCGAGCGTGAACCGGTGCGTGCCCCAGATGAACTCGAATTCTTCGACCGCCTTGAGCAGCTGCTGCGCGACCTGCAGGCCGTCGTGCTGGCTGCAGTTGTGCAGCAGCACCGCGAATTCGTCGCCGCCGAGACGGGCCACGACGTCCGCGGCACGCACGCGGTGCTGCAGCACCTCGCCGAGCTGGCGCAGCAGCTCGTCGCCGGCCACGTGGCCACAGGTGTCGTTGACGGCCTTGAAACCGTCGAGGTCCATGAACAGCACGGCGTGCTGCGCGCCCGTCGCCTGCGTCATTTCGAGCGCGCGCTGCAGGCGAAGCTCGAAATCGCGGCGGTTGGCGAGGCCGGTCAGCGCATCGTGGCTGGCGTCGTACGACAGCTGCTGGGAAAGCTCGTGCGCCGCCGTGATGTCGGTGAGGGTGCCCTCGTAGAAGATGACGTTGCCGTCCGCGTCGCGAACCGCGCGCGAGTTCTCGAGCACGACGATCTTCGTGCCGTCGCTGCGCTTGAGCACGAGTTCCGCGTTGCGGACCTCGCCGTCCTCGTTCATCGCGCGGACCCAGTTGCCACGGTGGTCGGCGTCCATGTAGACGTCGCGCGAGATGTCGAGCTCCAGCAACTCGTCCTCGGACTCGTAGCCGAGCATGCGCACGAGCGCCGGATTCGCGGCCATGAACTTGCCGTCGGCCGTCGTCTGGAACACGCCGGCCGTGACGTTCTGGAACAGCTCGCGGTAACGCTGCTCGGAGGCCTTGAGCGCGAGCAGCGTGTGCGTG
>DATMIB010000136.1:0-18762 GCA_035554635.1 Steroidobacteraceae bacterium | reverse complement strand
GCCGGCTTTTTCGGCGGGTTGATCGTGATGCGCACGCCGCCGGGGTCTTTTTCGTTCGGATTCGCCTGCACGCGTTCACGCCCGATGTCGTAGACGAGGGTGTTGCCCCGGATCTCGTTCTGGCCGTCCGACAGCCACGCGTCGCCGGTCAGGCGCACCGTGCTTTCCTGCACGTTGTAGTCGATGGCGCCGGCGCGACCGCGCGCGACCTGGTCGTTCCCGCGCAGGCGCTGTTCGAACGCCGCGGGCAGGCCTTTGATCGACGCGCGCACGATCGCGTTGTTGCGAAACAGCACGCGCGCCTCGTTCGACGTCAGTTGCCCGCCAGGCACGGTGATCTTCACGTCGCCTTCGAGCCGCCATTCCGAATTCTCGAACTCGAGCCCGGTGGCGCTCGCCTGCTGGGCCGTCACGACCAGCCCGCCCTGGGTGATCGTGACGCGCTTGAACAGCAATGAATTGTTCTTGTAATCGAAATCCGAGGAGGCGGCCTGGAGGTCGATGGGCATCTCGGAATTGCCGGCCGGCAGCCCGGTGGGCGAACCCGGCACGGCGGACCTGGTTGCCGTGGCAGGTACCGTCGATTGCGCGTGAACCGGCGCGAGCGAGGCGCAAAGCGCCAGTGCCGCGGCGACAGTGAGCCGGGCCGCGAATACCGTCGAGCGGCGATCAGGGTGTGAACGTGCCATGGACGCTCGATTCTAAACGCAGGGTGCCGTCGTTCAACGCGACGCGCAGTCCGCGTCCGTCCAGGTGGTGCGTGCCGAACTGCACCGACACCGGCGCCGACGTCTGGATCACGCTGGACCGGGTGTCGTACGTCAGTTCGTCAGTGACGATCAGCGCGCGGCCGCCGGAGGCTTCCGGCGACCCGGCCACGCGCACGTTGCCGTCGAGCAGCAACGAGCTTCGGTCGGAGGTCATGCGGCCCCGGTCGGCCGTGGCATGCCAGGCGCCCGCACGCGCGGTCGTGTAGTCGAGTTCGAGGTGCTGCAACACGACGCTTTCGTCGGCGAGCTGCTGCTCGATTTCGCGCGCACGCACGACCACGCGCGGCTTGCCGTCGACTGCGAGCTCGGTGAGCGTCGCGTCGGTCAGATAGTAGCCGCGCTCTTCCGGCGCCACCGCCGTGACGGTCGCGTCGTCGCCGGAGCCCGCCAGCAGCGTGAACATGACCACGCTGCCCGCGAGCAGCGCGAGGATCGTGACGACCCGCTGGGTCAGCAGCCGCGCGCGGCCAGCAACAGATCGCATACTTCCCTCACGGCGCCGTGTCCGCCCGGCGCGCACGTGACCCAGTGCGCGGCGGCCAGCGCGGTCGGGTGCGCGTCGGCCACTGCGACCGCGAGTGCGGCACGTTCGAACATCGGCAGGTCCGGCGTATCGTCGCCGACGCAGGCGCAGGCGCCGGCGTCGATCCCGGTCGCATCGAGCAAGGCAGCGAGCGCGGCACCCTTGTCGCCGATGCCCTGCTGCACGTGCACGATGCCGAGTTCCTGGGCACGGCGCGTGACGGCCGGCGAATCGCGACCGGATATGATCGCCACAGCGATTCCGGCGCGCTTGAGCGCGACCAGCCCCGAGCCGTCGCGAACATGGAACACCTTGACGTCCTCACCGTGCGCCGTGATGTGCAGACGGCCGTCGGTCAGCACGCCGTCGACGTCGAGCACGAGCAGGCGCACACGTCGCGCGCGCTCCCGGATGTCGTCGCTCACGGGAGGAGAAAGGGTCACATCACCCCCGCGCGAAGCAGGTCGTGCACGTTGAGCGCGCCGACGAGCTTGCGTTGTGCATCGGCCGAGACGACCGGCAACGACGTGATCCGGAACGTCTCCATGATGTGCACGGCCTCGGCCGCGAGCATGCGCGGCTCGGCAACCTTGCCGCCGGCCGTCATGACCTCGCGCATGTGCGTGCGATGGATGTCGACCTGCCGGTCGAGCGCGCGGCGCAGGTCGCCGTCGGTGAACACGCCGAGCACGTGGTCGTCGTCGTCGACGACTGTGGTCATGCCGAGGCCCTTGCGACTCATTTCGAGCAGCCCTTCGCTGAGCAGGGTCTCCGGGCCGACGCGCGGCAGCTCGTCGCCCTTGCGCATGACGTCCTCGACATGCAGCAGCAGTCGGCGACCGAGGCTCCCGCCCGGGTGCGAACGCGCAAAGTCCTCTTCGGTGAAGCCGCGCGCCTCGAGCACGGCGATCGCGAGCGCATCGCCCATCGCGAGCGCCGCGGTCGTGCTCGCGGTCGGTGCGAGGTTGAGGGGGCACGCCTCCTCGGGCACGCTGACGTCGAGCGTCACCGCGGCGTAGCGCGACAGCGTCGAGGCCTCGTTGCCGGTGAGCGCGATCAGCGGCACGTCGAGCCGCTTGATCACGGGCAGGATCGTCAGCAGTTCGGCGGTTTCACCGGAATTGGACAATGCCAGCACGACGTCCTTGGCCGTGATCATGCCGAGATCGCCGTGGATCGCCTCGGCCGGGTGCACGAAAAAGGCCGGGCTGCCGGTGCTCGCCAGGGTCGCGGCGATCTTGCTGCCGACGTGGCCGGACTTGCCCATGCCGGTCACGACGATGCGGCCTTCGCAGGCCAGCAGCAGCGCGCAGGCCCGGGCGAAAGCCTCGTCGAGGCGGCCTTCGAGGCCGGCGACGGCTTGGGCCTCGGTCGCGAGCACGCGGCGGCCGCGCGCGATCATCTGGCTCGGGTCGGTCATGGCACTCTGGCAAACGTTTCGGCAAAGCCGACAGTTTACAGCCTACAGCCGGCCGGCCTTCTCCTTTAAACTTGCGGGCTCTTTCCGCGCGGGACCCGACATGACGGCAGACGAAGTGACCACCCTGATCCAGGCCGGCCTGCCCGGCGCGCAGGTGCGGGTCCTGACCGACGACAACACGCACTTCGAGGCGATCGTCGTCGCGGCCCAGTTCGAGGGCAAGCGGTCGATCCAGCGTCACCAGCTCGTCTACGCGGGCCTCGGCGCGCGGATGGGTCGCGAAGTCCACGCGCTGTCGATCCAGGCCTATACGCCGGCCGAATGGCAGGCCGAACGCGGCGGCGCGGCCGCGCGCTGACGGGAGCTCTGCTTGGACAAACTGCAGATCCGGGGCGGCGTCCCGCTCGACGGCGAAGTCCGCATTTCCGGCGCGAAGAACGCCGCCCTGCCGATCCTCGCGGGCGCACTGCTCGCCGACGGGCCGGTCACGATCGCCAACGTGCCGCACCTGCACGACGTGACGACCATGATCGGGCTGCTCGGCCGCATGGGCGCGAGCGTGACGGTCGACGAGCGCATGCGGGTCGAGGTCGACCCGTCGACGACGCGCGAGACGTTCGCGCCGTACGAACTCGTCAAGACGATGCGCGCAGCGATCCTCGTGCTCGGCCCGCTCGTGGCCAAGCACGGCCAGGCGGACGTCTCGCTGCCCGGCGGCTGCGCGATCGGCGCCCGGCCGGTCAACATCCACGTCGCCGGCCTGCAGGCAATGGGCGCGGACGTGCACATCGAGAACGGTTACATCCGTGCACGGGCCGGGCGGCTCAAGGGCGCCCGGATCGTGATGGACACCGTCACGGTCACGGGCACCGAGAACCTGATGATGGCGGCGACGCTGGCCGAGGGGCAGACCGTCCTCGAGAACGCCGCGCGCGAGCCCGAGATCGTCGACCTCGCGCAGTTCCTGATCTCCATGGGTGCGCAGATCCGCGGTCACGGGACCGACAGCATCGTGATCGACGGTGTCGAGCGGCTGCACGGCACGCACTACGAGGTGCTGCCCGACCGCATCGAGGCCGGCACCTATCTCGTGGCCGGTGCGATCACGGGCGGCCGCGTCCGCGCGCGTGGCGCGCGTGCCGAGCACCTCGACGCGGTGCTCGCCAAGCTCGCAGAGGCAGGAGCGAAGATCGAACGGGGCGAGGGCTACGTCGAGGTCGACATGCGCGGTCGCAAGCTCAAGTCGGTCGACATCCGCACCGCGCCGCACCCGGGCTTCCCGACGGACATGCAGGCGCAGTTCGCCGCGCTCAATACCGTGGCCGAGGGTGTCGGCACGATCGTCGAGACGATCTTCGAAAACCGCTTCATGCACATGCTCGAGATGCGCCGCATGGGCGCGGAGATCCGGCTCGAGGGCAACACCGCGATCATCAAGGGCGTGCCGAAGCTCACGGCGGCACCGGTCATGGCGACCGACCTGCGCGCGTCCGCGAGCCTCGTGCTCGCCGGCCTCGTGGCCGACGGCACCACCGACGTCGAGCGGATCTACCACATCGACCGCGGCTACGAGTGCATCGAGGAAAAACTCCACGGCCTCGGCGCGCAGATCCGCCGCCTCAACGATCGCAAGTAGCGCGCCGGAGCGGTCCGGAACGGAGCACCGGTCGGTTCCCGCGAGACACGCTTCGCGAGGAAATGCCGTTCCATTCCCGCGAGACACGGTCCGGGCATGGGAGTCAGACCCGCGGCGCCTCGCGCCGTCGGCACACGGGCCGAGGTCGACCGGCGGTCGTTGCCGGGTCGTCGTTATCGGACTTTTGTAAAACGGCCCGCCGGTCGCCGACGATGAAGTCGCGGGCGGTCCCTTGCCTATCGTCCGTCCGGCGCCAGCCCGTATAATGCGTTGTTGTCCGCGCGGATCGTGGGGGGAGGCCCTGCGCGACCATGTCCACGACCTGGCGGCAACCGATTAGAGCAACAAGACACGTACCGATAGACCCGACGGCGGGCCGGGCGCTGTGCAGACGCAGGCAGCGACGGCCGCGTGCCGAGGAGAGAGCTGGATGACCGATACAGTCGATACCGGCAGACGTCACTTCCTGACCGTTGCCACAGTCGCGACGGGCGCCGTCGGCGCCGCCTTCGTCGCGGTTCCGTTCCTGGCCTCGTGGAAACCGAGTGCCCGCGCCAAGGCGATGGGTGCCCCGGTCGAGGTCGACATCGGCAAGCTCGAACCCGGCGCGATGGTCAAGGTCGAGTGGCGCGGCAAGGCGATCTACGTCGTGCACCGCACGCCGCAGATGCTCGCCCAGCTCGACGGCGTCGCCGGCCAGCTGCGCGACCCCGACTCGGCCGAGTCGGACCAGCCCGACTTCGCGAAGAACCCGGCCCGCGCGATCAAGCCCGAGTACCTCGTGCTCGTCGGCGTCTGCACGCACCTCGGCTGCGCGCCGCTCGACAAGTTCGCGCCGGGCGACGTGACCGTCGCCGCCGACTGGCCGGGCGGCTTCTTCTGCCCGTGCCACGGCTCCAAGTTCGACATGTCCGGACGCGTCTTCAAGGACGTGCCCGCGCCGACCAACCTGCCGGTGCCGCCGTACCAGTTCGTGAGCGACACCCGCATCGTCATCGGCGCCGATACCGAGAAGGGGAATGCCTGATGGCCACCGCAGCTGACAAGGTCGCCGCCAAGACGGGCAGCGGGCGCCTCGCGGCGCTGACGACATGGATCGACGAGCGCTTCCCGCTCACGGCCCTGTGGAAGTCACAGGTGTCGGAGTACTACGCGCCGAAGAACATGAACTTCTGGTACTACTTCGGCTCGCTGGCGCTGCTGGTGCTCGTCATCCAGATCCTCTCGGGGATCTTCCTGACGATGAACTACAAGCCCTCGGCGGCCGAGGCCTTCAACTCCGTCGAATACATCATGCGCGACGTGGAGTGGGGCTGGCTGATCCGCTACATCCACTCGACCGGCGCCTCGGCGTTCTTCATCGTCGTCTACCTGCACATGTTCCGCGCGCTGCTGTACGGGTCGTACCAGAAGCCGCGCGAGCTGCTGTGGATCTTCGGCATGCTGATCTACTTCGCGCTGATGGCCGAAGCGTTCATGGGCTACCTGCTGCCCTGGGGCAACATGTCCTACTGGGGCGCGCAGGTGATCGTGTCGCTGTTCGGCGCCATCCCCTACGTCGGCGACGCGCTGACCGAGTGGATCCGCGGCGACTACTACATCTCCGACGTCACGCTGAACCGCTTCTTCGCGCTGCACGTGATCGCGATCCCGTTCGTGCTCGTGTTCCTCGTGATCGCGCACCTGATGGCGCTGCACGAGGTGGGCTCGAACAACCCGGACGGCGTCGAGATCAAGAAGGTCAAGGGTCCGGACGGCCTGCCGCTCGACGGCATCCCGTTCCACCCGTACTACACGGTCAAGGACATGGTCGGCGTCGGCGTCTTCCTGATCCTGTTCAGCCTCGTGATCTTCTACGCGCCGACGATGGGCGGGTACTTCCTCGAGCACGCCAACTTCGACCCGGCGAACTCGCTGCAGACGCCGCCGCACATTGCGCCGGTGTGGTACTTCACGCCGTTCTACGCGATCCTGCGCGCCGTCCCGAGCAAGTCGCTCGGCGCGCTGCTGATGGGCTTCGCCTGCGTGCTGTTCGTGTTCCTGCCGTGGCTCGACCGCGGCAAGGTCAAGGCGATCCGCTATCGCGGCCCGATCTTCAAGTTCTTCGTCATCTCGTTCGCGATCAGCTTCCTCGCGCTCGGCTGGCTGGGCCTGCAGCCCGCGACGCCCGGCTACACGATGGCGGCGCGCGTGTTCGCGGTCGTGTACTTCGCGTTCTTCCTGCTGATGCCGTGGTACACGCGCATCGACAGCACCAAGCCCGTGCCGACGAGGGTCACCTACCATGCGCATTGATAAGAACAAGGTCCTCGCGTTCGTCGCGGCCGTCGTCGTCGCGCTGCCGGGCGTCGCCCAGGCGGCGGGCGGCGAAGTGCACCTGCTCAAGGCGAACAACGACATCCACAACCGGGCGTCGTTGCAGCGCGGCGCGCGCAACTTCGTCAACTACTGCCTCGGCTGCCACACGGCCAAGTACGTCCGCTACAACCGCATGGCGGCCGACATCGGCCTCACCGAGCAGCAGGTGATCGAGAACCTGATGTTCACGGGCGACTCGCCGCACCAGACGATGACCAACGGGCTCGACCCCGCCGACGCCAAGAAGTGGTTCGGCGTGGTGCCGCCCGACCTGTCGCTGATCGCGCGCAGCCGCACGCCGGACTACCTCTACACGTTCCTCAAGTCGTTCTACGTCGACCCGGCCAAGGCCACCGGCATGAACAACCTGGCGCTGCCGGGCACGGCGATGCCGCACGTGCTGTGGGAGCTGCAGGGCACGCAGGAAGCGGTGTGGGAGGGCAACCCGGACGCCAAGGGCGACGTGCAGCGCCACTTCAAGGAGTTCAAGCTCGCCACGCCCGGCAAGCTGAGCCCCGAGGAGTACGACGTCTTCGTGCGCGACACGGTCAACTTCCTCGACTACGTCGGCGAGCCGGTCCAGGCCAAGCGCCAGTCGCTCGGCTTCGTGGTCATCGCGTTCCTGGTCTTCTTCACGCTGCTCGCATACGCGCTGAAGAAGGAATACTGGAAGGACGTCAAGTAGTAGCCCGCATGGCCGCCGCGATCGCCACCTCTCCCGCATCCGCGGGAGAGGTCGACCGCAGGTCGGGTGCGGGCGCGCACAGCGCGGCTGAGGGCGCGCGCCTGGGCAGGCGGCCCTGCGCCGCTGGACGAGGAGTGCCGTCGGCATGATGACGCTGTATTCGCGGGCGATCGATCCGCGCTGCCATCGCGTGCGGATCGTGCTCGCGGAGAAGGGCCTCGACGCGCACGTCGTCGAGACCGACCCGGCGCGTCCACCGGAAGACCTGATCGACCTCAACCCGTACCAGACGGTGCCGACGCTCGTCGACCGCGATCTCGTCGTCTACGAGCCCGGCATCATCTGCGAGTACCTCGACGAACGCTTTCCGCACCCGTCGCTCGCGTCGACCGAACCGGCCACGCGCGCGCAGGCACGCGTCGCGCTGCGCCGGATCGAGCAGGACTGGTACGCGGTCGCCGACGCGCTCGAACCGGGCGCCGGGGTCGAGCGTCGCGAGCGTGAGCGCGCGCGCAAGATCCTCGCCGAGAGCATCCTCGCCTCGGAGCCGCTGTTCCGCGCGCGGCCGTGGTTCCTGTCGGACCAGTTTTCGCAGCTCGACGCCGCCGTCGCTCCGATCCTCTGGCGCCTGTCGCGCTGGGAGATCGACGTCGCCACGCTCGCGGCCTCCGCCCCCGCCATCGAGCGCTACGCCGCCAAGGTGTTCGCGCGACCCGCGTTCGTGCGCAGCCTGAGCGAGGCGGAGCGGGGAATGCGGAGAGCCAGAGTCTAGAGTTCAGAGTCTAGAGTCTAGTCGGAGGCGCGTTGCGCCGCGTCCGCCGCATCCGGACTCCGATTCCGACTGAACTCTAGACTCTATACTCTGAACTCTTCTACCTCCCATACTCCGCCGATGACCAACTCCCCCGCCGGGCCACCGTCGCCGCCCATGAAGGCCCGGCGTCCGTACCTGCTGCGCGCGATCCACGAATGGATCACCGACAGCCTCTGCACGCCGCACATCGTGGTCGACGCGAGCGTTGCCGACGTCGAGGTGCCGCGCGCGTACGTCAAGGACGGCAAGATCGTGCTCAACATCGGCTGGAACGCGACCGCCAACCTGCGTCTCGCCAACGAGGAGATCAGCTTCAGCGGCCGCTTCGGTGGTGCCAGCATGTCGGTGCGCATCCCGATCGCGGCCGTGCTCGCGATTTACGCGCGCGAGACGGGGCAGGGCATGATCTTCACCGACGACGACATCGAAGCGCCTGCCGGCGCCGGCACCGCGGAACCGACCGCCGTGCCCTCGCGACCCGAAGGCGGTGACGACAAGCCCCCGCCGCCGCCGAAGCCGAGCGGCGGGCGCGCAAAGCTCAAGGTCGTCAAGTAAGCCCGAACGCGTTGCGCAGCCACGTGAGCTGCGGCGCCGTGCTCGCGCCCGGCGGCGGCGGATCGAGCGCGACGACGTCGAAGCGCACGCGCAGGCTGCGCAGTTCGCGTCGCGTCAGGAGCAGGTGTCGCGCCGCGAGGGAAAACCTGCGGCGCTTGGCCGGGCCGATGCTCGCGGCGGCGCTGCCGTAGTCGCGTCGCGAGCGCGAGCGAACCTCCACCAGCACCAGCACGCGAGCGGCGGGATCGAGCATCACGAGGTCGATCTCGCCGGCACGACAACGGTAATTGCGCACCAGGCATTGGAGCCCCGCGCGCTCGAGGTGACGACACGCGGAGTCTTCGGCGGCGCGCCCGAGCACCGTCGTCGTGGGCGCGACGGGTTCGCGCGATGCGGAGGGTGGATCGGTCACGGTGTCTCGTCCGGCTGCGACGAGACACCTGTAGCTCACGGGGTCGCGGGTTGTCCCGCCGCATTCGTGGCCGGATTGCCGAGCAACGGCGCGACGCCGACCGGCGCCGGCACCGGCCGGCCGTTTTCGATGCGCGCGAACTGCACGCCGCGACGCACGTGGCTGCGATCCCGCAGCAGCTCGAGGGACCCGGTCAGCCCTTGCACGCCGGCCACGCTCGCACCGCTGCCGAGCTGCTGTGCGAGTCGCAACGCGTCGAAGCCGAACGCGAACAGTCGCAGCCTGCCGCGCGCACGCGCTTGCCATTCGTCCTGCACCGCGTCCCAGAGATCGGGCGCGCCGAGCCCGCCGTGCAGCAGCCACGGCATTTCCGGGAACACCATGCCGTCCATGTCGGCGGCCGTGCGAACGCTCGGGTCCCAGGCGTCGGCAGTCGTGTACATGGGCAGGTCGTACGTCATCTGGAAGCGCAGCTGCGGACGGATCTGGCGTGCGGTCGCCGGCGTTGCGGCGATGAACGCGAACTGCGGCCCCGTCGCCTGTTCGGCCGCGGCATTGCGCGTCGGCGGCGGTTGACTGCGGTTGGCCCTGCGATCGCCCGCGCCGCCGTAGCGGCCGAGCGCCGCGCGCAGCGGGCCCGAGAAGTCCTGCGCGTCGGCCGGGTAGAACTGGGCCGGGGTCATCAGCACGACGCTGCCGATGCGCTGCAGTTCGTCGACGAACGCCGCGTGCACGCGGCGACCCCAGGCGCCTTCCGGGAACAGCGCGATGCCGCGCGTGAGCCCGTCGTCGGCGATCCGTCGCGCGATTGCCCGCGCTTCCTCCTCGGGGTCGAGCGCGAACTGGTAGAAAAAGAGCGGTGCCCCGGCGTCCGCGGCCAGTGCGTGGTTCAACGCGAGCGTCGGCACGGGCAGGCCCGACGGGTTCGCGGCGAGCACGGCGAGTACGTCCTCCTTGAGCAGCGGCCCGACCACGACGCGCGCACCGTCGGCCACGGCGCGGGCATAGGCAACGCCGGCGCCGGTCGAAGTGTCGTAGAACTCGACGCGCGGACGAAGTTCGCCCGAGGCGGAGGCGAACCACGCCGCACCGATGCCGTCGCGCACGGCGTGCGCCGCGGCCTGCTGCCGACCCTGCAGTGGCAACAGCACCGCGATCGGCGCGTCCGGCCCGACCTTCGTGACGACTGCGGTGCCGGCCGAGCGTGGCAGGAAGGCGGTGCCTGGATGCCCCGGGTGCTGCGTGAGCCAGTCGCGCACGCGTTTCGCGGCGGCGGGGTCGGTGACCAGTCCGGTGGGCGTGGCGACCCCCGCGACGACGCCGGGCAGTTCGAGCCAGCCGCGTTCGCGCTCCGACATGCCCGGCGCGGCCGGCACGACCGGCGGCGCGTGCAGCAGCAACTGGTCGAACAACTCGCGCTCGTTCGCCACGCGCGCGGCGCCGTCGACCAGCAACGCGCCGCGGGATTCGTACGAGCGCACGCCCGCGAGCGTCTGGCCCGTCGCAAACTCGGCCCGGCCACGCAGCGCGAGCACGTCCGCCGCAAGCGCGTTCGGAATGCTCATTGGTACGATCCGCAAGGCGGCGAGCGCGGTCGGCGCGTCGCCCTGGTCGAGCGCGAGGCCGCCATCGACCAGCGCGAGCAGCGCGCGCTGCTCGTCGTCGCGCACGCGGTTGCGCACCTTGTTCGCGAGGCGTCGGGCTTCGTCACGCTCTCCGGCCGCGAGGTACTCGCGCGCACCGAGCAACCCCAGCCGCGCGTCCCACGACAGCAGTCCGCGACGGGCCGCCTGCTCGTAGCGTCCCGCGGCCTCGAGGTGACGGCCGGCCTGTGCGAGCTCCGCAGCTTGCGCCTCGACCGGATCGGTCGCCTGTGCGTGCAGCGGCGTGGCACCGGGCCAGAGGACACCGCATGCGACGAGCAACAGCAGCGTCGCGACGGCGTGGCGAACTTGCCCGCGGCGGAGCGTTGCGTGCAGCATGCGAGGACCTCGGGGAGATGCGCGTGTCGGAGCAGTCAGCGAATTCTACGGGCCGCGGGACGCGCGGCACACTGTCCGTCGTCGCCACGCCGATCGGCAACCTGCAGGACCTGAGCCCGCGTGCGGCGGCCTGCCTGCGCGACGCCGGCCTGCTGCTCGCCGAGGACACGCGGCACACGCGCAAGCTGCTCGATGCCTGCGGCATCGCGCGGCAGGGGCCGATCGAATCGCTGCACGAGCACAACGAACGTGCGCGCGTGCCGGGGCTGGTGGCACGCCTGCAGGCCGGGGAGCACATCGCGCTCGTGACCGACGCCGGCACGCCGCTCATGAGCGATCCGGGCACGGTGTTGGTGGCCGCCGCCGCGGAGGCCGGCGTCGAGATCATCGCCGTGCCAGGGCCGTGCGCCGCGATCGCCGCGCTGTCGATCGCCGGCCTGGCCACCGACCGGTTCGCGTTCGAAGGTTTTTTGCCGGCGAAATCCGCGGCCCGTCGCGAAGCGTTGACGCGGCTTGCACACGAGACGCGCACGCTCGTCTTTTACGAAGCGCCGCACCGTCTCGTCGAGACACTGCAGGACCTCACGACCGTGTTCGGCACCGAGCGCGTCGCGACCGTCGCGCGCGAACTGACCAAGCACTTCGAGACGACCTACCGCGGCACGCTGCAAGCGCTCGCCGAACGCAGCGCCAGCGACGCCGACATGACACGTGGGGAGATCGTCATCGTCGTGGCCGGTGCACCCGCGCGCGAAGACGCGGCGGAGCGTGAGCAAGAGGCGCTGCGTGTGCTGCAGGCCCTGCTGCAGGAGTTGCCGGTGTCGCAGGCCGCGCGGCTCGCGGCGGAGATCACCGGCGCGCGGCGCAAGGACCTGTACGAGCAGGCGCTGAAGCTGGGGAAGGAGAGTGGCTAGTGGCTAGTGGCTAGTGGCCAGCAACAAGAGTTCAGAGTCTAGAGTCTAGAGTTCAGTCGGAAGCGGCCAATGGCCGCCCGCCCGGAGACGGAGTCCGCCTGCGGCGGACGAGCGCAACGCGCCTCCGACTAGACTCTGCACTCTAGACTCTAGACTCTTCTCACTGGCCACTAGCCACTAGCCACTGACCACTTCCCGCTATACTTCGCGCGGGAGTCGGCCAGGCAACCGCTGCGTCTCGCGACGTGGAGGAAAGTCCGGGCTCCACAGGGCAAGGTGCCAGGTAACGCCTGGGGGGCGCGAGCCCACGGAAAGTGCAACAGAAAGCAAACCGCCCAAGACGCAGCCGTTCGTGACGGAACGGGCCGGACTCGTCCGGCCGCGCCGCCACGGCAAGTGCTGCGGACGGCAAGGGTGAAACGGTGCGGTAAGAGCGCACCGCGCCGGTGGCAACACTCGGCGGCACGGCAAACCCCACCTGGAGCAAGACCAAATAGGGAAGCGCGCGAGTCTTCGGACTCGTTCCTGCGGCCCGCAGGGGCTTCCGGGTAGGTTGCTCGAGGCGCACGGTGACGTGCGTCCCAGATGGATGGTTGCCCACGACAGAACCCGGCTTATCGGCCGACTCCCACCCTGTTCGACGAGATCGATCCCACGCCGGGGTCGTTCCCCCACTTCCTCCCACGTCGGTGGCGGCCTTTCCCGGCGTCCGACGTGGCGGATCCACGGCAAATCTCCCACCACGGACCCGTGGACGGCGCGGAATCCTCTTGCGCGCGCAGTGTGACGCCGATCACGAACCGCTCCCTGCGGCGTGACTTTCCCACCGAATCGCCTACCTCACACCAACATCAGGAACGTTGGCTAAGTTCATGATTGTTTTGAAAAAGCAACACGGGCGGCTTGGGGCGATGACCACCGCTTGGCTAAGTTACTGACGCCATTGCAAAAATTTTGGCCGTCGGCGTTGCGCTCGGCTCGGCTCAACCCTATAGTGGCGCCCAGTGGGAAAAAGTGGGATGAAATGGGCTGCCTGCCCCGACCTCGCCTGAAATGTTCCGCGGAGCCAACAAAGTCACCCTCGACGCCAAAGGCCGTGTGGCCATGCCGGCGCGCTACCGGGACACCCTGGTGGAGCGCAGCGGCGGCCGTCTCGTGGCGACGGTGGACCGCGCCGACAAGTGCCTGCTGATTTATCCCCTTCCGGACTGGGAGGAGATCGAGCGCAAGCTGATGCGGTTGCCGACCCTGAATCCGCAGGCACGGCGACTGCAGCGACTGATGGTGGGTCACGCGACGGACCTCGAGCTCGACTCGCACGGTCGCGTGCTCGTGCCGCCGAAGCTGCGCGAATACGCGGGCCTCTCGCGCCAGGCGATGCTGATCGGTCAGGGCAGCCGTTTCGAGCTTTGGGACGAACAGCACTGGAACGAGCGTCGCGACGAGTGGCTGCAGGCGGGTGACGAGCCGGGCGAACTGCCCGCCGAACTCGAAAGCCTCTCGCTGTAGGGCTGGCCGCGATGGAGCACACGCCGGTACTTCTCGACGAGGTGCTGGCCGGGCTCGCGGTGCAGGCCGGCGGCAGGTACTGCGATGCGACGTTCGGCCGTGGCGGTCACACCGCCGCGATCCTCCAGCAGCTCGGTCCCGACGGTCGCGTCTGCGCGATCGACCGCGATCCCGCGGCCATGGCCGCGGGGCGTGCGCGATTTGCAGGCGAACCGCGTCTCACGTTGATCAGGGGGTCGTTCGGCCGGCTCGAGGAGCTGGTCCGCGCGGCCGGGATGGAAGGTGGGCTGCAAGGCGTGCTGCTGGACCTCGGGGTCTCGTCGCCGCAGCTCGATGAGGCCAGGCGGGGCTTCAGCTTCATGCAGGACGGACCGCTCGACATGCGCATGGACAACGAGTCCGGCAGCAGTGCAGCCCAGTGGCTCGCACGCGCCGGCGAGCGGGAGATTGCGGACGTGCTGTTCAGGCTCGGTGAGGAGAAATTTTCGCGACGCATTGCGAAGGCGATCGTCGCCGCGCGTACCGCGGAGCCGCTCGTCACGACGCGCCAGCTCGCCGACCTCTGCGCCGCCGCCGTGCCGACCCGCGAACCCGGCAAGCACCCGGCGACGCGCACGTTTCAGGCGATCCGCATCCACGTCAACCGCGAACTCGAGGAAGCCGAGGCGGCGCTGCCGCAGGCCGTGAACCTGCTCGCACCGGGCGGTCGGCTCTGCGTGATCAGCTTTCATTCGCTCGAGGACCGCCTGGTCAAGCGCTTCATGCGCCGCGAGGCGCAGGGCGATCCGGTCTACGCCGGGCTGCCGAACGTGCCCGCGCATGCACGGCCGCGTCTCAGGCTGGTCGGCGGCGCCGTGATGCCGGGCGACGCCGAAGTCGCGCGCAACCCACGCGCGCGCAGCGCCGTGCTGCGTGTCGCCGAGAGGGTGGCCACATGAGCCAGATGCGCTGGCGCATCGTCGTCGCGGTGCTGTGGGTCGCGGTGCTCGGCTCCGCGCTCGGCGTCGTCTACGGCAAGCAGCAGGCGCGCAACCGCTTCAACGAGCTGCAGAAGCTCATCACGCAGCGCGACGACCGCGACATCGAGTGGGGCCAGTTGCAGCTCGAGCAGAGCACCTGGGCCACGCACGGCCGCGTCGAGCGCGTCGCGCACGACGACCTCGGCATGGTCAACCCGCGCGCGTCCGACATGCGCATCGTGCAGCCATGAAGCGCTCCTCGTTGCGAGACCACCATCACCAGCGCTCGGGCCGCGACGCGGAGCCGGCCGTGGGCACGTGGCGGCTGTGGCTCGTCGGCGGCGCGCTCGGACTGTGCGCCAGTGCGCTCGTGGCACGTGCCGCCTACCTGCAGGCGATCAACCCCGACTTCCTGATCAAGCAGGGCGACGCGCGCATCCTGCGCGACGTGAAGCTTTCCGCGAACCGCGGCATGGTGCTCGACCGCAACGGCGAGCCGCTCGCGGTCAGCACGCCGGTCGACACGGTCTGGGCCGATCCGCGCCGTCTGTCGCAGCACCCGCAGGACTATGCGCGGCTCGCCAAGGCGCTCGACCGCGACCCGCAGTGGCTCGCGCGTCGCATCACGAGCAACCTCGACCGCGAGTTCGTCTACCTCGTGCGCCACATGCGCCCGCAGGACGCGGCCAAGGTCAAGGCGCTCGGCATTCCCGGCGTCGACACGTTGCGCGAGTACCGCCGTTACTACCCGGCCGGCGAAGTGACCGGCCACCTGCTCGGCTTCACCAACGTCGACGACGTGGGCCAGGAAGGCGTCGAGCTCGCCTACGACCAGTGGCTCGGCGGCGAGCCGGGCATCAAGCGCGTGATGCGCGACCGCGAAGGCCGCACGATCGAGGACATCGAGCGCATCAAGGCGCCGCGTCCGGGCCAGGACCTGCGCAGCAGCATCGACCTGCGGCTGCAGTACCTCGCCTATCGCGAACTCAAGGCCGCGGTGCAGGAGAACAACGCGCGCGGCGGCTCGGTCGTCGTGATCGACGTCGAGACCGGCGAAGTGCTGGCGATGGTCAACCAGCCGGCCTTCAACCCGAACGACCGCGAGCAGTACCTGCCGTCGCGCTACCGCAACCGCGCGACCAACGACTTCTTCGAGCCGGGTTCGAGCATCAAGCCGTTCGTGGTCGCCGCCGGCATGAAGACCGGCCGTTTCCACGCCGACACGCTGATCGACACCGGTCCCGGCGCGATGCGCGTCGGCATCAAGACCGTGCGCGACAAGCACAACCTCGGCACGATCGACGTGACCACGGTGCTCGCCAAATCGAGCAACGTCGGCGTCGTCAAGATCGCACTGACGCTCAAGCCGCAGGAGATGTGGACCGCGCTGCACGACTTTGGCTTCGGTGCGGTGACCGGCTCCGGCTTCCCCGGCGAATCGGCCGGCATCCTCACGGGGTACGAGCACTGGCGTTCGATCGGGCAGGCTACGATGGCGTACGGCTACGGCCTCTCGGTCACGCCGCTGCAACTCGCGCAGGCGTACGCGACGCTCGGGTCCGGCGGCATCCGACGGCCGGTCAGCCTGCGTCGCGTCGACACGCCGCCCGAAGGCGAACGCGTGCTGCCGGAGTCGGTGACGCAGGAACTCGTGCGCATGATGGAGGCCGTCGTCGGCAGCGAGGGCACGGCGCGGCGCGCGGCGGTCATGGGTTACCGCGTCGCCGGCAAGACCGGCACCGCCTGGAAAGCCGCGGACGGCGGTTACACCACGAACAAGTACATGGCCGTCTTCGGCGGCCTGGTGCCGGCACAGAACCCGCGGCTGGCGGCCGTCGTCGTGATCGACGAGCCGAGCGCGGGCCGTTTTTACGGTGGCGACGTCGCCGCGCCGGTGTTCTCCGGCGTCATGTCGGGCGCGCTGCGCCTGCTGGCGGTGCCACCCGACGACCTGCAGCGCGTGCCGGCGACGACGCTCGTGCAGGCGCAGGATCCATGGTGAGGCGCGCGATGGCAGAGTCGCAACAGACCCCCGGCTATCGCATGACCCTCGGGCGGCTGCTCGAAGGGTTCGACGTCGCGACCCCCCACGGCGTGCAGGTCACCGACGTCGTGCAGGACAGCCGCGCCGCGACCCCGGGCTCGCTGTTCCTCGCCTGCAAGGGCCGCACGACGCACGGGCTGCGACACGTCGCGGCTGCGATCGAGCGCGGCGCCATCGCGGTGCTCTGGGAGCCCGACGTCGACATCGAACCGCCGGCACTGCCCGAGAAGGTCGCGGCGATCGCGTTGCCGCACCTCAGTCGCTACGTCGGCGAGATCGCCGACCGCTTTTTCCGTCGTCCCTCGGGCGACCTGCGTGTCGCCGGCATCACCGGCACGAACGGCAAGACGACCACCGCCTACCTGCTCGCGCAAGCCTCCGACTTCGTCGGCCGTCGCGGCTGGTACGTCGGCACGCTGGGCCACGGCCGGCCGAGCGCGGTGCAGGGCGGCGCCCTCACCACGCCCGATGCCGTCACCATCCAGCGGCGCCTCGCCGAGGCGCGCGATGCGGGCGCAACCACGCTTGGGCTCGAGGTGTCGTCGCACGCGCTGGACCAGGACCGCGTCGCCGGTGTCGCGTTCGACACGGCCGTGTTCACCAACCTCACGCGCGACCACCTCGACTATCACGGCACGCTCGAGCACTACGGCAACGCCAAGTCGCGCCTGTTCCACATGGCCGGGCTGCGTCGTGCCGTGATCAACGTGCGTGACCCGTTCGGCCGGCAGCTGGTCGAGCGCATCGACCCGGCGATCGAGAAGGTCGTGTTCACGACCGCGAACGACGTCTGGGCCGAGCGCGGCACGGGCTGGATCCGCGTGCCCGAGCTGCGCACGACGCCGAACGGGCTCACGATCCACGTCGAGAGCAGCTGGGGCGCAGGCACGCTGCGCTCGCGGCTGGTCGGCGAGTTCAACGCCGAGAACCTGCTGGCCGCGCTCGGCGTGCTGCTCGGCTGGAACGTGCCGCTGCAGAAGGCGCTCGCCGCGCTCGCGCTGTGCGTGCCGCCTCCCGGTCGCATGGAGACGTTCGGCGGCGGGACACAGCCGCTCGTGCTCGTCGACTACGCGCACTCGCCCGACGCGCTCGGCAAGGTGCTCGAGGCGGCGCGGTCGCACACGCGGGGGCGCCTGTTCTGCGTGTTCGGCTGTGGCGGCGATCGCGACCCCGGCAAGCGGCCGCAGATGGGCGCGATCGCGGAAGCGGCGGCCGACGTCGTCGTCGTGACCGACGACAACCCGCGCACCGAGAGTTCCTCGACGATCATCGAGCAGATCCTCGCCGGCCTGCGCGAGCCGGACGCGGCGCTGGTCGTTCCCGATCGCGCCGAGGCGATCCGCCACGCGCTCGCCGAAGCCGAGGCGGGCGACGTCGTCGTCGTGGCCGGCAAGGGCCACGCGGACTACCAGATCGTCGGCACCGAGACACGCCACTTCAGCGATCGCGAAACTGTGCTCGAGGTTTTCGGGCCCTCACCGCAAGCCTCTGCCGCGAGTGCGCGAGCAGGGGAGCAACCCTCACCCCAGCCCTCTCCCGCGAATGCGGGCGAGGGGGCCGAAACCTCTCCCGCCAAGGCGGGCGAGGGGGTCGGAGGCAAGCCGTGATCGCGCGCGACCTCGAAACGCTCGCCACCGTCACCGGTGGCGCGCTGCACGGCGCGAACGTCGCGTTCGGCCGCGTGCTGAGCGACTCCCGTGCGCTCGAGCCGGGCGCGCTCTTTGTCGCGCTCGTCGGCGAAAACTTCGACGGCCACGACTTCGTGGTGCAAGCGGCAGCGCAGGGCGCCGCGGCCGCGTTCGTCTCGCGCCACGTCGCCGCGTCGCCGTTGCCGCAGGTCGTCGTGCCCGAGACGCTCGCCGCGTTGTCGACGTTTGCCAACGCCTGGCGCCGCTCCTACGGCGGCGTGGTGATCGGGATCACCGGCAGCAACGGCAAGACGACGGTAAAGGAAATGACCGGCGCGATCCTGGGCGAACTCGGGCCCTGCCTGGTCACGCAGGGCAACCTGAACAACCACATCGGCGTGCCCCTGACGTTGTGCCGCCTCGATGAATCGCAGCGCTCGGCCGTCATCGAGATGGGCGCGAACCATCCGCAGGAGATCGCGCATCCCGCGGCACTGGCCGAGCCCGACGTGGGCCTCGTGATCAACGCCGGGCCTGCGCACCTCGAGGGCTT
>DATMIB010000135.1:0-2729 GCA_035554635.1 Steroidobacteraceae bacterium | reverse complement strand
CGTGCGCACGGAGCCGAATTCGGGCGGCGAATTACGCGTCACGATCCGTCTGCAGGGCCTCGTCGCCCCCGGCTGATTCCCGACCGGCGGCGCCGAGCGCCGCAAGCAGCGTGCCCACGGTGCGGTGCGACTCGAGCGGGTGGCGCAGGGGCATTTCCGCATTGAGCCGATAGGAATTGCGCCGGCCGCAACGCTCGCGCAGGATCACGCCTGCCGTCTCGAGGTCCGCGACGATCTTCTGCACCGCGCGCTCGGTGATCCCCACGCTCACGGCGACGTCGCGCAGCCGGGTGTTGCGGTCCACCGCCAGGCACACCAGCACGTGCGCGTGGTTGCTGAGGAACGTCCATTGACGCGACGGGGTGGCGGGTGTCGGATCCATTCGCAGGCTCGGGCGGCGGGCGCGGAACCGGAGCGCGCCTTGGTTGTCAGAAGCTGCGTTCCGGTTTCGACGTTCGTTTTAGTATGCTGGAGGCGGGCTCGCACGGCCACCGGCAGGCGCGCCCGGGCTTGAATCGAGGCCGGCCGTCCCCACCGAGAGATTTCGCAACGGGCCCGAGTGGCCCGCACGGAGACCGTAGTCGACATGAAACGCATCCTGCTGTTCCTGGCCACCAACCTGGCCGTCCTGGTGCTGATCGGCATCGTGCTGAACCTGCTGGGCATCAACAGCATCCTGCAGGCGAACGGCTCCGATCTCGACCTCGGCAAGCTGCTGGTCTACGCCGCCGTCATCGGCTTCTCCGGCTCGCTGTTCTCGCTGGCCATCTCGAAGTGGTCGGCCAAGCGCATGATGGGCGTGCGCGTGATCGCGCAGCCGTCGAACGGCACCGAGAGCTGGCTCGTCAGCACCGTGCAGCGCCAGGCGCAGCAGGCCGGCATCGGCATGCCCGAGGTCGGCATCTTCGATTCGCCCGAACCGAACGCGTTCGCAACCGGTGCCCGGCGTGACGCCGCGCTGGTCGCGGTGAGCACGGGCCTGCTGCAGAGCATGAGCCAGCGCGAAGCCGAGGCCGTGCTCGCGCACGAGGTGAGCCACGTCGCCAACGGCGACATGGTCACGCTCGCGCTGATCCAGGGCGTGGTCAACACGTTCGTGGTGTTCCTGTCGCGCATCATCGGCCACACGGTCGATCGCGTGGTCTTCAAGACAGAGGAAGGCCACGGCCCGGCGTACTTCATCACCTCGATCATCTGCGACCTGCTGCTCGGCCTGCTCGCCTCGATGATCGTCATGTGGTTCTCGCGCCAGCGCGAATTCCGTGCCGACGCCGGTGGCGCGAAGCTCGCCGGTCGCCAGGACATGATCTCGGCGCTCGAAAGCCTGCAGCGTCGCCATGCCGGCCCGCTGCCCGACAAGATGGCCGCGTTCGGCATCTCGGGCAACCGCGCCGGCGGGTTGCGCCGGCTGTTCATGACGCACCCGCCGCTCGAAGAGCGCATCGCCGCGCTGCGCAGCCCGGCGGCCTGAGTCCGCGTCGGCGGGGCATGTCTCCGCACGGCGACCTGCATCGAACCGCGCCCGTCCAGGGCGCGGTTTTTTTTCGTCACGCATGAGCGCGACCACGGCCATCGCCTGGTTCCGGCGCGACCTGCGCCTCGCGGACAATCCCGCGCTCACGGCCGCCGTCGCCAGTGCCGAGCGAATCGTGGCCGTGTACGTGCATGCGCCGGAGGACGAAGGCGACTGGCGCCCCGGCGCGGCGAGCGACTGGTGGCTGCACCACAGCCTCGCGGCCCTGGACGCCGACCTGCGCCGCAAGGGCATTGGCCTCACGGTGCGTCGCGGGCCGGTCGGCGCCGCACTGATGCAGCTCGCAAGCGAATGCGAAGCGTCCGCGGTCTACTGGAACCGGCTGTACGAGCCGGCGCTCGTGGCGCGCGATGCGACCCTCGAGCGGCAGTTACGCGAGTCAGGGCTGCACTGCGAGCTCTTCGACGCCGCATTGCTGCACGACCCTCGGCACGTGCTGACGTCGCAAGGCGCGCCCTATCGTGTCTTCACACCGTTCTGGCGCACCTGCCAGTCGCAGCTCGAGACCCTCACGGCACCATTGCCCGCCCCACGACGGCTGCGCGGGCCGACGCCCATGCCGCATTCGCTCGCGATCGAAGAACTCGGCCTGTTGCCCCGTGTGGCCTGGGACGCGGGCCTGCGTGCGCACTGGACACCGGGCGAGGCCGGCGCCCATGCGCGGCTCGAGGCGTTCTGCGACGTCGGGCTCGACGACTACGGCGCGGGGCGTGAGCGGCCCGACCTCCCCGGCACCTCGCGCCTGTCGCCGCACCTGCACTTCGGCGAGGTGAGCCCGCGCCAGGCCGTCGCGGAGGTACGCAACGCCGTGGCGACCGACGCACCCGCCGCACGGCAATCGGCGGAGGTGTTCCTGCGCGAACTGGGCTGGCGCGAATTCGCCCATCACCTGCTGCATCACTTTCCGCAGACCACCACGCGGCCACTGGACGCGCGCTTCGAACGCTTTCCGTGGCGACGCGATGAACACTGGCTCGAAGCCTGGCAGCGCGGCCGCACGGGCTACCCGCTGGTCGATGCCGCCATGCGCTAACTGTGGACGACGGGATGGATGCACAACCGCGCGCGCATGGTGGTCGCCTCGCTGCTGACCAAGAACCTGGGTCAGCACTGGCTCGACGGCGCGCGCTGGTTCTGGGACACGCTCGTCGACGCCGACCTCGCCAACAACACGATGAACTGGCAGTGGGTCGCC
>DATMIB010000134.1:0-17441 GCA_035554635.1 Steroidobacteraceae bacterium | reverse complement strand
ACACGGCCGAGATCGCAAACCCGGCCGGCACCGAGCGTGCGCACGCGGACTACTCGAACTCGTACGTCTGGGGCACGCTCGAGCACGACTGGAGCGCGCAACTCGCGACCTCAGCGCTCGTGTCCTTCACCGACGTCGCGTCGAAGCGCGACGCGACGGTCGACGAGCCGGGCCTGCGTCGCGGCCACGTCGTCGACCGGCGGGACTACGACGTGCTCGGGCTCAAGCTCGATGCAGCCTATTCGACCGCGCGCTGGTTGCAACGCACGGGC
This sequence comes from Steroidobacteraceae bacterium, assembly GCA_035554635.1. Taxonomy (GTDB): domain Bacteria; phylum Pseudomonadota; class Gammaproteobacteria; order Steroidobacterales; family Steroidobacteraceae; genus RPQJ01. Next base: position 17,169 of record DATMIB010000134.1, on the reverse strand, counting down.
CTCGAGGTGCGATCGCTCGAGGCGAGTTACGACTATCGCGGCGAGGTCGTCTTCGAGCCGGACTATCCGTTCCCGGGCGCCGACGACTTCAGCCGCGTCCTCACGCCCGAGCCGTCGGGCGAGCACCTGGCGCTCTACTACACCGCGCGGGGCCAACTCACCGACGCACTGACCGCGGAGGCCGGCCTGCGCTGGGACAAGCAGAGCTACGGGCCCGACTCCGACGACCAGTTCGGCCCGCGCCTGAACCTGGCGTGGCGCGTGGGCCACGGCACCAGGTTGCTCGCGAGCTGGGGCCGATACCAGCAGTTCCAGGGCATCGAGGAACTGCCGGTGGAGGACGGCGTCACGGCCTTCTCGCGCGCCCAGCGGGCCGATCACGCGATCGTCGGGCTGGAGCACGCCTGGCGCGACGACGTCACGCTGCGTGTCGAGGCCTACCGCAAGACGTACGCGCGGTTGCGCACGCGTTACGAGAGCCTCTACGACCCGCTGTCGCTCGCGCCCGAACTGCGCTGGGACCGCGTCGCGATCGCGCCGCACTCGGCGACGGCCGAGGGCATCGAGACGCTGCTGACGCTGCACGATGCGGGCCCCTGGAACGGCTGGCTGTCGTACGCGTGGTCGCAAGTGACGGACCGCATCGACGGCGACGAAAGCCGTCGCGGCTGGGACCAGTCGCACACCGTGAACCTCGGACTCGGCTGGACCGAAGGCCCCTGGCGCGCCACGCTGGCCGCGCAATACCACACCGGCTGGCCCGTGACGCCGATCGCGCTCGACGTGGACGGCGCGGTGCAGCTCGGCCCACGCAACGGCACGCGCTACGCCGACTACGCCTCGCTCGACGCGCGCGTGAGCCACGAATGGTCGCTGCCGCGCGGCACGCTGACCGTGCACGCGGAAGCGACCAACCTGCTCGACCGGCGCAACCCCTGCTGCACCGACCTCGAGTACGTGAGCGACGCCGGCGGCCCGCCGGCCCTCGAACGCGACCTCAGGCATTGGCTGCCGCTCGTACCCTCGGTCGGCGTGCTGTGGAAATTCTGAACGCCGCCGCTACTTCTGGCGCGGCAGGACGGTCATCACCCGCACGATGAAGCCGTGCAGCTCCTGCATGTACTTGCGCAGGAACTCCTCGGTCGACTTGTCGCCGACCGCACCCTGGTCGTCGATGAGGTCGGGCTTGAACTGGATGTAGGCCTCGGGCGCGTTCATCTGCGGCGAGTTGCAGAAGCTCAGCACGCTGCGCAGCTGCTGCTGCGCGATCGCCGTGCCGATCGCCCCGGGCGAGGTGCCGATGACCGCCGACGGCTTGCGTGTGAACGAGTTCTGGCCCCACGGTCGACTGGCCCAGTCGATCGCGTTCTTGAGCGCACCCGGAATCGAGCGGTTGTACTCGGGCGTCACGAACAGGATCGCGTCCGCCTTTTCGATGGCCGTCTTGAACTCGCGGGCGACGGCCGGGTAATCGGCGTCGTAGTCGTAGCTGTACAACGGCAGGTTGCCGAATTCGATCTCGTGGAACTCGAGTTCGCGCGGCGACAGCCGGATCAGCGCACGCGCGAGCTTCCGGTTGATCGAAGCCTTCGCGAGGCTGCCGACGAAATAGCCAACCTGGTACGTGGTCATTGGGGCCTCCTTGCCTTGTCTTGCCTGACCTTGCCTGGACGGGAAACGTCCCGTCCGGGGGGCCGCGCGCGCCCCCGCATCCGGGATCAGCCGACGCCGTGCTGGCGGAACCAGTCGAGGCACTGCTTCCAGGCGTCCGCGGCTTCCTTCGGCTTGTAGCTCGGCCGGTAGTCGGCGAGGAAGCCGTGCGGCGCGTCGGGAAACACGACGATCTTCGAATCCTTCTTGCCCGCCTTGGCCAGCGCCGCGCGCATCTGCTCGACGTCGGCGAGCGGAATGCCCTGGTCCTGGCCGCCGTAGAGGCCCAGCACGGGCGCCTTGAGGTCGGCCACGACGTCGAGCGGGTATTTCGGCTGCAGCGGCGTGCGGTCGCCCTGGATTCGCCCGTACCACGCCACCCCGGCTTTGACGTCGGGGCTGTGCGCGGCATAGAGCCAGGTGATGCGCCCACCCCAGCAGAAACCGGTCACGGCGACGCGCTTCGTGTCGCCTTTGCTCGACTTGCCGGCCCAGGCCACGGCGGCGTCGAGGTCGGACATGACCTGCTCGTCGGGCACCTTCGAGACGACCTCGGCGAAGATCTGTTTCCAGTCGGCGATCTTCGAGACGTCACCCTGCCGCGCGTAGAGCTCCGCCGCCACGGCGAGGTAGCCCTGCTTGGCGAAGCGGCGGCAGACGTCGCGGATGTGCTCGTGCACGCCGAAAATCTCCTGCACGACCAGCACGATCGGGAAATCCTGGCCCTGCGCCGGCATCGCGCGATACGCCGGGATCTCGCCGTCCTTGACGGGGATGCGCACCTCGCCCGCGACGAGGCCTTCGGTATCGGTAGTGATCGTGTCGGCGGAGACGGGCTGCACGGCGAGCGCGAAGCCCGTCGCGAGCGAGGTCACGAGGACCTCCCGGCGCGAGAACGCCGTCCTGCCGAGCAGCGAGGCCAGGTCCGCGTTGGTCCATTGATCGTGCATGCTCCGTCTCCTTGCGTGTTGTGCGATCGGCGGGCGGTGCTGCGCCTCAGCGTGGCTCGACCCCCGGTTCGTAAGGCGTGGTCTCGGCGGCGACCGCGGCCGCGACCTCCGGCAGGACACTGTACTGCGTGAACTCCGTCGGCATCCGCTTCGCCTTGCCGGTCTGCAGGTCGATGCAGACGTAGTGGATCAGCGCGCGCACGAGCGTCTCGCCGTCGGTGGCGCGCCGGACCTGGAACCGGCGTTCGATGCGCAGCTTGTTGTCGTTGTGGACCGGCCAGGTGCCGACCTCGATCGTGTCGCCTTCGAGCGCCGAGCGCAGGTAATGCAGCTGCGTGCGCCAGACGGCCATGCCGCGGTTCAGCTCACGGCACAGCTCGGGGCTGATGCCGCGCGAGATCGAGTGCGCCCAGGCGCAGTCGTCGAGCCAGGCGACGTAGATCGCGTTGTTGACGTGACCGTAGCCGTCGATCTCGGCATGGTGGGCGACGCGCCGGTGGATGAACGGCGACGGCAGGTCCCAGCCGGAGGCGACCGCCGCGTCGGTCATGAGACGGCCGCCATCGCCTCGAGGCGTCGATCCTTCTCTTCCCACATCTCGCGCAGCCACTGCTTGAATCGCGCGCGGTATGCCGCGTCGTTCATGTAGTCGCCCGCCGCGGTCCAGGCCTCGATCGGACGCCGCGCGACGTGCACGCGCACCGTCTCCAGTCGTCCACAACACAGGTCCCAGAGCGTCGGCGTGCGCTCACGGTAGGCAATCGTCACGTCGAGCACCGAGTGCAGCATCTGCCCCATCGCACCGAGCACGAACGCGATGCCACCCGCACGCGGGGGCAGCAGGTGTCGGTAGGGCGACTTGACCGCCGCGCGCTTGGCCGACGTGTAACGCGTGCCTTCGACGAAATTCATGACCGAGGTCGGGATGTGCGCGAACCGCTCGCAGGCCTTGCGTGTCGCCGCGAGGTCCTGTCCCCGCGCTTCCGGGTGGCGCGCGAGGTACGTGGCCGAGTGCCGCTTCATGAACGGGAAATCGAGCGCCCACCAGGCGATGCCGAGCAGCGGCACGTAGATGAGCTGCTGCTTGAGGAAGAACTTGAGGAACGGGATGCGGCGGTTGAACGCCTCCTGCAGCACGAGGATGTCGACCCACGAGCGATGGTTGGACACGACCAGGTACCAGTCGCGCGGCGACAGGTCCGCGACGCCTTCGACCTGCAGGCGCAGCACGCGCATCACCCGGAAGATCGCGCCGTTGCAGCTGATCCAGGCTTCCGCGAGGGCAGTCATCGCACGGCTGGTCCACTTGCGCCAACCCTGCACCGGCACGACGAACTTGGCGACGGCGACGACCATCAGGATCGGCACCCAGAAACAGACGTTGACCACCATCAGCAGCAGCGTGGTGATGCCCTTGAGTGTCGAGCCGCGGCGTTGCACTGCGTCCAGTCCTCCCGTGTGTCGTGGTGTGCGATTATGCCCCGGTCCAAGTGCGTTGCGGAGCCGCTGCCGATGTCGCCCGAACTGTCGCCCCTCGAAGCCCGCGTGATCGGCTGCCTGATGGAAAAGCAGATCGCCACGCCGGACCAGTACCCGCTGTCGCTCAACGCGCTGGTCAATGCCTGCAACCAGCGCAGCAACCGCGACCCCGTGCTCGACGTGGAGGAGCGCGACGTGCAGGCCGTCGTCGACGGGCTCGTGCGCAAGCAGCTGCTGATGGAAAAGTCCGGTTTCGGCAGCCGCGTGTCGAAATACCATCAGCTCTTCTGCAACACGCAGTTCGGCAGCCTCAAGTTCTCGCCCGCGCAGACCGCGATCGTCTGTGAGCTGCTGTTGCGCGGCCCGCAGACCCCGGGCGAGTTGCGCGCGCATGCGGCGCGGCTTGCGCCGCTCAGCGACGTCGCGCAGGTCGAGACGGAACTCGAGGAGCTGATGACGCGCCCGGAAGGGCCATACGTGGCCCGGCTCGCGCGCGAGCCCGGCCGGCGCGAAGCTCGTTACGCGCAGCTGTTCACGGGCGAACCCGCGCCCACGCCAGCGACCGACGGTGCGGCCGAACCGCACGCGCCTGCAATCGCCGCCGGGGACTCCGCGCTCGGGACGCGCGTCGCGGCCCTCGAGTCCGAAGTGGCCGAATTGCGTCGGGCGTTGACGGAACTGCAGTCGCGGTTCGCCTGAGCACGTCATCACGGCCCCGCACCCGACGCTCTTCGCTGACGCGCGACCGCTGCCGGCCCGGTCGGACTGGCACGGCCTGTCGCCGACGCTCTAGAACGGTCGCTCGCCGACGATGTTTCCCGCCGGCGCGTAGTTGCAGACCAGCGTCGAGCGGAACCGCAGCTTCGGGCACGTGCCCACGGCACAACCGACTTCGCGCGTCGCGCGCCAGACCAGCTGCGTGTAGTGCCCGCAGGCCCCGCCGGCGCACGCATTGGTTGCGGCGTCGTAGTGCGGCGCCTCCTCGGCCCAGCCCGCGACGGCTTCGGTGACGTTCGGCACGGCCGCCGTCGTCGCGTACAGGTTTTCGCCGATCGGACCGGCGAATCCGTCAGCGCGACCGCTGCTGTGGTCGATCATGCCCTCGGGCGGGTCACGATCGACACAGGCGTTGGCCCATCGGTGCGCGACGGCGGCGAGCGCCGGACTCCACCGCAGCGGTGGCACACCGACCTGGGCACGGACACGATTGTGGGCGGCGGTGATGCCCGCGAGCGCCGCCGGTTCGCGGCTCCCGGTCGTTGGGGATGGTGCTCCGGTCGCCTCGCCCGCGGGTGACGCCGGCTCCCGCGCGGCCGCAGGCCCGGGCGTACGCTCGCTGCGCTCGGTCGTGTCGTCGACTTCGCCGAGCACCGTCGCGACCTCGGCACAGCCGGCCAGCACAACCAGCAGCAGCACGACGCGAAGGACGCCGGCGGGTGTCTTTTCCATCGCCCCAGTTGGCCGCACGGACTGCCGACGGACAATGCGTCCCCGGCGGCGATGCGCGTCAAGACCGTCCTACGCCCGCACGCGGCTTCGGGCGGTGACGGTACAGGCCGGACGTCGTCAAGGTGACGCTGCAACGAGGCGGCTGCGCCACCGCGCGGCCCGTTGCCAGGAGCGTGCACGATGGGCGAACGACAACTCGGTGCGAACGACCCCACCCCGCAGCAACCCGAGGCCGACGACGCGCCGCGTCCGCAGACGCAACGCCCGCGACCGACCTGGGGCGAACAGGCACCGGACCTCGACCGCCAGCGCGGCGAAGGCGGGGGCGGCACCAGCAGCGACAGCGACGGCCAGCGCCAGGACGAGCCGGACTGAGCCTCAGTAGCCGCGCCGCGTATCGACCACCGAGAGCATGCGCTCACCCTGGACGTAACGGCGCACGTTCTCGCGCAGGATCGCGACGCGCAAGGCATCGCCGAGATCGGACCGCGCCGACACGTGTGGCGTAAGTATCACGTTCGGCAGCGACCACATGACGTCGTCGGCCGGCAGCGGCTCGGGATCGGTGACGTCGAGTCCGGCGCCGGCCAGGCGGCCGCTGCGCAGCGCGTCGACCAGTGCCGACTGCACCACGCTCTGGCCTCGACCGACGTTGAAGAAGTACGCGCCCGGTTTCGCGGCGGCGAAGAACTTCGCGTCGTAGAGCTGGCGCGTTGCGGGCGTGAGCGGTGTCGTGTTGACGATGAAGTCCGCCGTGGCCGCGAGCCGCAGCAGGTCCGCCGGCAAGCCGACTTCGCGCACGTATTCGGGCCCTTCGCGACCGCTGGCACGAACCGCGTCGACCTTCATGCCGAGCGCGTGCGCCCGCTTCGCGACCTCGGTGCCGATGCCGCCGAGGCCGACGACCAGCACGGTCTTGCCGTCGAGCGTGACCATGCGCGAGGTCGGTGTCCAACGTCGGGCGGAGTGCTCGGGGATGTAGAAGTCGAGGCCGCGCGCGAACGCGAACATCATTGCGAGCACGTGCTCGGCCATGACCGGGCCCGCGACGCGTTGCATGTTCGTGAGCAGGATGTCGCGCTCGCGCAGCGCCGGGATCGCAACGCACTGCTCGACGCCGGCCGAGTACGACTGGATCCAGCGGACGTTCGGTCCCGCCGCGAGCAGGTCGGCGGCACAGAATCCCAGCACCGCGTCGGCTTTGGCAGCGAGCATGGCGGCCGCCTCCGCCGTGCCGGCCTCGACGAACTTCACGCCCGGCGCGACCTGCCGCAGTGCTTCGACGAGGCCCGGCCCGGCCGGACGCACGACGATCGTCCGCGGCGGCCTCCAGCCTGCACGTTCCCGCACCGGCGTCTGCTCTTCGACCAGGCCGAGGCGGGTCACGAGGTCCACGATGTCTTCGGAGGGTGTCGGAACCCCGGGTGCCGCGATGGCCGTCACCCCGCCGACGGCGACCAGCGCACCGACAATCCAGGCCCCGCAAATGACGACTGTCGCCGCGCGCTTCATGGAGCTCGCTCCCCGGTGGTGGGCTGCGACGAACCTATACGAACACGACGCCCCGCACCACTGCGCCCTGCGCTGCGGCTATGATGCGCGCCGATGCAGGACGCACCGGCCCAGGCACTTCGACTCGACCCGGACCACGCCGCCTTCGTGCAGGGCGGCGTGTCGGTGGTCGTCAGTTCCCGCAACGACCAACTCGTCGCCGACGTGCTGCGCGGCTGTGGCTGTCGCGTCTCGCGCAACCGTCGCAAGGTGACGGTGCTCGTCGAGCGCGAGCGTGCAGGCACCGTGGTGGACGACATCCGCGCCAACGGCCACATCGCCGTCGTGTTCAGCCAGCCGAGCACGCACCGCACGCTGCAGTTGAAGGGTACGGACGCGACCGTCGCGCGTGCCACGCCCGCCGACCTGCGCACGTCCCGTGGTCACCTCGAGGCCTGGATGGCCGACATGCAGAAGCTCGGCTATGAGGGCGCGTTCACGCGGGCCGTGCGTGGCGAGGGCAGCGACCTGCTGGCGATCTCGTTCACTGTCGCAGCGGCGTTCGAGCAGACGCCGGGGCCGGCTGCCGGCCGACGGCTCGCGGACTGACCCATGACGACGACGTCGGTCACGCTGCACTCGATCCGCGCCTGTCTCGAGGGGGCCGTGCCGGCCGTCATCGCGACCTGCGCCCGCGACGGCACGCCAAACGTCTCGTACATCTCCGAGGTGCACTACGTCGACCACGCGCACGTCGCGCTCTCCTACCAGTTCTTCAGCAAGACGCGGCAGAACGTGCTCGAGAACCCGCGCGCGACGGTGCTGGTGATCCACCCGGACACCGGCGTGCAGTACAAGCTCGCGGTCGAGTACCTGCGCACCGAGGAGTCGGGGCCGTTGTTCGAGTCGATGAAGGCGAAGCTCGCGGGTATCGCCTCGCACGCGGGCATGACCGGCGTGTTCCGGCTGCGCGGCGCCGACGTGTACCGCGTCCACGACATCACGCAGCTCTACCGCACCGACCTGCCGGCGCCCGCGACGGCGGGCGCAACGCTCGCGCAGGTGCGCTGCACGACCTCGCGACTCGCTGCGGCGCAGGACCTCGCGCAACTGCTCGAACTGCTGCTCGATTCGTTGCAGGAGATTCTCGGCATCGACCACTCGATGGTGCTGATGCGCGATCCTGCCGGGGAATCGCTCTACACGGTTGCGAGCCGCGGCTACCCGCAATCCGGCATCGGCGCAGAGATCCGCCCCGGCGAAGGCGTGATCGGCACCGCAGCGCTCGAGCGCACGCCGATCCGCATTTCCCACGCGACCTCGGAGTTCGGCTACGGACGCGCCATGCGCGAAGACGCGGCGCGGCGTGGCATCGTCGCGGCCGAGACGATTCCGTTCCCGGGCCTGCCGCAGTCGCAAAGCCAGATCGCGGTGCCGATCCTGGCGCGCGCCGAACTGCTCGGCGTGCTGTTCGCCGAAAGCGTCGCGACGAGCCGCTTCGGCTACGACGAGGAGGACGCACTCGTGGTGCTCGCCGACCACGTCGGCGCGGTCGCGTCGTTGCTGCAGGAGAACGACGAGTGTCCGCCCGAGGCCGATGCCGTCGAGCCCGCGCCGGCCGCGCCGCGTGGCGCACCGGTGCGAATCCGGCGGTTCGCCGAGAACGACAGCATCTTCGTCGGCGACGACTACCTGATCAAAGGCGTCGCGGGCGCGATCCTCTGGAAACTGGTGCGCTCGTTCGTCGACGAAGGTCGCACCGAGCACAGCAACCGCGAACTCCGGCTCGACCCGTCCCTGGGTCTGCCGGACCTGAGCGAAAACCTCGAGGCGCGACTGATCCTGCTGCAACGCCGGCTCGAGGAGCGCTGCCCGGCATTGCGTCTCGAAAAGACCGGTCGTGGCCGCTTCCGCCTGCAGGTCGACCGGCCGCTCGCACTGCTGGATGTCTCGCAGCGCAACTGATGCCGGCGTCGCGGTGGCCTTCTCGAGGTGCAGCGAAGTCCGTCAGCGCTGCGCGACCGGCTGCTGCGCATCCTGCCGCGGCACGAACACGAAATACGGTGTGGTCACCTTGCCGCCGGGCGCGACGTAGGCCGGCATCGGCTGGCCCGCGGGACCGAGGCTGCGCACGAACGCATAGACGGCCTTGAGATCCGCGTCCGACATTTCCTTGAGGTTGAACCATGGCATCGGCGGCAGCCGCGGCTGGCGCGCGTGCTTCAACCACTGGGCCTCGGTCATGCCGTTGAGCACGAGCCTCAGGTTGGTCGGATACGTCGTTCCCCACGGGCCCTGGTAGCCGATCGCGAGACCGGTGAGCCACTCGCGCTCGGGCACCGCAGGCCCTTTTTCCATGCCGCCCGGCGTGTGGCAGTCGTTGCAGCCGCTGACCGTGATGATGTACTTGCCGCGTGCGATCGTGGCCGCGTCGTGGGCGTGATCGGCCGCCACGACGACGACCGGGGCTGAAACGGTGATGGCGAGGGCGGCGGCGGCGCTGGCCGTCCAGCGATGGATGCGGGTCATGGCGTGCTCCTGCACGGGTGTTTCCGTTGGCAGGAGTGTCGGCCGGCTGCGCCCGGGGCGTCGCTAAATGCTTGCTATGCGGATGCTAAGAGTTTCTTAACAGGCGTGCCGTGACGAGGGCGCGCCCTGGCTCAGCCCGGCGCGAGGTCGAGCGCTCGCACGAAGCGCTCGTGCAGCGGTTCGTACGTGACAGGTTCGACCGGCCCCACCGCGAGCCACTCGAGCGCGAGGTCGTGCGTCGCACCGGGACCGGGCCTTTCGCCGCGGCCCATCGCCTCGACCAGCCGCTGCATCTGGTGCTCGCGTCGCAGTTCGAGGTCCTGCGGCGGCGATGCGAGACCGGCCAGCAATTCGGCGCGCACGCACAGCAATCGCAGCGTCGCCGCGTTCGCGGCGGGGTCGAGATCGACCGTTCCCGCAGTGACTCCGGCAAGCTGGCGTTCGAGCGCACTGCGGGCGTCCTTCGGCGTGTCGCCGACCGCCGCGACGGCCGCCGTGGCCGCGGCGAGCCGGTCGTTGCGATCTTCACTGCCGCGCGCCACAGCGAGTGCATAGGCGCGCACGGGCGCATGCGCCGCGAACACCGCGACCCAGGCGTTCCGGGCGACGCGCTCGCGCTGGCGATGGACGGCTTCCTCGACGCGTTCGATCGCGACACCCAGCCGCCGACGCAGGTCGCGCACCGAGGCGCGCGGCAACTCCAGCGCGTCGAACTCGGTGCGGATTTCCTCGAGCCGCTTGCGCACGACGCCCACGTCCGTGTCGACGCGCGCGACCAGTGCCTCGACTTCCTCGCACAACGCGACCGCGCGGGCGTGGTTGGCGTCGAGCGCAGCGTCGCGCGACGCGCGTGCCTGCGAACTGCGCTCGAACACGGCGTCGCAGTGGCCGCGGAACTCGGCCCAGAGTGCGTCGTCCTGGTGCCTAGGCACGAACCCGACCGCCTTCCACGCCTGCTGCAGGTCACGCGCGGAGTCGACTGCCTGTCGCGTGTCCTCGATGGTGGCCAGCGCGGCGACCCGCTCGATCAGCGTGCGCTTGGCCTGCACGTTGCGCGCGTATTCGGCATCGAGCCGTGCCTGCAGGTCGTCGAGCGCGGCGTGGAGGCGGGCCTGCAGGGGCTTGGCGACCTCCTGGTCCACGGGCGCGTACTCGCGCCACTCGCGGCGGGATTCCACGATCGCGCGCTGCACCGCCCGCCAGTCCGGCGACTCGCCGGATTGCTCCGCGGCAAACGCCGCGAGACGCTCGAGCAATTCCTCGCGCCGCGCCTGGTTCTGCTTGCGCTGCTCGGCCTGGCGCGCGAAGTGCTCGCGGCAGGGTTCATAGGCTTGCTGTGCGGCCTGTTCGAACTGTTCGCGTTCCGGCGTGGGCTCGTCGCCGGCGCCGCGATGCACGGTGCGCCATTCGTCGCGGACGCGGCGGATCTGTTTGGCCAGCTCCTCGGGCGACATGTCGGCCCCGACCAGTGCCTGCATGCGCTGGACCAGCTCCGCGCGTTTCGGCACGACCGTGAACGTGCGCCAGTCCTGCAATTCGCCGAGTCGCGTCTCGACGTCCTGCAGCTTGCGCTCGAACCACGCGGGCAGCGCAGGGGCCTGTGGCAGCTTCTGCCGGATCGAATCACGCAGGCGCACGGCACGCGCGGTGCCGCCGTGCTCGACGGCGGCCTGGGCCTGGCGCAACAGGCCGAGCAATTCCCGCACCTGTGCGTCGCCCGCTTCACGACGGGCCTGCTCGGCACGACGCTCCGTCTCGGCGAGCTCGGCCTGCGCCGTCGCCGCCTCGGCCGCGACCTGGGCGGCCTGTTCACGATCGCGCCGGGCCTGCTCGGCTGCGAGCGCCGCTGCCTGCTGGCGCTCGGCTTCCGCCGCGATTGCGAGTCGCTGTGCTTCGACGAGCTCGTGCGCGCGGACGATCACCTGCGTCATCTCGACCTGCTGCTCCGGCGTCGCATCAGTGGCGACGGCACTCCAGCGGGCCTCGAGACGCGCCAGCGTGGTCGCGTACGACACGTCGTACGGACGCTGGCCGTGTCGAGCGAGGGCGGCGGCCGCGTCGGCGATTTCAGCCTGGCGCTGTTCGGCGGCGCGGCGCACCGCGAGCAGTTCCTCGCGCTTGGCGGCGAGGATCCTGTAGACGTTCTTGTCCTTGCCGCGGACGGCCGGGATCAGCCGGTCGAGCTGTTCGGGCGCAGTGACCGCACGCGCCGCCATCTGGCGCACGCGAGTGGAGCTGCCCTCGACGACCCACCGGCTGACCTCGCCGAGATCGCCCGCAGTGATGGCCTGCGCGACGCTCGCCTCTTCGGCCAGCGCCGTGACGGCGGGGTCGGGACGTGCCGGCTTCGGGGCCGGTGCAGGGGCGGGTGTCGCAGGTGCGGCGGCGGCAGGCTTGGGGGCGGATTTACCGAACAGGCGGGAAAACAGGGACATGGCAGCTTCGGCTCGTGCGGGAACTGCGGGATCTTACTCCGCTCCCTCGTCGGCGGGCCCTCACCCGCGCGTTGCGCGACCTCTCCCGCGAACGGGAGAGGTGGGGATCCATCAGAGGCCGGCCTTCACCATCTTGCGGCGCAGGAACGCGATCTGCGTCTGCAGCGGCAGTTGCTTGGGGCAGACGTCGTGGCAGCCGAGCAGCGTCATGCAGCCGAAGACGCCGTCGTCGTTGCCGACGAGTTCGTAGAAGTCCTCGTCCGTCCGCGCATCGCGCGGATCGAGCGCGAACCGTGCGAGCTTGTTCATGCCGACCGCGCCGACGAAGTCCTTGCGCATGCGCGCCGTGCCGCAGGCCGCGACACAGCAGCCGCATTCGATACAGCGGTCGAGCTCGTAGATCTTGTCGGCGAGGTCCGGATCCATCGGCGTCTCGAGCCGGCCGATGTCCGGCTCAGCCCCGACCGAGTGCACCCAGGTCTCGAGCCGTTCGCTCATGCCGCGCATCCACTTGCCCGTGTTGACGGACAGGTCGGCGATCAGCTCGAACGTCGGCAGCGGCGCGAGCGTGATGTCGGTCGGCAGGTCCTGCGTCAGCGTACGGCAGGCGAGGCTCGGCCGGCCGTTGATGACCATGCCGCAGCTGCCGCAGATGCCCGCGCGGCAGACGAAATCGAACGCGAGCGACGGATCGAGCGTCTCGCGGATCTCGTTGAGCGCGATGAACAGCGTCATGCCCGGCGCTTCCTCGAGCTCGAACACGTCGACGTGCGGCACGCTCGCGGGATCCTGCGGGTCGTGCCGCAGGATGTGGAAATGCAGCATCCGGCGCGGGCCTTCGGGCACGGCGGCCTTGGGCAGCGTGCCGACGGCGGGCACGGCCTTGGATTTCGCGGGGGCCGTGGCCGGTTCGCTCTGCGGCGGAGGGGTCAGGGTCGCGCTCATGCGGAAAGTTTCTCGTCGATGCGTTCGTTACGGCCGCGCAGCCGCGGGGGCAGCAGGTGCTCGAAAGGCATCAGTGCCTGCTGCACCGCATGCCGGTCGGCGCCGCCGAGCGATTCGCGCAGCTGCGCGATCTGCGCCTGTCGCGGCGCGGTGTCGGGGTGGTCGACGTAGTCCTTGTTGCCGTAGCCGCGCCAGCCGGGCGGCAGCTCCATGCCGTTGACGTCGAGCGCCTCGTAGTCGAGCGTCGGCACCGTCGCCATCGGGTCGCGCCAGCTCGCGAGCGTGCGCTTCAACCACTGCGCGTCGTCGCGGCGCGGGAAATCCTCGCGGAAGTGGGCGCCGCGGCTTTCAGTGCGCGTCAGTGCACCCAATGCAGTGCACAGCGCGACTTTCAGCATCTTCTGCACGCGGTACGCCGTCACGAGCTCGGGGTTCGGGCCGTCGCGGTTCGAGCGCAGGCCGATGTTGCGGCTGCGCACGAGCAGTTCCTGCAGCTTGGCGACGGCGTGCTCGAGGTCGGGCGCGGTGCGGAAGATGCCGACGCGGTCGGTCATCACCTGCTGCATTTCCTTCTTGATCGCGCCCGCGCTTTCGGTGCCGCCGCCCTTCAGGAGGACTTCGAGCTTGGCCCGTTCGGCCTCGATCGCCTCGCGCAGCAACGGGGTCGGGATGTCGACCTCGCCCTCGGGGCTCTCGATGAAGTCGGCGACGAACTCGCCGACGATCATGCCGGCGACGACGGTCTCGGCGACCGAGTTGCCGCCGAGCCGGTTGAAGCCGTGCATGTCCCAGCAGGCGGCTTCGCCCGCGGCGAACAGGCCGCGCAGGCCGTAGGCGTGGCCGGTGTGGTCGGTGCGCACCCCGCCCATGGTGTAGTGCTGCGCGGGCCGCACCGGGATCCACTGCTCGGCCGGGTCGATGCCGAGGAAGTATTCGCAGATCTCCTTCACTTCACGCAGGTTCTTCTCGATGTGCGTGCGGCCGAGCTGCGTGATGTCGAGCCACAGGTGCTGGCCGAAGCGCGACTGCGCGGCGTTGCCGGCCCGGATGTGCTCTTCCATGCGGCGCGAGACGACGTCACGCGAGGCGAGCTCCTTCTTCTCCGGCTCGTAGTCCGGCATGAAGCGGTGGCCATGGACGTCGCGCAGCAGGCCGCCGTCGCCGCGGCAACCTTCCGTAACCAGGATGCCGGCCGGGAAGATGCCGGTCGGGTGGAACTGCACGGCCTCCATGTTGCCGAGACAGCCGACGCCCGTTTCGAGCGCGAGCGCGCCGCCGATGCCTTCGCAGATCACGGCGTTGGTCGTGACGCTGAAGATGCGCCCCGCGCCACCCGTGGCGATGGTGGTCGCCCGCGCCACGTAGGCCGTGAGCTCGCCAGTGATCAGGTCGCGCACGACCGCACCGTAGCAGCGCTTGCCGTCGTGGATCAGCGCGAGCGCCTCGGTGCGTTCGTGCACCGGAATGCCTTCGGCGATCGCGCGATCGCCGACCGTGAACAGCATCGCGTGGCCGGTGCCGTCGGAGACATAGCAGGTGCGCCACTTCTTGGTGCCGCCGAAGTCGCGCTGCGAGACGAGGCCGTGGGCCTCCGCGCGCTCGGTCAGCGTGACGCGTTCGCCGTTGATGATGACCTGGCGGTCACCCTGGCGGACGCGGCTCCAGGGCACGCCCCAGGCGGCGAGTTCACGGATCGCCTTGGGCGCCGTGTTGACGAACATGCGCACGACGCGCTGGTCGGCGCCCCAGTCGCTGCCCTTGACCGTGTCCTCGAAGTGGACGTCCTCGTTGTCGCCCATGCCCTTGAAGACGTTGCCGAGGCTCGCCTGGAAGCCGCCCATCGCCGCGACCGAGTGCGAACGCTTCGGTGGCACCAGCGACAGCACGATCGCGTCGTGGCCACGACGGCGCGCGCCGATCGCGACGCGCAGGCCGGCGAGACCGCCGCCGATGACCAGCAGATCGGTGTAGATGACCTTCACGGTTGCACGCTCCCGGCGGCGAGTGTGGCCGGCACTTCGGTGCGCACGGACCCGCGCTCGAGCCCGACGCGGATTTCACTCGCGAGCGTCAGCAACCCGAGACCGATGAAGAATGCCATCGCCGGCCAGAGCACGCGACGCAGTTGCTTGCGTGCCTTGACCGGATCGTCGGCGCCGACCCAGCCCCACTTGAGGGCCAGCCGGTAGAGCCCGACCAGCGAATGGAACTGCGCGATCGGTGTCAGCAGCACGTACAGCAGCCAGAGGCGACCCTGGACGATGCGGGTCGTCGCCTCGACCGGGCCGATCTTGTCCGGCTGGGTCAGCATCATGTACAGGTGCACGGTGACGAGGAAGAACATCAGGAATCCCGTGACCACCTGCCAGTACCAGAGCGAGGTGTCCGAGTGCCGCATCGTCTGCGCATGGTCGCGGAACGTGCGGTACTGCCTGTACCCTTCCGGAAACTTGCGCAGCGCGAGCGCGGCGTGCACGGCGACCAGCGCCGCGATCGTGGCCGCGAGCAGGGCGTGCAGCGCCGGCAGCGGCCGGCCGACGAGGAGGGTGCCGTCAGTGACGCTCAGGATCGATTCGAACACGTGCGGGCCGAGCAGCAGCGAGCCCACCGTGAAGCTGTGCAGGATCAGGAACACCGCGAGCGCAAGGCCCGAAGCCGATTGCAGCAGGTCGAGTCGCGCGGGCCAGCGGCGCCGACGCGCCAGCGCCTCGTTGCCCGCCGTGCGGGTCAGGGTATTGGTCAGGTCCAAGGGAACGTCCGTCCGGGTGGAGGATGTCCAGATTTGGTGCGATGGAGGCCCCCGGAGCCATACGGGTTATCCGCAGGGAGTCGCGAATGAGAAGCCTGTCTATAGTCGCCCGCGGACTGGTTCCAGACGATGACTCCTTACGCCACTCTGCTGCTGTACCTGCTCGCCTCGGTTGGCCTGGTCGGGCTGATCCTGGGGTTGAACGCGTTGCTGGGGCCCCGGCCCGCGGCTTCGGCCACCAAGCTCGAGCCGTTCGAGTGTGGCGCCGAACCGGTGCAGCACCGTAACGTGCGACCGCTTTCGGTCAAGTACTATCCGATCGCGATCTTCTTCCTGCTGTTCGATCTCGAGACGGTCCTGCTGTTCATCTGGGCCGCGGCCGCCGGGGAAGCCCGGATCGCCACGCTCGCACTGACCTCGTTCCTTGCGTTCATGACACTGCTGGGGGTTGCACTGGTGTACCTGTGGCGGGACGGAGCTCTCGAATGGCGGTGATGGACTACCTCACCACCCGCAAGGACGACCTCGTGGGTTGGGTACGCAAGTTCAGCCTGTTCCCGTATCCCTTCGTCACCGCCTGCTGTGGCATGGAGTTCATGTCGGTGAGCTCGACGCTCTACGACACGGACCGCTTCGGCGCCGCCCTGCCCCGCTTCACGCCGCGCCAGTCCGACCTGCTCATGGTCGTCGGCACGATCAGCCACAAGCAGGGCCAGACCATCCGCAAGGTCTACGACCAGATGTGCGAGCCCAAGTGGGTCATGGCGTTCGGGGCCTGCGCCACGAGCGGCGGCTTCTACCGCAACTACTCGGTCGTGCAGGGCGTCGACAGGATCATCCCCGTCGACATCTACGTGCCCGGCTGCCCGCCGCGCCCGGAGATCGTCATCGACGCGATCATGCGCCTGCAGGATCGCATCGCGACGGATCGCCACCCCATCCTGCCGTCGGAGCAGCCTCCGCCCTCCCGGACCTGACAACGGTGCTGTTTTGACGACCTCGCTCTACGACAACATCACGACGGAACTGCAGGGACTTTACGAGCGAGCGTGGGACAGTCACGGCATGCTCGTGCTCGACACGACGCCCGAGAGGCTGCCCGAGGTCGTCGACCGGCTCAAGGACCGGTTCGGCTTCAGCCTGTTCCTCGACGTGACGGCGGTCGACTGGCTCGGCCGGCGCGAGCCGCGTTTCGACCTCGTCTACCACCTGCTCTGCCCGGCCGAGATGCGACGCGTGCGGCTCAAGCTCGCGCTCGCCGAGGACGCGCTCGAGGTGCCGACGCTGACCGGACGTTACGGCTCGGCGCGCTACATGGAGCGTGAGGTGCACGAGATGTACGGCGTCCGCTTCGCCGGCAACGGCGACCTGCGGCCGATCCTGCTCTACGAAGGATTCGAGGGGCACCCGCTGCGCAAGGACTACCCGATGGAGCTCGAGCAGCCCATCGTGCCGTATCGCAAGTGAGACGGGCCATGGACCAGACGCGACA